>CAZTTL010000196.1:0-7019 GCA_964616635.1 uncultured Rhodoplanes sp. | reverse complement strand
GCCCATCGGCTCGGCGTTTCGATCGACCATGTCTCGATCGTGCACGGCGACACCGACAAGGTGCAGTTCGGCATGGGCACTTACGGCTCGCGCTCGGGCGCGGTCGGCATGTCGGCGATCGCCAAGGCGCTCGACAAGGTCGAGGCCAAGGCCAAGAAGATCGCCGCGCATCTGCTGGAGGCCTCCGAGGCCGATATCGAGTTCAAGGACGGCAAGTTCACCGTCGCCGGTACCGACAAGCAGGCGACCTTCGCCGAGGTCGCGCTCAACGCCTATGTCGCCCACCGGTTCCCTGGCGACCAGCTCGAACCCGGCCTCAAGGAAGGCGCGTTCTACGACCCGACCAACTTTACCTTTCCCGCCGGCTGCCACGTCTGCGAGGTCGAGATTGATCCGGAAACCGGCATGACCGAGATCGTCGCCTGGACCGCGGTCGACGACTTCGGCGTCGTGATCAATCCGATGATCGTCGAAGGCCAGGTGCATGGCGGGATCGTGCAGGGCATCGGCCAGGCCTTGCTGGAGCACGCGGTCTATGACGACTCCGGACAGCTCATCACCGGCTCGCTCAGCGACTACGCGATGCCGCGTGCGCAGGACCTGCCACCGCTCGTCGTCGGCACCACGGTGACGCCCTGCCCATCGAACCCGCTCGGCATCAAGGGCTGTGGCGAGGCGGGCGCGATCGCGGCCCCGGCCGCGGTCATCAACGCGATCACCGACGCGATCGGGACCGAGGATATCAGCATGCCGGCCACCCCCGAAGCAGTGTGGACGGCGCTGCAGAAGGCGCACCCGCGCGAGGCGGCGTGAAAAAGACGAATATGCCCGACCATTTCAGTACTGTTTGGAATTCGTCTCTGCTGGCGCGATGCAAGCACGCGCGGTCGCATGGGGGACGACGTATTGCGGTTCGCCCTGGATCAATTCAAAGCGGCAACATCGATGCCCGTCGGACCGTTCGATTCGCGAATTGATGTGCTACCCGGGGGCGCGGGGGGTGCGACGAAATTCAGCGCGCCGCCATTCTGAGCAGCACGTCCGTCACCGGGTGCTCGGTCCAGGCGAGCGTGACGTAATTGCGATGCCGGATACCTTCGCCGGTCGGCAGGAACGCGACGGTACCCGGCTTCAGCGGACCATTCAGCTCATGGCGTATCGGGATGTGCTTGTCGCGCAGGATGCGGGCGAGCGCGTTATCGCGCCGTTTGGTGTAATGCGTATAAGCACTGATGAAGAAAGCGGAGCGGTTGTGCGTGATCCAGGATGCGAACTTGTCGATCTCGCCGTAAAGCGCATCGAGCAGAACCACGCCGCGGATGCGCTTGCCGAGACCGCCGACTCGCAGGCTCGAGGCCGCCGTGACGTAGCCGCCGCTATAGGCGACGATCACCACCGGCATCTTGGCGAAAGTCGCAGCCGTGCTTGGATCACCATAGAGGCGCGCGAGCTGGTCAGCCGCCTCTGCCATGAACCGCTTCAGCCCGTTGCGTTCCCAAAACTTGCCGGCGCTGGAATCGGCGGCGTCATAGGCGAGCTGCGGCGCAACGAGAACGGCATTCACACCGGATTCGGAGATCTGTGCGGGAAGGAGCTGGCGGTCGCGGACGTCGCGCGCGAGCGTGGCGCCGTGGCCATGGAAGAACACCACGATGACGCCCGGCTTGTGGACGTCGAATCCGGTCGGCACGTGGACGAGGACGCGGTTGTCGCTGTAACGCCGCCCCTCCGAAAAGTCTCCGCCGCCGGTGCGCGGATTCTTGCCGTCATACGGAAAGGCCGAGTTTTCGAATCCGATCAGACGGGTTTGTGCCCGCTTAACTGGCGACGGCTGATAAGGGACTTCTGGAGACAGCGACGCCACCTGGTAGGACCCGCGCGGGATCGATCCGGTACGGTCGGCGACCTTCTCGCGGTCAGCCTTGCGAATAAAGCCTGCAACCGCGCCAAAACGATCCTCGAATGAATCGCCGCCGCTCGGCTCCGGTGCAAAAGCGGTACGGGCGACCCGCGAAAACCCGACATCGTCGTTGGCGGGTGCCATGCTCAGACCGCTTTGCGGCGCGGTCTTCGCCTCCGGGTTCATACAGCCCTGAAGCAGCGCACATGACAGAAGGAGCGCGGACGCCATGGCAAGAGAGCGCCCGGGCAAGCCCCGCGCACGCATCCAGAGCGTTCGCTCAAGAAGTCCTCGAGTACCGGCGCGCCGAAGCGTGCCGCAGGCATTCGGGACGTTCGATTCCGCTGAGGTCATTACCCCCCACAGCCCCACGTCGAACACACCACAGCGCCTGCGAAAGCTTCGCCGGCACTCAGGCACGTCTCTCGTTCGGAACTTCCCCACCCTCAGTTAACGATAAGAGAACACTAGATTATGTCGGCTTTATGGGATGGCAGTGGCGGCCGGCGGCAAAGATCGATGAATTTCCAGTCCGAACGCCACAGTTTCCCGGGATGCCGAAGCAGCTCCAGTGCTGGCAATCTGTGGCTCACTTGCTACGCCCGATCGATTTAATGTCTGTTAACGCTGATATCTCTATGTTTTTCTTGTGAAGCCACAATTAGATGAAATAACTAATACGCAAATGCCGGCGTGACAGGGGGAAGCGCGCGCATGGCCCTTATGAACGTTGAAGGCTCGGGCAGGTCGACCTCATTTCCGCAGATCGGCCCGACCATATCCTTGCTGACTGCCACCGCCATCGTCGTGGCGGATATGGTGGGGGTTGGCGTATTCACCAGCCTCGGCTTTCAGCTGCAGGGAATCACCTCGGGCTTCTCGCTGCTGCTGCTGTGGATCGTCGGCGGCGGCGTCGCGCTGTGCGGCGTCTTCTGCTACGGCGAGCTTTCTGCGCTGTTTCCGCGCTCAAGCGGCGAATATAACTTTCTGACGCAGATCTATCATCCCGCCCTCGGTTTTCTGGCCGGCTGGTTGTCCGCCACGGTGGGCTTCGCGGCGCCGGTCGCGCTCGCCGCCATGGCGTTCGGGGAATATGGCAAAGCGATCCTGCCGGGCGCGCCGCCGCTGGTGCTCGGACTCGGCGTCGTCTGGGTCGTGTCACTGGTCACGCTGTCCGACGTCCGCCACAGCAGCGCCTTTCAAATGTTCTGGACTGTGCTGAAGGTGGCGCTGATCGTGGCATGCCTCATTGCCGGCGTCGCAATCGGCGATCCGCAGCCGATCTCTTTTGCACCGGTGGCCGCCGATGCCACCAATGTCTTCAGCGCATCCTTCGCAATCAGCCTGGTATTTGTGATGTATGCGTATTCCGGCTGGAATGCTGCGACCTATATCACCGGAGAGATACACGATCCGCAGCGCAGCCTGCCGCGGTCGCTGCTGCTCGGGACGTCGATCGTCATCGTCCTGTATGTCGCGCTGAACGCGCTCTTTCTCTACACCACGCCGATCGATCAGCTGGTTGGTAAAATCGATGTCGCTGTCATCGCCGGCAAGCACATTTTCGGTGAGTTCGGCGGTCGTGTCGTCGGCGCGCTGATCTGCCTCGGGCTCGTCTCTTCGATCAGCGCGATGATGTGGATCGGCCCGCGGGTGACTACGACGATGGGCGAAGACATCCCGATGCTACGCGTTTTCGCGTATCGCTCGCAGAGCGGGGTGCCGACTGTCGCGATCATTTTCCAACTCGTCGTTGCGACGCTGATGCTGCTGACCCAAAGCTTCGAGGCTGTGCTCGATTTCATCCAGTTCAGCCTGCTGACCTGCTCGTTCCTCACCGTGCTTGGCGTGATCGTATTGCGGATCACGCGGCCTGATTTGCCGCGACCCTATCGCGCCTGGGGATATCCGGTGACGCCACTCATCTTTCTCTCGGTCACCGGTTTTATGATGTATTATCTGGTGACCCAGCGTCCGCTGCAGGCATTCATCGGCATGCTGATCATGGCTTCCGGCCTCGCTGTCTATTACCTTTCGCGAACTCGGGCCTTTCTTGGCCTCCCAACGTCAATGTGAGGCCAAACAGATGTTTCCTTTACAGATGCTTTATCGCAGGACGCTGATCGCCGCGGCCGCAGGCTTTTTTCTGGTTTCATCAGGTTCCGTTTTCGCTGCCGATACAGCCTCGCCGAATGATACAGCGCGTTTTCTTGCAGGAATGCCGCCGAGCGCTGAGTCTCCGCTTGCGCCGTTGACGAAGGCGCGCACCTGGCAGCGGCACTCCCGCAGCTTCGATGCTGCATTCGGACGGCTTGATCACCGGCAGCTCGCCCACATTCGGGCGTGGTCGGCAAAAAACCTCACAACCTCGACGCCGACCATGTTCTACATGTTCGGCGGTCCGGATTTTCTCTACGCCAACGCTTTTTATCCGAATGCAAAAACCTATGTGCTCGCCGGTCTTGAACCGGTCGGCGCGGTGCCGGATCTCACGAAATTGCGCTCCGTGGGACCGAGTCTTGCGAACCTGGAACACTCGCTTAGTACCATCCTGTCCTATAGCTTCTTCATCACCAAGATGATGAAATCGAATCTGCGCGCCGGCCCGGTTAATGGCACGCTTCCGGTTCTCTACGTATTCCTGGCGCGCTCAGGCAAGACCGTTCGCGACGTGACGCCAGTCGCGCTCGACGCGGAGGGCGTCGTGCAGCCTGATCGGGGTGACACCCGGAGCGCCGCGCACGGCGTGAAAATCACATTCGCAGGGGACGATGGCGAGGCACGGACGCTCTATTACTTCAGCACCAACCTGGCCGACGGCGGAGTCACCAAGAGTGGGTTCTTGAAGTTTTGCGAAGGGCTCGCACCGGGAGACAGTCTCGTGAAGAGCGCTTCCTATCTGCTGCATTCCGGTGGCTTCTCGAAAGTGCGCGATTTCCTCCTCGCCCACAGTGCCGCCATGGTGCAGGATGATTCGGGCATCCCCCTGCGCTATTACGATCGCCAGCAATGGGATTTGCGGCCGTTCGGCCGCTATTTGGGCCCGATTGGCGTCTTCCCCGGCAGATATCAGACGAATTACGCGGTTCTTTTCAGAAAGAGCCAGCCGATCAACTTCGGCATCGGCTATCGATGGCGACGGAACCAATCCAATCTGCTGCTCGCGGTGAAGACATCGGGCGTATCGACGCCTGTCGCCTCGGCGGAACCGACGGCGGAGGGGAAGACCCCCACTGCCGGAGCAAAGCAGGATGGCAATGACGTCACGAACAAGGTGACCCCGGTGACTCGGTCGACTCATCGAGCGGTTCGAAAGCACCGCGCGACCGCTCGGCGAACAAGGCGCCGCGTTTATCGATCACGCGCCGCAAGGTCGTCGTGGGGCTGGTTCGCCCCGTTCTGGGGCGGGCGCCGCCGATAGGTCACGGGATATCGCGCGAGATCGACCGCACGAGCTGGTCGAACTCGCCGGGATAATTGAGGGCTTCTCGCGCGAGCATGCGCCAGTAACCGATCAGCTCTGGCTCGACTGACTCTCCATTGATCTCGATCTCGATTTCGATTCGATCCTCATCGCTAACCGCCATCAGACGATGGGCCGTCTCGGCTGCGGTCTGATGCACGGTTTCCTCGGGGACGTTATCCACGTTCTGGTGGAGCCCGCGATCTCCTACGATACGAATGACAATGTGCGCCGAAGGGGCGCTGTACTGCTCATTTGACAATTTCGTTGCTCAGCCTTGATGATCGTGGGGGACGGAGGACGAAGGTATAGCACGTGTGCATGGGTGCCGCCTCGGTCGGCCCGCAGGTTCCAGCCCAATCAACCAACACCCGCCCCGCGGGAGCGGGGCCCTGGCCGCGAGTGCCATTTCACGGCAGGTGTGAATTGGCGACCTAGCTTATTTATCCTACATAGGGGAAAGTCCGGATGCATTGACGCGTCACAAAGCGCGGAAATCCGCCGATGCGTAAGGCGCGTCCCTGGGAGAGAACGGGATGTCCAAATTCCTGAAGACGAGTGTGATGGTTGTCGCCGCCCTAGCGCTCCCGCTGCTGAGCAGTGCCCAAGCGCAGCCTTACGGATCGTGCCCGCCCGAGCGCGTCATCGATTCGCTTGCGGACGCGGTTCTGCGCGTCGCGCCGCTTTTTATCAAGCCGAAGTCAGCCCCAGTTCCGCAGCCGGTTGCGCAGGTTGGGGGTCCGCAACCGCGTAATCCGCCAGGCATGACGCGGGAGCAATGGAAGCAGGCTTTGATCGACGGCGCCCGCAGGTTCTGCGTGCAATATCCTGACGATGAGGTGTGCCAGCGCTGACTTGGTCGGAGTCCCGGGGAACGCATGAGCTGCGGGGCGCGTCGGCGCAGATCGATGTGGGGGGCGGCTAGGGCAGGTGATGTGAAACGGTCGCCCGCCGGTTTCCGGCGATGGAGAGGTGAACGGTGCTACGCGGTAAGGTCCGAAGGGGCGCTCGGCTCAGGGGAGTCGGTTCCGACCTTGGATATAAGGGTTGCCGGCCCGACCAACAGATTTCAAATGATCAAATCCAGGTATGACTGAGGACAAAGCCCTGCCAAGCTTTCTTGAAGTGCTGTCACGCATCGTTTTTGCCGTGGTCGCGATCATTATGTTCGGGCTTGGCCTCGTGCTTGCGGGCGACGCGGTCGTTCTGTTCATACGCGCCGCAATGGCTGGCAACGAGATGACCGAAGCGGCGCTGAGCGGCATCGGCTATGTCGTCGTGGCGATGGCGACATTCGAAATCGCCCGGCACCTGATCGAAGAGGAGGTGGTCCGTGGCCGCGGTCGGGATGTTGCCGATGCAAGGCGCAGTCTGACGCGCCTCATCTCCACGGTTGCGGTTGCCATTTTCCTTGAAGCGCTCGTCGTCGTGTTTCACGCCGGCAAGGAAAATGTGCCGCAGTTGATCTATCCGACGCTCTTGCTGGTGGCCGCAACCTTGATCGTCGTCGGACTGGGCCTCTATCAGCGCCTGACCGCCAGCGTCGGAGACGACGAAAAAGGCGGGGGCATGAACCAGCCCTCGCCGTGATGTTCCAGCCGATATCGCATCGTGCGCGAAAGTGGGAACCGGTTTCGCGAAAACACGATGCGACAA
>CAZTTL010000195.1:0-7041 GCA_964616635.1 uncultured Rhodoplanes sp. | reverse complement strand
AGTCGCCGGAAGAGATCGCCGACGGCTTCATCAAGATCGCGGTCGAGAACATGGCGAACGCGATCAAGAAGATCTCGGTGCAGCGCGGCTATGACGTGACCGGCTATGCGCTCAACTGCTTCGGCGGCGCCGGCGGCCAGCATGCCTGCCTCGTTGCCGACGCGCTCGGCATGACGACGGTGCTGATCCATCCGTTCTCGTCGCTGCTCTCGGCCTATGGCATGGGCCTCGCCGACATCCGCGCGACCCGCCAACAGGCGATCGAAGCGCCGCTTGACGTGGCCGGGCGCATGGCACTGGCGGAGACCGGCGAAAAACTCGGCGCGGAGGCGCGCGCGGAAGTTCTCGGCCAAGGCGTGCATGCGGATGAAATCGTCGTGCATGTGCGCGCGCATATCCGATACGCCGGCACCGACACGCCGCTGGAAGTGAAGGCCGGCATCATCATTTCACCTCTCCCCGAGGGGGCGAGGTCGACCGCAAAGCGGTCGGGTGAGGGGGGAACTGATCTTGCAGCTCCGTGGGGCGGCGCCCCGCCCCCCCCCCCCCGCTGGACGTGCGGGCCCCCAACACAATTACCCCCCCCCCCGGGGGGGAGTGCGCCACCCCAACGCGGTGGGGGGCGGGGGGAACTGATCTTGCAGCTCCGTCCCCCCTCACCCCACCCCTCTCCCCGACGGGGAGAGGGAGCATTCAGCTGTCCAGTTCCGCCGAGATGAAATCCGCGTTCGAAGCCGCGCACAAAGCCCGCTTTGGCTTCGTCGATGAAAGCAAGGAGCTGGTCATCGAGGCAGTGTCGGTGGAGGCGGTTGGCGGCGGCGCCACGTTCGATGCTCCGACGCTTGCCGCGCGCGGCGACGCCCTCCCCGCGCCTGCGCATGCGAGCCGCTTCTTCTCGAACGGCGCCTGGCGGGACGCCGCGGTTTATACCCGCGACCAGCTGCAGCCGGGGCACAAAGTCCCCGGCCCTGCCATCATCATCGAGCCGCACCAGACCGTGGTGATCGAGGCGGGCTGGCGCGCCGACCTCACCGAGAGAGATCATCTGGTGCTGCAGCGGGTCGTGCCGCGCGAGCGCCGGCATGCGATCGGCACCGAGGCCGATCCGGTCATGCTCGAAGTCTTCAACAATCTGTTCATGTCGATCGCGGAGCAGATGGGCGTCGCGCTGCAGAACACCGCCTATTCGGTGAACATCAAGGAGCGGCTCGACTTCTCCTGCGCCGTGTTTTCCGCCGACGGCTCGCTCGTTGCCAATGCCCCGCATATGCCGGTGCATCTCGGCTCGATGGACCGCGCCGTGGAAAGCATCATCCGCGGCAATGTCGGCAACATCGCCCCCGGCGACGTGTTCGCGATTAACGCGCCCTACAACGGCGGCACCCACCTGCCCGACATCACCGTGTGCACGCCAGTGTTCGATCTTTCCGATCTGCCTGCTGCGCCCACTTGCCCTTCTTCACCTCCCCCAGCGCAAGTCGGGCCTGCCCGACTTGCGCACGATGATGCGTATCCCGGGCAAGCCCGGGATACGGCGGGGAGGGAGCAAGAAGCGCGCGCATCCGCTCTTGACGAGAAAACACCGGATGAACCGCCTATCCTGTTCTGGGTGGCGTCGCGCGGGCATCATGCCGATGTCGGCGGCATTTCGCCGGGCTCGATGTCACCGCTCGCCACGACGATCGAAGAGGAAGGCGTCTATATCGACAATTTCAAGCTGATCGACCGCGGGCGCTTCCGCGAGCAGGCGATCAACGCGCTCTTCACCGGCGCGAAATATCCGGCGCGCAATCCGCTGCAGAATCTCAACGACCTGAAAGCGCAGATCGCCGCCAATGAGAAAGGCGTGCAGGAGCTGCGCCGCATGGTCGACCAGTTCACCCTGCCCGTGGTGCAGGCCTATATGGGCCATGTGCAGGACAACGCCGCGGAAAGCGTGCGCCGCGTGATCGACCGCTTGCACGATTCCGAATTCTCCTACGAGATGGACCAGGGCACGGTGATCAAGGTACGGATCACCGTCGACAAGGACAAGCGTGAGGCGACCGTCGACTTCACCGGCACCTCGCCGCAGCAGCCCACCAATTTCAACGCGCCCGAGCCGGTGACCCGTGCCGCCGTGCTCTACGTCTTCCGCGTCATGGTCGACGACGACATCCCGATGAATGCCGGCTGCCTGCGGCCAATCCGCATCGTCATCCCCGCGCGCTCGATGCTGACGCCGGAATATCCCGCGGCCGTCGTTGCCGGCAATGTCGAGACCTCGCAGGCCGTGACCAATACGCTGTTCGGCGCGCTCGGCGCGCTCGCCGCCGCCCAGGGCACGATGAACAATCTCAACTTCGGCAATGCCCGCTATCAGTATTACGAGACGATCTGCTCGGGCTCACCCGCCGGCCCCGGCTTTGACGGCGCCGACGCGGTCCACACCCACATGACCAACACCCGGCTCACCGACCCGGAAGTGCTGGAATTCCGTTATCCGGTGCTGCTGGAGGATTTCCACATCCGGGCGAATTCGGGCGGGCGCGGGCGCTGGCATGGCGGCAATGGCATCCGCCGCACCATCCGCTTTCTCGAACGGATGGAATGCACGATTCTTTCCAGCCACCGCCGCGCGCCGCCATTCGGCCTCAACGGTGGCGAGCCGGGCCAGGTCGGGCTCAATCAGGTGCGCCGCGCCGATGGCCACGTCGAGACGCTGCAGGGCTGCGACGACACCATGCTGGAAGCCGGCGACGCCGTCATCATCCAGACCCCGACCGCCGGGGGATATGGCAAGGCGTGAGAAGAAGCCGCTACGCCACCTCTCGCGGCTTGATGCCGGAGTAATCGTGCGCGGCCTCCGCCTTCGACAGATCGTGCGCGGTCTGCAGATTGACCCAGAAGCGCGGGTCGGTGCCGAAATAGCGCGCCAGCCGCAGCGCGGTGTCGGCGGTCACGTCGCGTTCGCCGCGCAGAATGTCGCTGATGCGATTCGCGGGCACCCCGAGCTCGGCGGCCAGCGCCCGCGCGCTCATGCCAAGAGGCGCGAGATAATCTTCCTTCAGCACTTCACCGGGATGCGTGCGGACACGCGGCATGTCACTCTCCTCAGTGGTAATCTACGATCTCGACATCCAGCGGGCCATCGGGGCTCCAGCGAAAGCACACCCGCCATTGGTCGTTGATCCGAATGCTGTACTGGCCCTTCCGATCGCCCCTCAAGGCTTCGAGCCGATTGCCGGGCGGTGACGCCAAGTCGGCAAGTTGAACCGCGGCATCCAACTGATCGAGCTTGCGTAGCGCCACCGCCTTGAACGGACGCCACCGCGCCGGACACAAGTCGTCCTGGAACAGGCGCGCAGTGTCAGGGTCAGCGAAGCTCAGGATCACGCCTTAGTATGCGATACGTTACGCGTACAGGGCAAGCGCATTATGCGAGCGCCGGCCGCCGATGGGCATGGCAACGAGCCGGGGAGTTGCACGCCGCCCGGAGGATCATCCCGACCCGCGCATTGCGCTTCTGGTATCACTTGGCTATACGGACCGGAACGAATGATACAGCGACCGGCCACAATGGCCGGCGGGGCGCACGTGTCCTGCGTGCGGGCTGGGATTTTAGGGACTTTCAGAGAGTTGCCATGTCATCGACGTTCGACACCGTCGCCAATATCATTGCCGAGACATGCGACATTCCGCGCGATCAGATTAAACCGGAAAGCCACGCCATCGACGATCTCGGAATCGACAGCCTCGACTTTCTCGACATCGCCTTCGCGATCGACAAAGCGTTTGGAATCAAGCTGCCGCTCGAGGAGTGGACCCAGGAGGTCAACGACGGCAAGGCGACAACCGAGCAGTATTTCGTGCTCGGCAATCTTTGCACCCAGATCGATTCGCTCGTCGCCGCCAAGGCGCAGGAAGCCTGATCAACCCTTCATGCACCTTGAGTATTTCCAGCTCATCGACCAGGTGGTCGCCCTTGATCGCACCGGGCGGACCATTCAAGTCGAGGCTCAGGTTCCTGTCGCCAATACGATTTTCGAGGGTCATTTTCCCGGTCTGCCGCTGATGCCCGGCGTGCTCTTGATCGAGGCGATGGCGCAGTCCTCGGGCTGGCTCCTGATCGGGCTCAATGGCTTCACCCGCATGCCGTTTCTGGCGGCGGTCAAGGAGGCGAAGCTGCGCACATTCGTCACCCCTGGCCAGACGCTGATGATTTCTGCCGGCCTCGTCCATGAAGGCTCGGGCTATGCGGTGACCAAGGCGGAGATCAAGGTCGCAGGCAAAGCGGTTTGCGGGGCGGAAATCACCTTCCGCGTGGTGCCGTTCCCGAATGATGCCTTCCGCGCCAGCATGGAAAGCATGGCGCAAACGATCGGATTCCCGCTGGAGGCCGCCGGCAATGGCTGATGAAAGGCATGAGACCTGGATCACCGGGATCGGCATCGTATCCAGCCTGGGCGAAGGCGAGGACGCCCATTGGCAGCGCCTGAACGAATGCCAGCCGGCCTATGACGCGACCAGTTTCGCGCCCTACATCGTGCATCCGCTGGCGCCGATCAATCTCGACAAGCAGATCCCGAAAAAAGGCGACCAGCGGCAAATGGAGCCGTGGCAGCGCTACGGCACCTATGCCGCCGGGCTTGCGCTCGATTCCGCAGGCCTCAAGGGCAATGCCGAACTCTTGGGCCGCATGGACATGATCGTCGCCGCCGGCGGCGGCGAACGCGATTTTGCGGTGGACGACGCCGTCGTCACCGGGCTGCTGAAGGCGGAGAACAAAGGCAAGTTTCTCAACGAGCGGCTGCTCAGCGACCTGCGCCCCACCCTCTTTCTCGCCCAGCTCTCCAATCTGCTCGCCGGCAGCATCTCGATCGTGCACGGCGTGATCGGCTCGTCGCGCACCTTCATGGGCGAGGAGGCCTCGGGCGTCGAGGGCGTGCGCATCGCTTTCGCACGCATCGCCGCGGGGCAAAGCGACCTCGCGCTGGTCGGCGGCTCGATGAATGCCGAGCGCAAAGATTTGCTGATGCTCTACGAGTTCGGCGGTTATGCGTTGAAAGACCCGTTCCGCCCGGTCTGGGAGCGCGGCGAGCCTGGCGGCTTTGCCCTCGGCTCGCTCGGCGCCTTCTTGGTGCTAGAGGAGCGCGGCCATGCCGAGCGGCGCGGCGCAAATCCCCTGGCACGGCTCTCCGCCGTGTCGAGCGCCTGGGCGCAGCGTGAGGCGGGCGGCATTGGTGGCGCGCTTGGCAAGCTTTGGGGCGCCCTGCCGGCCGACGCATCGACACAAGCCGCCGTGTTGTCGGGGGCGACGGGCGCCGTGCCCGCCACGGCGGAAGAGCGCGAATTTCTGCAGGCCCGCGGCCTGCCGGTGCGCGCCACCGGCACCCAGATCGGGCACTCCATGGAGCCGCAATTCGTGATGAATATTGCGCTCGGCGCGCTCGCACTCACCCGCGGCAAGCTGTTCGCGCCGTGCGACGGATCGGGCTTCGAGACGCCTTCCGAGGCAGCGCTTGATCGGGTCATCGTCACCTCGGTCGGCCATTTCCGCGGCGAAGGTCTCGCGCTGGTCGAGGCGGTGCGCTAGCGCATCCGCCCGCCAGAGAACAGGTTGAGCGAGCGCTTTCTGCGCGGTTGAAACAAGCCCTCCCTCCCCCTGGAAGGCGGAGGGTCGGGGTGCGGGTCGTGACCGGCCGCCGCGGAATCGATGCGATTGACCCCCTCCTTAATCCTCCCCCTTTCAGGGGAAGGAGATGATTTAAGCTGAGCGCCACTTGGTCTAAAGAAGACCCTGGAATTCCGAGGCAGGCGAGAGGAGAAGCATCATGGCACCTGTGCGCGATAAGGCCGGCCGCCCGGTGGTGGCGGTGACGGGCATGGGAATCGTCACCTCGCTCGGCGCCGGCAAGGAGGAGAACTGGGCCAAGCTCACCGCCGGAGAGTCAGGCATCCGCGCCGTCAAGCGGTTCTCCACTGAAGGCATGAAGACGCGCATTGCCGGCACCGTCGACTTCGTGCCGGTTGACCCGTTCAGCGCTCCAGCGCTGACCGAGAGGCTTGGCGAGATCGCCGCCGAGGAGGCCATCGCCCAGGCGAAGATCGGAAGCGCCGGCGATTTTCCCGGCCCGCTGTTTCTGGCGGTGCCGCCGATCGAAGTGGAATGGCCGCAGCGCACCGACCTTGCCGCCGCCTGCGGCGCCAATGCCGAGGTGCATTACGACGACCTCCTGCGCGCCGCCACAACCGGGCGATTTCAGAAATATTACGATCGCTTCGTGTTCGGCTCGGTCGCAACCCATCTGCAGGAGAAATTCGGCACCAAAGGCATGCCGATCTCGCTCACCACGGCCTGCGCATCGGGTGCCACCGCGGTCCAGCTCGGGGTCGAAGCGATCCGCCGTGGCGAGATCGAGGCGGCGCTGTGCGTCGCCGCCGACGGCACCGTGAACCCGGAAAACCTGATCCGCTTCCAGCTGCTCTCGGCGCTCTCCACTGCCAATGACCCGCCGGAAGCAGCAGCCAAGCCGTTTGCCAAGAACCGGGACGGCTTCGTCATGGCCGAGGGCGCCGGCGTGCTCGTCCTGGAAAACCTCGACACGGCGCGGGCACGCGGCGCCACCATCCTCGGCATCATCGAGGGCTGCGGGGAACTCGCCGACTCCTTCCACCGCACCCGCACCAGCCCGGACGGCAAGCCGATCATCGGCTGCATGAAGAACGCGATCGCCGATGCCGGCCTGACGCCCGAAGACATCGACTACATCAACGCCCACGGCACCGGCACGCCCGAGAACGACAAGATGGAATGCCTGGGCGTGAAAGCGGTGTTCGGCGAGCGCGCGCCCAGCGTCCCGATCTCCTCCAACAAGTCGATGGTCGGCCATACCATCACGGCGGCGGGCGCGGTCGAGGCGATCTTCAGCCTGCTCACGCTGATCCATCAGCGCATTCCGCCAACGATCAACTATCAGGTGCCCGATCCCACGATTAATCTCGACGTGGTGCCGAATGTGGCGCGCGACGCCAAGGTGAAGCACGCGCTCTCCAACTCGT
>CAZTTL010000194.1:0-7093 GCA_964616635.1 uncultured Rhodoplanes sp. | reverse complement strand
TTCTGTCCTCGTCGCATTTGCTGCGGCGAACCGGCGTCCGTGCCCGAAGAAAATGCTCAGAATGCGAGCGTTGCCAGGCCGGTTAGGTCGGGCAGCACCGCCGTCGGTGCGATATCGGCATACTCGTCCGGCGCATTGCCGCGATTGACCCACACGGCGCGGAAACCGTAAGCGAGCGCCCCCATGACGTCCCAGCGGTTGGAGGAGATAAACATGACCTCCTCCGGCAGCGTCTCGAAGGCATTGGTCACCACCCGGTAGACTTCGGGGCGCGGTTTGTAGAGGCGCACCGCGTCGACCGACAGCACAGCGTCGAGGTCGTGTTCGATCTTCGCCGCTTCTACAGCGGCACGCAGCATGCGCGGCGAGCCGTTGGAGAGGATGGCGGTCTTGATCTCGCGTTGCTTCAGGTCATGCAGGCAGGCCCGCGCATCAGCAAAGGCGTCGAGCACGAGATAGGCGTCAAGCAGCCGCGGCCTCAGGGCAGGATCAACTGACGGCACGCGACCAAGCGCAAAGTCCAGCGCTTCCTGCGTCAGCATCCAGAAATCACGGTAGCGGCCCGCGAGCGTCAGCGTCCAGGTATATTCAAGCTGCTTCGCCCGCCAAATCTCGGACAGCCGATCGGCGTCCGGGCCGGCTGCGTCGCGATGCCGCGCGATCGCGGCGTGGACGTCGAACAGTGTGCCATAGGCGTCGAAGACGACGACGGGCAGCGCCATGATTCCCTCCCTTGCATGTCGCATTTTTCTGAGGCCGGAACCCGCACCATGTTGGACTTCGCGGCCGGCGGCAAGGCCAATCGTGCGCTTTGCTCAGGGCGGCGGCAGCGTCAGCAGCGACGTGATGGCGCGGCCGCGAATATCGTAGACGCGAGCATAGACGACACCCTCGCGCACGACCTTAACGATGATCGGGGCATCGAGAGGCGCACAGTAGAAGGCGCCGAGCGAAATGACGTAATCGGCGCCCTGTGGCTCGGCTTGGGTGACGAAGTTTTTTCCGAGCTCGACCTGCACGCCGCGCTGTGGGCCGCAGACCGCGATCGGCAGCGGATGTCCAACCCGCGGCAGCGCACCCTCTGCTGCGAGTTTCGTGCGCAGGCCATGTGCGGCCTCTTTCATGGCGAGGCCCCAATAATCGAGCATGTAGCGATGCTCGACGGCAGCAGGGCCGCCCGAGAGCGCATTGAAGTAGGTATATTCGTAAGGGTGCAGCCGGGCCATTGCGATCACCGGCTGGATCAGCCCGACAGCAATGAGAGCGGCCGCGACGGTAGTCAGCACGCGCGACAGGGGTTGAAGGCGCGCAAGGATCCAGCCCGCGGCAAGGCCGCCAAGGACGGCAAAGAACGGCAGCAGAAACACGAAATGGCGAACGCCGTTGTAGAAGGCAGGCCGCTCTGCGACAGCGAGGGCGACCGGGAAGCAGCAGCTCATCGCAACGAACAGGAATCCGGCGCGACGGGTGAGCGCAACCGCGCGATTGGCGCACGCGATGAAGGTGCCGATGAGACCGGTCACACCGAGCAGAAAGAAAAGGTCGGGAATCTTCAGCGCGAACAGTGTCGGCACATAGCTGCGCGGCATATCGGGGACATCGATCAACTGCCCGGCATACAGCTCCTTCCACGGCTTCTCGAAAAAATGCGAGAAGTAAAACAGCGCACGCAGCGGATTGAACGGCGCCGCGACCGACCACGGCCATACCACCGCCATCACCGCATAAGCGAGCAGGAGCGCCGGCAGGAGCCATAAGAGAAATCGGCCGGCGCGCCCGACGGCGAGCTTCGCGCCGCCGCGCGCTTCTTCGGCGACGATCAATGCCAACGCCGTGCCGGCCGGCACGACGGCGAGCGCGCCCAAGACCCGCGTTCCGAAGGCGAGGCCAAAGCCGATTCCGACCAATACGACCGTTGCCGCCGAAGGGGCGGGGTATTCGTCGAAGGCGCGGACCAGGGTCAGTGCGAACAGCGCCATCGCGGCGGCAAACGGGGTGTCCTTCGCATTGATGAACATGTGCCCGTAGTAGAGCGGGCAGGTTGCGAGCAGCACGAGCGCCATGAAGCCCGCGAGCGGGCCGCCGAGGCGACGGGCGATGCGCCAGGTCAGCGCGAGCCCGATCAGTCCGACAATGGCGCCGACAAGCCGCCGGGTCTCAAACAGGCCAAGGGGGAGAATCTTTGCGAGGATGGCCGCGATGAGATCGAAACCGCCGCCATAGGCATACAAATTGACGAAGGACAGCGCCCGGCGATCGGTGAAGCCGGATTCATAGAGATGCAGCAGCAGGTCGCCATATTGGGAATGGGTATAATCGTCCCATCCGAGCCCGTAATGGCGGAAGGTGAGCAGCGCGATGACGGCGACTACGCCGAGAACAAGAAGCGACAGGGTGTCGGCGATCCGCAGCGATCGACCGGCAAGATGCGGCGCTTGGGCCATGACCGTAAAGCGACGCCGGCTCTCATCTGATTAATGAAGCCGGCGTCGAACATCCTTCGGGTCGAAAGGGCTATTTCGAGGCGGCCTCGAAAAGCTCGGCGACGTAGTCCCAGTTCACCAGATGATCGACAAAGGCCTTGAGATAATCCGGGCGGCGATTGCGATAATCGATGTAATAAGAGTGTTCCCACACATCGCAGCCGAGAATCGGCACGCCGCCATGCACGAGCGGATTCTCGCCGTTCGGCGTCTTGCTCACGATGATCTTGCCGTCCTTTACCGCGAGCCAGCACCAACCTGAACCGAACTGGGTGGCGCCGGCCTGGATGAACTCCTCTTTCATCTTCGCGACCGACCCGAGATCGGCGATGATCTTTTTCTCAAGATTGCCGGGAATCTTGTCGCCACCACCGCCCGGTTTCATCCACTTCCAGAAGTGGCTGTGATTGTAATGCTGGCCTGCATTGTTGAAGAGCCCGGCATTCTTGCCGAACGATCCCTTCACCACCTCTTCCAGCGACTTGCCCTCCCATTCCGTGCCTTTGAGGAGGTTGTTGCCATTGTTGACATAAGCGAGGTGATGCTTGTCGTGATGGTATTCGAGCGTCTCGCGCGACATGTAAGGCGCAAGCGCTTCATACGGATAGGGCAGGTCCGGCAGGGTGAAAGCCATCGCCTTATGCTCCTCAGGAAAATGTCGGGGTGACCGTCCGGGTCGAGAAATCGCAACTTAGCGCGCTGACCAGACAAGGCCAAGCGCAAGCGCGCGGTTCACGCGCCGTCAAAAAAACGCATCCGTACCGTCGTCTGTTCCCTTGCATACGTGACACGGATGTTGTAGCGGCGCCACCGCGGCGTCTGTGCTACTGACAGATGAGTGCAATTGTCGCGGCTGTCGGCTGCGTTTGTGTGGAATATCGGCGTTGTTGTGAGGGCCCTGGCGAAGCCGGGCACTTCACGCGGAAGGAGTTGCGATGGTCCGGGTTTCGCTAGCGCTGGGCATCATCGCCGCTGTTGCCGGTCTGATGGCGATCGGCTTTGGCATCCCGATCCAGGCTTTTGGACTTGGCAATACACTGATCATGGCCGGATCAACCGTTTTCTCGGCCGGCCTGGTCGTGATCGCGCTGTCGCTGGTGTTGCGCGCAATCGATCAGCTGTCCCGGGAACTGCGCCGGCCGGCTGCGCTTGAGCCGAGCGGCAGCCGCCCATCGTTTGAGCAGCAACCGGTCGCGCCACCGGTCGAGAGGCCGGCCGCTCCGCCGCAGAGCATGCCTGAGTGGCCGCCGGCTGCTGTCGCGCCGCCGCTGCGCGAGGAGAGTCTTCACGCAGAACGCCCCGAGCCGCGCCGCGCGCCAATGCCGGCCCGATCCGGCCGGCAGGACGACGGCACTGAACCGGTGCCGCGCCCCGCGGTGCGCCCACCCGGCGCCCCGCCTTCCCGTTTCGAGCGCGAGCCCATGCCAGCGCCTCACCTCGAGCGCGAAGCGTCGCTACGGCCGGGATCGCCAGGCCGGACCGAGCGGGCGGAACGACCGCCGCGCGAGCCGGTCATGGAGCGCCCGCACCAGGCGCCGGAATTGGAGCGCCGCCGCGAGCCGGTCGTGCCGGGCGAGCTGGGAAAGCTGGGGGATGAAGGCGCCCGCGAGCCGCGCATCGATCCTTATGCGCCGCCGGAGCGGCGTCGGGTTTTCGGCTGGACGCGGCGCAGCAAAGAACGGCGTGATGGAGTCGCGGCAAATGGCGACCGCGAGCCGGAGTTCGGTGTGCCGGCTTCCGCCATGGGGCGTGCGCCGCAAAGTCCGGCCGAGAGCCGGGAGATGCCGCGTGCGCCGGTGCGGGGCGCACCGCCGGAACCGCGCGAGCGGCCGGCGCCACCACCACCTGCACCTGCACCGCGCGTAGCCGCGGGGCAACACCACGCGGCCGAGGAAGATCAGCCCGTCGCGGTGCTCAAGCAGGGCACGGTCGACGGCATGTCCTACACGCTCTACACCGACGGCTCGATCGATGCCGAATTCCCGGAAGGCCGGATTCGCTTCAACTCGATTGACGAATTGCGCGAGCACCTCGAAGCGCAGGGCTAACGCTGGAGCGAATTCCAATTTGACCAGAACGGAATTCGCTTTTTGCGAGACCGCCGTGTTTGGGCTATTCAGCCGCCAACCAAGCCAAACCCGTCAGTCAAGCGGCTTCGGTACGCCGGCACATCAATCGCGCTTCATAACCGAAGCATGCCAGCGCCACGACGCGCGGAACCGGTCCAGGATTGAGATAATAGCCAATCTGTCGCCGGCTGCGGCCGAGTAAGGCTGCCGCCGCTTCCTGCGTCAGACCATTTCGCTTGAGAAACGCCGCGAACTCTGCGGGAGTCATTTCTTCTTCGGCGACCGTCTCAATCAATTCCGCCGACATATCCAGGCCATCAGAATCCCAGCCGACGGCATCACCATCCTCGATGATCCTGGCCGTCGCGAATAGCTCGGGATTGTCGCGCAATGGCTTGTAGATGCGATAGCTGCCGATGACCGGAGCGAGATCGACGGATTCTGACCGACCTGCGCGATTTCCTTCAGCCCAGATAATCTCCAAGCGTGAAGGCCCGACGACGCGGATCGACGCGATGCGAGCCATCGGCAAACCAGTATCGATGATTTCAGGCGCGTTCATTAAGCCTTCTCCACTCGTGCGCAAGTCGGTACGAATTATCGGGCCTCCTCGCCCATTTGATCGCCTCTTCGAGGTCTGCCTTCGGTCCCTTTCCTTTCAGGATGCGAAAGGACACGAGGGCAATGGATGCTCTCCATCCAGGACCTCTGACATGAAAGTGCGGCGGCGCATGATCTCCCGCGTACATACAAATCTTGCAATTTGTCAGCCGCACGATCTCTGGCATCGTGTGACCTCTCGTGACGCACGATATGTGCAATGGTTGCACCATGTCAGCAAAAATGTGCAATGGATGCACAATTAAGCTCCGCGAGTGTTCTAAGATAGATTGTGTTAGCGCTGATAGCTAGCGCATTACGCGAAAATTCTCTATAGAATTCAACGAGGGTCGCTCACCGAAGTGACGGGCCGGTCGGCTAAATTTATTGTCATGACGCCGGCCACTTCGCCGGAATATGCTCTAACCGCCGGGGAGGCTGTTATCGCGCTGGCAGTTTGCGGGCGCGAGGCTGTGTCGCTTTATGCCGCAAGAACTCGACCCCAACCTGCTTGTCGTTCCGCCACACGCAGGTGCAGCGCCGATGAGCTGTCGCCCAGCTGCTGAAGACCAGAAAGAACTCGCTGAAATCAAAGTCTTCCACCGCGCCGAACACGGTCAGCTTGGCACCGCCCTCGGAAATGTCCTCCAGAAGCACGCTGCGGCACTTGGTGCCATCGATCGACAGCAGACGACATGGATAGCCGTGCTCGAACGAAACGTGCTTGTCGAGCCGAAACTCCTGACTGCGTTCGTTTTGCCAGACCGCCATGGGCAGGACCATGCTACCGGCGACTAAACGTTTTAGTACGCTGCGGGCTCAAGAGTTAATGAAATTGTAGCTTTCGGCCGCGCCCAGCAATGGATCTATAGCGCCAAGCCCGGTGGCGCGGGTGGCGTCGGTGCGCCAGCGGCAACCACCGCTACGACGATTTCCATCTGTCACAGCGCTTTGCGCTCACGCATGAGGCCGACGAAGCGCTCGAACAAATAATGGCTGTCACGCGGGCCGGGCGACGCCTCCGGGTGATATTGCACCGAAAACACCGGCTTGTCGGTGAGGGCGAGGCCGCAATTCGAGCCGTCAAACAGCGAGACATGGGTCTCCTGCACGTTTGCCGGGAGGCTCGCGCGGTCGACGGCAAAGCCGTGGTTCATCGAGGTGATCTCGACCTTGCCGGTGGTGAGGTCCTTGACCGGATGATTGGCGCCGTGGTGGCCCTGGTGCATCTTCATCGTGGTGCCGCCGACGGCGATGCCGAGCATCTGGTGGCCGAGGCAGATGCCGAAGGTCGGCACGCCAGCATCGATCATCGCGCGGATCACTGGCACGGCATATTCGCCGGTCGCCGCCGGATCGCCCGGCCCGTTGGAGAGAAACACGCCGTCCGGCTTCAGCGCGAAAATGTTTTGCGCCGCGGTGGTCGCCGGTACCACGGTAACGCGGCAGCCGCTCCCGGCGAGCAGCCGCAGAATATTGCGCTTGATGCCGTAGTCGATGGCGACGACGTGGAACTCCGGGTTTTCCTGGCGGCCGTAGCCCTGGCCCCAAACCCAGGCCGTTTCGTCCCAGGTGAAGCGTTGGCCTGAGGTCACCATCGGCACCAGGTCCATGCCTTCGAGACCCGGCCAGCCGTGGGCGTCGCGCTTGAGCGCGTCGAGATCGAACTTGCCGTTGGGCGCGTGGGCGATCACCGCATTGGGCATGCCCTTGGCGCGGATCAGGCTGGTCAGTGCTCGCGTGTCGATGCCAGCGAGGCCGATGATGCCGCGTGCTTTCAGCCACTCATCGAGATGGCGCCTCGCGCGGTAGTTCGACGGCCGCGTGATCGCCGTATGCAGGATCACGCCGCGGGCGCCCGGTGTCGCCGCCATGTTGACGGTCTCGATATCCTCGGCGTTGGTACCGACATTGCCGATATGCGGGAAGGTGAAGGTGATG
>CAZTTL010000193.1:0-7132 GCA_964616635.1 uncultured Rhodoplanes sp. | reverse complement strand
TACAGCGTGACCGATGCGTCGGATTACACCATCCCGGTGCACGGTGAGCGACGCGGCCTGCATCACGTTGCGATCGAAGTTCGCCAGGATCTGATCGCCGACGATAAGGGGCAGCGAGCGTGGGGTCGGCGGCTCGCGCGTTTGCTGTTGCACGCGTATCAGGAGCTGGCGGTAGTCGAGGCACTCGGGCCTGCGTGACATCCACATGGATCGCGACCGCGGCGCCGCCACAAAACTTCCTAGATGACCTTAAGAACGGCGCAGCCTCGGCCGGACGAGATGTCAGTTCCGGGTCATCATTTTCGTCGCCGGCTCCCTCACATAGGACATCTCCCGCCCGAAACCAGACATTTGCAGACGTTTCACGAATCGTTGGCCTGATAAGAAGAACCTGCCTATCGCCGGGTGGCGGTCGTGCGCTCGGTTGCCAGGCCACCCGCGCTCAGCGCCGCGGCAACCTGTGGCCGCGTGCTCCACAGATCGGTGATGAAGCGCGAAACGCCGGCGCGAGTGGGCTCGTTTTGGAACAGGCTGTGGAACATCGGCCGGGTATCCGCGTGGGCCACCGGGCGCTGATCGGATGGCGAGGCGTACAACGCTTGCAGGCTGTGCGGAGCGGCTGCGCCGCCTCCCGCATCCTGGCCTTGCGCCGTTGCGTTGGTTGCCGCAGCGGCACGCTCGTAGCGCCCGACGAGATTGCGATAGACGCCGAGCACGCTGCGCGCATTGCCGGCGCGGTCATAGAATACCGAGCGGTTGGCGCTTGCCGCGGCAGGAAAAATGGGGGCGGCCGTCGTGTCGGGTTGCGTCGCCGCCAGCGTGATCAGGCGGCCAGCGCCGGCGGCACCAAGGAAATGCGCGATGTAAAGCTCGCCTTCGGTCGCTTCGCGGCCGAGTTGCGCCGACAGATACTGGGCATTGCGCCGGGTGAACGCGCCGGCGAGCGCCGCGCTCGCCGCCGGATCGTCGCGCAAGGCGAGCACCGCCTCGCGATTGGCCGGATTGATGACGTCGTAGCCGCTCGCCGGGCTGCCGGCGATCGCCTGGGCATAGTCGCCATAGCCGAGCGCGGCGCCCGCCTCCTTGAGCATCATCATCCAGGTCTGGTCAACGAACTGGAACAGGCCGCGCGCCGAGGATGTCGGAGAGTTCTGCTGCGGATCGAGGCCCGATTCGACCTTGGCAGTCGCGAGCAGGTAGGAGAAGTTCGTCCCCGTGGTGCGCGCCGCATTGCGAATCGCATCATTGACGACCGGCCCGGTCGAGGCTGGGAGCGTGGTGGCTTGGATCGGCAATGTCTCGCCTTGCTTGCAGTGCGTAGCCCTGATCGACCGGTTTGCGACAATTCGAGCGAGGATCGCCAATTATGGTAAACGAATCCTCACCAAAGGATTAAAGGCCCGGCGGTCACAGCGGCGCGCATCAATCATCAGTGGGGAGCCAAGGGACATGTCCTACGCGACAGCGGTGCGCCACCAGCGCGGCGGAATGTATTTCGAGGACTTCGAGATCGGCGAGATCATTGAGCACCGGCTGCGGCGCACGGTGACGCAGATGGACAACATGCTGTTCTCCAATATGACGCTCAACCCGCAGCCCCTGCATATCGACCGGCATTTTTGCGAACAGGAGACGCAATGGGGCCAGCCGCTGATGAATTCCCTGTTCACGCTCGGCCTGATGATCGGCATGGCGGTGAACGACCTCGCGGTCGGCACCGTGATCGCCCAACTCGGCTTGACCGACGTGAAGTTTCCCCACCCGCTGTTCGAGAACGACACCGTTCACGCGACTACGGAGATCATCGGCAAGCGTGAATCAAAATCCCGCGCCGGCGCCGGGATCATCGAGTTCCACCATCGCGCCTATAATCAGGATGGCCAGCTCGTGGCGGAGTGCCGTCGCCAAGCCTTCATGCTGATGCGCCCGAAGTGAGGGAAGTCCATGCGCTCACTTCTGTTCGTTCCCGCCGACTCGCAGAAAAAGCTTGAGAAGGGTCTCGGCTCCGGCGCCGACGCGCTGATCATCGATCTTGAAGATTCGGTGGTGCTGGAGCGCAAGGCGGCAGCGCGCATCGCTGCGGCCGAGTTCATTCGCGCTGCCGTTGCCGGCACGCCGCGTCCGCATATCATGGTCCGGGTCAACGGGCTCACCACCGGCCTGACTGACGACGACCTTGCCGCGATCGTGCCGGCACGACCGGATTCCGTCATGCTGCCCAAGGCCGAGGGCGGGCCTTCGATCGTCCACCTCGACGCCAAGCTCAAGGTGCACGAAGCGGAGGCCGGTCTCCCCGATGGGCATGTCAAGATCGTGCCGCTGGTGACCGAAACCGCGATGTCGCTGTTCCTCGCCGGCACCTACCGGGATTCGAGCGCCCGCCTGATCGGATTGACCTGGGGCGCAGAAGACCTGTCAGCCGATCTCGGCGCGGAGGCCAATCGCGGCGCCGACGGCCGCTTTTTCGAGCCGTACCGCTTCGCCCGCACCATCTGCCTGACCGCCGCCGCCGCAGCGCGTGTGCAGGCGATCGACACGCTCGGGGTCGATTTCCGCAATCTCGACGCGCTGCGCGCGGAATGCGAGGAAGCGCGCCGCGACGGCTTCACCGGCAAGCTCGCCATCCATCCGGCGCAAATCCCCGTCATCAACGCGGTGCTCACCCCGACGCCGGAGGCGGTCGCCCATGCCGAGGCGATCGTCGCGGCGTTCGCGGCCGCGCCGGGCGCCGGCACCGTGCAGATCGAAGGCGTCATGTTCGATATTCCCCACCTCAGCCGCGCCAGGAATGTGCTCGCGCGCGCTGCGGTGTTTCGAGGGCAGCCGCGCAATGGGCGCACTGACGATAATTCTGACTAGAGCGAAATCCGACCTAACGGAATCGGACTTCGCTCTATTTCTCTTTGAGTGGTCGCATTTTCTGCGGCGAACCGGCGTCCACTTCGCCGGAAAATGCTCTAGCCCTCATCCTGAGGAGCCGACCGCAGGCCGGCGTCTCGAAGGATGCTCGCATGCACTGCCGGTGGCTCATGGTTCGAGACGGCGCTTCGCGCCTCCTCACCATGAGGGTGGTGAATGAGACATCCCCTGACAGACCAAGCACGCCTCTCATCTTAGAACCGCATCCCGAGCATGACCGCATCCGATGAAGACACCGGCGCCGATGCCTACCAAACGGTGCTGACCCGTATCGCCGAAGCGCTGGAACGGCTGTCGCCGCCGGATGCGACCGCACCCGATTTCGCGGGGGCGGAGGCCTTTGTCTGGCATCCGGAAGAGGCCGCGCTCGCGCCGGTTCAGCGGGTGAACCGGGTGGAGATGACGCTGCTCAAAGGCATCGATCGCGTCCGCGACCTGCTGCTCGAAAACACCGAGCGCTTCGCGCGCGGCTTTCCCGCCAACAATGCGCTGTTGTGGGGCGCCCGCGGGATGGGGAAATCGTCACTCGTGAAGGCGGTGCATGCGACGGTGAATGCCGGCCTCGGCGACAAAGCGGGGATGCTCAAGCTCGTCGAAATCCATCGCGAGGACATCGAGGCGTTGCCCGACCTGATGGCGCTGCTGCGCGGCACGCCTGAGCGCTTCATCGTGTTCTGCGACGACCTCTCCTTCGATACCGCCGATACCTCCTACAAATCGCTGAAGGCGGTGCTCGAAGGTGGCATCGAGGGCCGGCCGGATAATGTGATCCTCTACGCCACCTCCAACCGCCGCCACCTGATGTCGCGCGACATGCTGGAGAACGAGCAGGCGACCGCGATCAATCCCGGGGAGACGGTGGAGGAGAAAGTCTCGCTATCGGACCGCTTCGGCCTCTGGCTCGGCTTTCACCGCTGCAGCCAGGACGAATATCTCGCGATGGTCGCGGGCTATGTCGCCTTCTTCCGCCTCCCCGCCGATCCGACAGAGACGCGCCGCGAGGCGCTGGAATGGGCGGCGACGCGCGGCGCCCGTTCAGGACGCGTGGCCTGGCAATATGTGCAGGATCTGGCCGGCCGGCTGCAGGTCAAGCTTGATACTAAAGGCCGCGCCTGATTTGAGCAGTTTCCGGCGAAGTGGCTGCCGGTTCGCCGCAGCAAATGCGATCACCCCAGGAGAAATAGGGCGAATTCCGATTCCGTTAGAACGGAATTCGCTTTAGCCACGGCCTTTGTTCCATCCTTCTTTCCGATCACGCATGGGGCAGGTACTGCATCGGATCGGTCGGCGATGAGCCCTTGCGGATCTCGAAGTGCAACTGCGGTCCCGACACATTGCCGGTCTGGCCGGACTTGGCGATGATCTGGCCGCGGCGGACCTTCTCGTTGCGCTTCACCATGATTTCGCTGGCATGCGCATAGGCGGTGACGAATCCGTTCGCGTGCCGCACCAGGACCAGGTTGCCATAACCTTTGAGCTCGTTGCCGGCATAGGCGACCACGCCGTCATCGGCTGCGCGCACCGCGGTGCCTTCGGGAACCGCGAGATCGATGCCGTCATTGCGCTGCCCGCTGACCTTGGTCCCGAAGCTGGTGATCACCCGCCCGCGCACCGGCCAGCGGAACGCCGGCGTGCCGCCATTGCTCGGCCGATCGTCGTTGGCCTCGTCCGTTGGCTTTACCATGCGGATGCTTGAAGTCGAGTCGATCAAGGCGACCTTTGGATTCTTTACGGGCTCCTGCGCCTCAACCTTCGGAGTGGCTTCAGCCGTGCGCGGCGCCGGGGCCGGCAAGCGCGCGTGGGGCGGCGCCGACACGTGCGCACGCGCGGGCCGCACCTCCGGGGTCGCATCCACGGTGCGCGACCGGTGCTTTCCCGGAATAACCAAGCGGTCGCCCATCTTCACCCTGGTATAGGGGGCGATCTTGTTGGCCGCGGCGAGCAAGGTGATCGACACATGATAGCGCTTGGCAATGCCGACCAGCGTTTCGCCGGGCGCCACGATATGGACGCTCGACAGCGGTGAGCGCGTCGCGGCCGGCGCCGCCTGCGGACGGGCCACCCGGGGCCCGGGCGCGGCCGCGCGGTTATAGCGCGGGATCACGAGGTGCTGCCCCGGACGTAGCGCCGCCGGGCCGGACAAGCCGTTTGCCTCCGCGATCGCCTGGGCGGGAACACCGTAGCGACGCGACAGCGAAGCGAGCGTATCACCGCGAGCAACCGTGATCGGCGTGCCCCCCTCCCAATTCCAGGTCCGCGCCGGCTTCGCATGGGAGCGCAAGCGCGGTACCGCGCCGGTGACCTCGGGGCCGTTGTCACCGGGCTGGAACGAGGCCATGCCGCGGCCGCCGCCCGCCATTCCGCCACCATAGCCATAGGTGCCGGGGCCTCGGCCCGCAGGCGGTGGCAGGGCTTGCGAACTCATCTGCGGGGCGCCGAGCGGGCGTGTCTCGATTTGCCCGGCAGATCCGGGCGGCATCGAGCCGGTGGTTTCCGCCGGCCCTGCCCGACTGGCGAAGGGGTTTTCGTTCAATCGAACCGCGTCCGAGCTGCAATTTGCGGCGACCAGCCCGACCGTCAGCAGCACGAAGACCCGCCCTAAGGAACGCGGGCTCAGAAATGCGGCAACCGCATGCATTGTCATACTCACTCAGACGCAACCAGAGGACCACGCTCATTTAGACACTGAGCAAGTAAAGATTGATTTAAGGATTACCGGTCCCTTAAGCCTAATGGAGCGGAAAGGACCGCTCTGACTTTGACTTTTGTGCTTATGCTGCAACACGCAATCTCGTCGGCCGGCACGTGGTTAATGATGTCCTGCTGCCCAAGGCCGCTCAAAGCTGCTTAAGGTCGCTCAAAGCTCTTGGGCCTTGCCCGAGAGCAACGGGACGAAGCGGACGGCGATCAGCTTTTCCTGCGCAACACCGGCCTCGGTCTTGGTCAGTTTCACGATCGATTGCGCGCCGCTATGCGGACCGAGCGGCAGCACCATCAGGCCGCCAATGGCAAGCTGATCGATCAGCGCCGGCGGAATCTGCGACGCTGCCGCCGTGACCATGATCCGGTCGAACGGTGCCCGATCCGGCACACCGTCGAACCCATCACCGATCAGGCTGATGATATTGTCAAACCCGAGGGTCTCGAAGCGGATGCGCGCGCTCTCCGCCAGGGTGCGGTAGCGTTCGATGGTCACCACTTCGCGCGCCAGCCGCGACAGTACGGCGGCCTGGTAACCGGACCCGGTGCCGATCTCGAGCACGCGATTATCGGGTTCGACCGCGAGCTGCTCTGTCATATAAGCGACAACATAGGGCTGGCTTATGGTCTGGCCGCAGGCGATCGGCATCGCGTGGTCGGCATAGGCAACGGCGACATCTGTCGCGGAGACGAAATGCTCGCGCGGAACTTCGTCCATGGCCCTCAGCACGCGCGCATCGGCGATGCCGCGGCGCCGCAACATCAGGAGAAAGCCCATTCGCCCGATGCGATCGTCGGCAAGCGGTTCGGTGGGCATGCCCTCCTCCGTGCTGCGCCGTGGAGACCGGCATTGACCGCGGCGTCTGGTCTCTTAGCGGCGCATCCTTCGCGCTCTGGCCGGCACGGCCTGATGAGATTATACTCGCTTCGAGGTAGCGCGACGACCGCCGGGGGTCACGATCGCGCCATGCACATGGCGGCAGGGAGCCGGACCCGAAAAAAGTCACGAGAACTTGCTTTGGGACGATGGTGTGCCACGGCGACGCCGTTGGGCGTTCGATCCGGTTCCGTGTAGTTTTCCACGGGCGGATCACGATTCGATCGAGACAACAAGACAGGACCCAGTGATGACAACCGAAGGCGCGAGCACTCCCGCTGGCAAGACCATTCTTGTCGTCGAGGATGAAATCATGATCCGTCTGCTGCTGGAGGACATGTTGGACGACCTCGGCTACACAGTCGCGGCCGCCGTCGGCCGCATCGAGGAAGCCGTCAAGGTAGCAAAGACCGGCACGTTCGACGTCGCCATCCTCGACGTTAACCTGAATGGGCAAACCGTGAGCCCGGTGGCGGAAGTGCTGGAGGAGCGCGGCGTGCCCTTCGTGTTCGCGACCGGCTATGGCGAGCGCGGCCTGCCCCCGCGTTTCGCCAGCAAGCTGACCCTGCAGAAGCCATTCCAGCAGGAGAATCTCGGCCGCATTCTGTCGCAAGCCTTCGAGAAGGCCGCCGCAGC
>CAZTTL010000192.1:0-7226 GCA_964616635.1 uncultured Rhodoplanes sp. | reverse complement strand
CGTGTTCGGGTTGGCGATCAGGAACAGATTCTGGTTCGGGATGATGATCAGCGTATCGACGACGCTCTGCAGCTCGGAAATGCCATGTTCGGCCATGCGCATGCGGCGCTGACCTTCGAAGTGGAACGGCTTGGTCACCACGCCGACAGTCAGAATGCCGACCTCGCGGGCTGCGCGCGCGACGACCGGCGCCGCGCCCGTCCCGGTGCCGCCGCCCATGCCGGCGGTCACGAACACCATATGCGCACCAGAGAGATGATCGCGGATCTCGTCGATGACCTCTTCCGCCGCGAGCCGCCCGACGTCGGGCTGCGAACCGGCGCCGAGACCTTCAGTGACCTGCACGCCCATCTGGATGATGCGCTCGGCCTCCGACATGGTCAAAGCCTGGGCATCGGTATTGGCGACCACGAAGTCGACCCCCTGCAGCCCGGCGCGAATCATGTTGTTCACGGCATTGCCGCCAGCACCGCCGACCCCGAACACGGTGATCCGCGGCTTCAGCTCCCGGATATCGGGGATCTTCAAATTGATGCTCATGGCTGCCTCTTAAATGCGGGATCGTTTACAACGCCGCCGGAACGCGCCGGTCCGCCGCCGGCATGTCGGGTTGGGTTGGGCTTAAAGCGGGTCATCAAAAGCTCTCGCGAAGCCATTGGCTGACCCGTGCGAAATAGCCCCCTGCCTTCCCTACCTGCAGGCGGTGGGCATGTCGCGAATCGAAGCGCTCGAGATGGGCGAATTGCGGATAGACCAGGAGGCCTGCCGCGGCGGCAAATGCCGCGCCTTTGCCGCCCTCGGGCAAGCCGCTGATGCCGAGCGGCCGGCCGATCCGCACCGGACGACCGAGAATGCGCGCAGCAAGTTCGGCGAAGCCGGTGAGCTCGGCGGCCCCACCGGTCGCGATCACACGGCCGCGCGGCTCGCTGGCAAAGGGCGAGGCGGCAAGCCGGTCGCGAACCATTTCCAGGATCTCCTCCATGCGCGGCTTGATGATCCGGGTCAGCGTTGCGCGAGAGACAAATTGCGGCGGCTCGCGGTCGTCTCCGGAGACAACGGGCACACCGATCATGTCTCGGTCGTCCATGGTACCGCTGAGCACATTGCCATAGAGCGTCTTGATTCGCTCGGCATCCTGCAAAGAAGCGCTCAAACCACGGGCGATATCCATAGTGACGTGGCGCCCGCCGAGGGCAAATCCGTCGGCATGAACGAATCGCCCAGCAGAAAATACCGCCAGAGTCGTGGTTCCTGCGCCCATATCGACGACGGCGGCGCCGAGATCGGCTTCGTCGTCGGCAAGCGCGGAAAGTCCTGCGACATAAGGACTCAGCGCCATCGCCTCGACTGAGAGATGGCAGCGTTCGATGGCCAGCATCAGATTGCGCGCCGCCGCGGTATCGGCGGTGGCAACGTGCATATCCACGGTGAAGCGGCTGCCCAGCATCCCGCGCGGATCGCGGATGCCGCGCTCGGCATCGACGCCGTAGCTGATCGGCAGCGAGTGCAGGACCACCCGGCGGTCGCGCACCGAGAGCCGGTTGCCGGCCGCCATCACCCGCGCAATGTCTCTGTCGCGCACCTCGCCGGACACATCGACGGAGGCGGCGAAAAGTTCGCTCCCCGGCCGCCCCGCCGAGAGCGAGACGATCACCGAGTCGATCTGGCAGTGGGCCATGCGCTCGGCGAGATCGACCGCGTGCCGGATGGCCGCTTCGGCCTCCGCCAGCTCGATCACGCTGCCTGCCTTGATGCCACGCGATTCGGTATGACTGAAGCCGATCACCTCGACCGCATGGCTGCGGCGGCGCAAAACCTCCTGCGGCGGCTGCGGCCTCAGTCGGGCGATCAGGCAGACGATCTTGTCGGTGCCGACATCGAGCGCGGCGACCACCGCGGAGCGGCGTGGCGCCAGCGGCTTCGTCTTCGGGGTCAGGCCATATTGCAGCGGGCTCATGCGCTGCCCCCTTTCGGCTTGGGCCGCTTCGCCTTGAGTGCCTCCTCGCGCGCCCGCGCGGCGCTGTCCGAGAGCTGCACGATCAGGCGATCCGGCACCCGCAGGTCGACAGCGACAATGTCGCGGGAGAGCAGTTTTTTCTCGCGATCGAAGGCAGCGAGCTGATCAAGCGCGTGCGCGATGCCGGTCTCCGGCAGCCGCACGTCGACGCCGTTTTTCAGCTTGAGGCTCCAGCGCCGTTCGCCCACCAGCACAGACGCTTGCACGGCCTTGCGGATATCCGGGTAGCGCGCGAGCACGGTGAGAAATTCCTTTGCCCGCTTATCCGCGCCGCCCCCCACCACGAAGGGCAGGTTCACGAGCGAACGCGTGACGTAGGACTCGAGCACCGTGCCGTCGTCGGCAATCACGTTGATCTGGTTGTTCTTCTGCCACAGCGCGAAAGCGACGCGCTCGCGGACCGTGATGGTGAGCTGATCGGGAAACAGCTTCTGCACGGTCGCATCGCCGATCCACGGATTGGCCTTGAGCTTGGCGCGCGCTGCGGCGGCGTCGAGAAATAACAGCGAGGTACGGCCGTTGACACCGGCGATGGCAAGGACCTCATCGCGGGAGAGATGCTTGTGGCCGGCGATCGCCACCGAGCGGATGCGAAAACCGCCGGCATTGGCGAGGGCGTCGCGGGCTTCGGTGAACCAGCCGACCAGCCGCGGGCCCTGGCCCCAGTGGACGGCAGTGAATGCCGACCCGGCAATGATCACGGTGACGGAAGCGGCGACGGCAGCGATGCGGTAGCGGCGCACACGGAGCAGCGATGCTGCCCCGCCGTGCAGCCAGCGCTGCAGATTGCCGATGCGAAATCGGAGGCGCTCCACAGGCGACCGGCGGACAGGTTTTATCTGCGTCCTGGTCCCGCGCCGCGGCGCCGTGCGGGAGCGTGCCAAAGCGCCGGGCGCCACCGTTGGCCCGGTCAGCGATCCAGCGACGCGTCCTCCACCATCCATCCCACCAACTCTTCGAACGAAATCCCTGCGTGCGCAGCAAGCTCTGGCACCAAAGAGCTTTCTGTCATGCCGGGTTGGGTATTGACCTCGAGGCAGAACAAGCCGTCAGTCTCCCCAAAACGATCGTCGTAGCGGAAATCCGCCCGACTCACGCCCCGACACTCCAGCGCCTGATGCGCTCGGAGAGCCAGTCTTCGGATGAGTTGGTAAACATTTGGTTTAATTTGTGCGGGAACGACGTGGCGCGAACCGCCCGGAGCGTATTTTGCTTCGTAATCATAAAAGCTTACCGTTGGTAAAATCTCGGTAACACCCAGCGCCTCCTCCCCCATGACGGCACAGGTCAGCTCCTTGCCGGGGATGTAACGCTCGCACAGCACGGTCTCGCCATAGGCCCAATCGACCCGCGTCAATTCCTGCGGCGGATGCGCGTGTCCTTCGGTGATGATGAACACACCGACGCTCGACCCTTCAGCGATCGGCTTGATCACATAAGGCGGCTCCATCACGTGTTCCTTCGCCGCTTCGATGCGGTGCACGACCATGCCCTCCGGCACCGGAACGCCGGCGGCGCTTATCACGAGCTTCGCCGTGTCCTTCTGCATCGCGAGGGCCGAGGCGAGCACGCCGGAATGCGAATAGGGAATCTGCATGATCTCCAGGATGCCCTGGATGGTGCCATCCTCGCCGGGATTGCCGTGCAAGACGTTGAGCGCTGCATCGGGCTTCACCTCTGCCAGCACCGCAGCAACGTCGCGCCCGACATCGATCGGGGTAACGCGATAGCCCTTGCGCGCGAGTGCTTCGGCGCAGGCCTTGCCCGAGCGCAGCGACACCTCGCGCTCCGACGACCAACCTCCCATCAGAACGGCGACGTGCTTGGACATGTGATCTGACTTTCTCTGCGGGCAGCGGAACGGCGCTAGTCGAGCTGCAGCCGGAGCGGAATGCCGCCATTGGGGCATTGCAGCGTGCCCTCATAGGTCTTGGAGCCGCGCGCCGCAAACCTGCATTGCTTGCCGTCGAAGCTGAGGGTTGCTTCGATGCGCGACCAGATCAGCCCGGCGCGGCGCAGCCGGATCTCGCCTGCCTTTTCCACAGGCCCGTTGACGCTGCACAGACCGACATGCGTGAGCGTGAGCGGGCCGGAAAATTCTGCGCGGCGGCCAGCGGTAATTTCACGTGCGTTGGCTTTCACTTGCCACTCGCCCAGGAAGCCGAGTTTCCCGGTGACCGCCAAATCACCGGCTTGCGCCACGACCGGTACCAATACCAACGCGAGCGACGACAGTTTGGCTTTCATGCGAGGAACTCCCACCGACCGAGGGTTCGCGAACGCAGTGCTGATGCTACCACGGAATTCGCAGCCCGATTATGGACCTACGCCGATCCGCTTAATTTCCCAGTCAAGCTCGACGCCGGAGGTTTCCTTGACCCGGCGGCGCACCGTCTCGCCCAAATTCTCGATGTCGGCGGCGGTCGCGTTTCCGAGATTGATCAGGAAATTGCAGTGCATTTCTGAGACCTGGGCTCCGCCGACAACGAGCCCGCGGCAGCCGGCGGCGTCGATCAGTTGCCACGCTTTTCCCCCCGGCGGGTTCTTGAAGGTCGAGCCGCCGGTGCGGCTCTTGATCGGCTGGGTCGCCTCGCGTGACTCGGTGATCTTGTCCATCGCCGCCGCGATCTCGGCGGGATCGCCCGGCGCGCCCTGGAACAGTGCCTCGGTGAAGATCACGTCATCGGCGACGCCGCAATGGCGGTAGGTGTAGCCCATGTCGGCGTTGGCGAAGGTGTGGATGCGCCCGGCCCGGTCGACGCCGCGTGCCTCGATCAAAACTTCCTTGGTCTCGCCGCCATAGGCGCCGCCATTCATCCGCAGCGCCCCGCCGACGGCGCCGGGGATGCCACGATAGAAGGCGAGGCCGGCGATCGCGGCTTCCTGCGCGGCACGCGCGACCTTCACGTCGGGCACCGCGGCGCCGGCGCGGATGCGGTGGCCGGGTTCGACCTTGATCTCGGAAAAACCGCGGCCGAGCCGGATCACCACCCCCGGGACCCCGCCGTCGCGCACGATCAGGTTGGAGCCGAGCCCGATCAGCGTGACCGGGAGGTCGGACGACAGCCGCGCCAGCACATAGGCAAGGTCGGCCTCGTCCTCCGGCAGGAACAGCACCTGCGCCGGCCCGCCAACCCGGAACCAGGTCAGCGGCGCCAACGGCTCATTGCCGAGCAGCCGCCCGCGCAGTTCTGGCAACTTCTCCCGCAGCGCCGGGACGAGATCGGGGAAAGTCATGAAGAAATCCTGGAAACGTCATGGCCGGGCTTGTTCGGACAGGCCCGGCCATGACGCGGTTCTTGTGCATTCCGACAGCCTAACAACGTACCCCCTCCAGCCACCGTGCCAGCGCCGCGCGCCCCTTCTCCGCCGTGGCGCGACCGAGCGTGGCGGCTTCGCGGCGCAACGCCCGCGGATCAATGCCGGCCTTGCCCAGCTCGACGGTATGCCCGATCAGCCATTGCTCGATTCGCGCCGGGTCGACCTCGATGTGAAACTGCAGGCCCAACACTTTGTTGCCGATGGCGAAAGCCTGGTTCGGGCAGGCCGGCGTGCTGGCCAGCCGCACCGCACCGGCCGGCAGTTCGAAATTATCACCGTGCCAGTGCAGCACCGGCGTCGTTTCGAACGCGGCGAGCAGAGATGCGCGGCCTTCGTCGGTGAGCGTCAACGGCGCCCAGCCGATCTCCTTCTGCGGGCCTGGTGCGACCGCGGCGCCGAGCGCCTTGGCCATGAGCTGGGCGCCGAGACAGATGCCCAGCGTCGGCTTGCCGGCATCGAGGCGGGCGCGGATCGCGGCAAGCTCCGCGTCGAGAAAGGGATAGAGGTCGTTCTCGTAAACCCCGATCGGGCCGCCCAAAATCACCACCAGCTCCGGGCCTGCCAACAGCTCCGCGGAGATCGCGTCGATGCCCGCTTCGAGATAGCGTACCGAGAACCCGCGCTCGGCGAGCAGCGGCGCCAGCAGCCCTAAATCCTCGAAGGCAATGTGGCGGATAGCGAGGCAGTCGGGCATCGGGTTACTCATGCTCAAACGCGCTGCGGCCTCTTCGGCAGCACCAGCTCTCTCACTCATGGTGAGGAGCGCAGCGAAGCTGCGCGTCTCGGACCATGCATCCTTCGGGACGCGGCCTTCGGCCGCTCCTCAGGATGAGGAAGCAGGACGCGGCCTTCGGCGTTCCTCAGGATGAGGAAGAAGGACGCGGGCTTGCGCCGAGTCCTCATGCTGCCGCACCCAGCGCCGCCAGTTCGCCGGGCAGCGCGTAAGCCCATTGCGTGATATTGCCGGCGCCGAGACAGACAACGAAATCACCGGGTTGCGCAATGCTCTTGATGAGCCCGGCGAGCGCCGCCGGCCCGTCCAGGCCGATCACGTTGCGGTGCCCGCGGGCGCGAATCCCGGCAACCAGCGAATCGCGATCAGCCCCGGCGATGGGCGCTTCGCCAGCCGGATAGACCGGCGCCACGATCACCGTGTCGGCATCGTTGAAGCAGGTGCAGAACTGTTCGAACAGCGAGGAGAGCCGCGTATAGCGGTGCGGCTGCATCACCGCGATCACTTGGCCGGACGCGGTCTCGCGGGCCGCTTTGAGCACGGCGGCGATCTCGACGGGGTGATGGCCATAGTCGTCGATCACGGTCACGCCGTTCCAGGCGCCGGTGCGGGTGAACCGTCGTCCCACCCCGGAGAAGCTCGCAATGGCATTGCGGATGCGGTCATCGGGGACACCGAGTTCGCGGGCGACCGCAATCGCCGCGGTCGCGTTGAGCGCATTGTGGCGCCCGGGCATCGGCAAAGTCAGATCGGCGATCGCGTGGACGGCATCCGCCGCCCGGTCGCGGAAGGCAATGCTGAAGCGCGAGCGCCCCTCCTGGTGGTCGCCGTAAATGAGCAGCACATCCGCCTGCGGATTTTCCCCATAGGTGATGACGCGGCGGTCCTCGATCTGCCCGACCAACTCCTGCACCGCCGGGTGGTCGATGCACATCACGGCAAAGCCGTAGAACGGGATGTTGTTGACGAAGGCATGGAAGGCGTCCTTCACCGCGTCATAGGTGTGGAAGTGGTCGAGATGCTCGGGGTCGATATTGGTGATGATGGCGACATCGGTCGGCAGCTTGAGGAAGGTTCCGTCCGATTCGTCGGCCTCGACTACCATCCAGTCGCCGGCGCCGAGCCGGGCATTGGTGCCATAGGCATTGATGATGC
>CAZTTL010000191.1:0-7331 GCA_964616635.1 uncultured Rhodoplanes sp. | reverse complement strand
ACGGCGATCACGACATCGACCGCTGCTACCGGGTCACTGAATGGGTGCTGAAGGAAGTCTTCCAGCAGCTTTACTACAGCCGGGTCGCCCTTGAAGGCATGGTGCTCAAGCCGAACATGGCAATCACCGGCAAGATGGCGCCGAAGAAAGCGTCGGTCGAGGAGGTCGCCGAGAAGACCGTGCGCCTGCTTAGAAACTGCGTGCCGAGCGCGGTGCCGGGCATCGCGTTCCTGTCGGGCGGTCAGTCGGACGAGGAAGCGACCGCGCACCTCGACGCCATGAACAAGATCGGCCGCCTGCCGTGGGAGCTCACCTTCTCGTATGGCCGCGCACTCCAGGCCACGCCGCAGAAGGCGTGGGGCGGCAAGACCGGGAACGTCGCCGCCGCGCAGCGGGCTTTCACCCATCGTGCGCACATGAACGGCCTTGCCTCGCTCGGCAAGTGGAAGGCCGATCTTGAGAAGAAGGCGGCATAAGGCTTCTTGGCGCCAGGGTAATCCGCGTTGGTGCCGGTTGATCGACAGCCATCCCTGTTTTTCTGCAGGCATACGCAAAAAGCCGCCGCCTAATTCGCTTAGGCGGCGGCTCGTTATTTGCTGGCGCCTAGAGCGAAATCCGACCTAACGGAATCGGATTTCGCTCTATTTCTCTTTGAGTGGTCGCATTTTCTGCGGCGAACCGGCGTCCACTTCGCCGGAAAATGCTCTAAGCCGGCTCTCCCGTTCATTCCCGCGCAAGCGGGAATCCAGTTCTTCAGCTCTCTGGTCCCCGCTTCCGCGGGGACGAACGGCAAAGTATGCGTACGGCTTAGGTGATGGAGGCTTGTTGGATCTTGTCGACCGCAGCCTTCAACATCTTGTTGAAGTCAGCGTCGCTCTGCTGGGCACTCAGGCCTTCGGTCAGCGCGCGGCTGAAAGAGGCGATCATGCCGTGGTTCTTAGCGAGCTTCTCGCAGGCATCCTCCCGGGTGTAGCCGCCGGACAGAGCAACGACCCGCGCAGTCTTCGGGTGTTTGATCAGATCGGCGTAGAAATCGGGCTGGTCCGGGATGGTCAGCTTGAAAACGACCTGCTCGCCCTCTTTAAGGGTGTCCAAGCCGGCGAGCAACTCCTGCTTCAGGAGCTTTTCGCACTCGGCCTTGTTGGGGGCCTTGATGTCCACCTCGGGCTCAAGGATCGGCACGAGGCCGTGCGCCAGAACCTGCTTGCCCCACTCGAACTGCTGGGCTGCGATCGCCTTGATGCCGGCTGGGTTAGCCTCCTTGATGACCGAGCGCTCCTTCGTCCCCCAGATGCCCTTCTCGACGGCACGCTTGAGGAGCTTGTCAAGGTCCGGGGCGGGCTTCATCAGCTGCACGCCATCAGCCTCGGCGGCGAGGCCTTTGTCGATCTTGAGGATCGGAACAACTCCCTTGTTCTCCCAAAGATAGGTGGCGGTGGGCTTGCCGTCGATCTCGCGGTCCATGGTCTGCTCGAACAGGATCGCGGCGATCACCCGGTCGCTGGTGAAGGACGGACTGGTGATGATCCGCGTGCGCATCTCGTGGATCTTGTCGTACATCTGGTCTTCGCCGCTGTACTCGGTCTCGGCGATGCCATAGAGCTTGAGGGCCTTCGGCGTACTGCCGCCGCTTTGATCGAGGGCGGCGATGAAGCCCTTCCCGGTGCGCATGCATTCGTTCTGTTTGGTGTTCATTCGGAACCTCTCCGTGTGATGAGCTTCATTGCTTGGCCGCCATATTGGCGGTCACTTTCAATCTCGTTCGGCCATCGGTGCGGTAATGCGAGACTCTCTTGATCGATTGATGACGAGGCCGCGCACGGGCAGTGGCTGGGGCGTTTTCCGGTCACGCGGCAGCGTCCGCTTCACCGGAAATTGCACGAAGATGCTCGCATTGCAAATGCATAACTAGAGGATATCGCGAGACGCTGGCAAGCCCATTCGCGCATCCGCGGGCGGCAGGCGAACGACGCTGTTTTATGGTGCTTTTTTGGCAGGGTTGTCCCGGTATGGCGACCTCCGTCCGTCGGGCGGCCACCGCGGTGCGGCGCCCCCGCCTCGGCGGCTCGGCGGCCCCGCGGCCCTCACGCCCCCGACGCCGTCTTCCGCCTCATCTCCCCGCCCCGTTTCTGCCGGATTGACCGAGCATTCCCAACATATGGCGGCTGGGAAGAAGGCGGCAGACCAGGGGCGTGCTCCGGTACGCCTCTATCTCGTGGCTGAGGCGGCCGGACCTGCTCCGGTACGCGCCGATAAGCTCGCCTCCCTGTTCGCGGTCGCCGACATCGCAGCCGTGCTGCTGCGGATCGGGTTTGCAGCGGAACGCGATATGATCGCGACCGTGAAGCAGTTCGTTCCAGCGGTTCAGGCGGCAGAGGCTGCCCTGCTGGTGGCCGACTACCCCGATATCGTGGCGCGCAGCGGTGCCGACGGCGCCCATCTGTCCGGGATTGCGGCGATGAGCGCGGCGCTGCCAGCGCTCAAGCCGGCGCGGATCGTCGGCGCGGGCGGTTTGCGCAGCCGCCACGATGCGATGCTCGCCGCGGAGGCCGGGGCCGATTATGTGATGTTCGGCGAACCGGGCGCAGAAGGCCGGCGTCCCGCTTTCGAGACGATCCTCGAACGGGCTGAATGGTGGGCGGAGCTGTTCGAAATTCCCTGCGTCGCTTACGCTGCAAGCCTCGATGAAATCGCGCCGCTCTGCGACGCCGGCGCGGACTTCATCGCCGTCGGGACGTCGGTGTTTGCCGATCCCCGTGGAGCGATGGCCGCGCTTCGCGATGTCGTGACTATCCTGCATCAGTCGGCGGAGGTGCCGGCATGACGCATCGACACGGAATTCTGGGTCCAGGCCTTGCAGCCACGCTGCTGCTGATCTCATCCGCAGCGGCGCAAGCGCCGCCGGCAGCGCCGGCGTATACTAGCCCTCCGCCTGCAACGCCGATGCGGGCGGCGCCCCGCGCGCATGTTCCCATCCCCAAGCGCAGCCCGGCCAAGGCGGTCACTGCTCCCGCACCCAAGACTTCCTCGGCGTCCGCGTCCGCCAAACCCCCAGCGCAGGAACCGGATCTCGCCTTCGGGGCGTATCAGCGCGGCTATTATCTCACCGCCTTCCACGAGGCGACCAAGCGGATCGACGCCAAAGGCGACCCCAAGGCAATGACGCTTCTCGGCGAGCTTTACGCCAATGGTCTCGGTGTTCCTACCGACGATGCAAAGGCTGCCGAGTGGTATTCGCTCGCCGCCACGCGCGGCGATCCCCAGGCGATGTTCTCCCTGGCGATGTTCCGGATGGGGGGCCGCGGCGGTCCGCGCGATCATGCGGAGGCCGCCCGCCTGCTGGCGCAAGCCTCGAAGCTTGGCCAACCCGCCGCCACTTACGATCTCGGCCTGCTTTATCTCGAAGGCCAGCAATTTCCGCAGGATGTCTCGCGCGCTGCCGAACTGTTCCGCAGCGCCGCCAATGCCGGCGTACCGGAAGCGCAATACGCGCTCGCGACGCTCTATAAAGATGGGCGCGGGGTCCCTAAGGATCCGAAGGAGGCAACGCGCCTGATGGGCCTTGCCGCGCGCGCCGATATCGTCGATGCGCAGGTCGAATACGCGATCGCACTGTTCAACGGCATCGGCATCGCCAAGGACGAAGCAAAGGCGGCAAAGCTGCTGCACGAAGCGGCGATGCGCGGCAACCCGATTGCACAGAACCGTCTGGCGCGGCTGCTGGCGGCCGGCCGTGGCGTCTCTGCGGACCCGGTTGCGGCAGTCAAATGGCATCTGATCGCCAAGGCCGCCGGCGCCGGCGATGCCTATCTCGACAACTTCATGCAGAACCAGACGCCGGAGGTGCGCGCCAACGGCGAGCGTTTGGCCAAGCCCTGGCTCGACGTGATCAGGCTGTCCCGCTCTTGACCTTCCGGCCGCGGCCGTCCACGCATGGCGCGGGATCGGGAATGGTCGGAATCGGATGCTTCGCTCAGCCCTCATCAATGTCATGGTCGGCGCGGCCCGCAAGGCCGCGCGCGGATTGCGTCGCGACTTCGGCGAGGTCGAACACCTGCAGGTGTCGCTCAAGGGGCCCGCGAACTTCGTCACTGCGGCCGACCGCCGCGCGGAAGAAACGGTTCGCGCCGAATTGGCGCGGGCGCGCCCGGGTTACGGCTTCTTCGGCGAGGAAGGCGGGTTGCAGAAAGGCAGCGATGCGACGCATCAGTGGATCGTCGACCCGCTCGATGGCACCACCAATTTTCTCCACGGCATCCCGCAATTCGCGATCTCCATCGCGCTCGAGCGCGAAGGCACCATCGTCGCCGGCGTCATCTACAATCCGGCCAATGAAGAGCTGTTCGTCGCCGAGCGCGGCAAGGGCGCATTCCTCAACGACCAGCGCCTGCGGGTTGCCGCCCGGCGGCATTTGGCTGAGGCGGTCATCGCCTGCGGACTGCCGCATCTCGGCCGCGGCGACCTCGCGCTGTTCCGCCGCGAATTCGCCGTCGTGCAGGAAAAGGTCGCCGGCCTGCGCCGCTTTGGCGCCGCCTCGCTCGATCTCGCCTGGGTCGCGGCCGGCCGCTTCGACGCATTCTGGGAGCGCGATCTGTCGCCATGGGACATGGCGGCCGGCCTCCTGATGGTGCGCGAGGCTGGCGGCTTCGTCAGCGATCTCGCCGGCGGCGATGCGATTCTCGCCAAGGGCCAGATCGTCGCCGGCAATGACACGATGCACAAGGCGCTGCTGGCACTGCTCGCGAGCGCCACGCGGCCGTGAGCCGCAATTTTTTTCTGCCGCACGCGCCTTCCCGCTGATTGAGAAATCGCGCTGCGGCCGGCGGGCCGGGATCGCATCCGGCGCGGAATACGCGGCGCCGCGGCGACTCCCCGATCGATTTTCTCCGGCGTTGAGGGTGGCGATGCCGTTGTGCACACACAAAAAAACTTGACGCGACGGCCCAGTCGAGAACCAAAGTCAGCAGCGCTGATCTATTGATTGCGCGACAGCCGAGGTTTCCGATGGCTCAGAACACCGCATCCCCGCAGGGCGCCGACGCGCGGGGCATGAACGACGATATCGGCGAGGAGGTGCGGCTGCGGCTGTACCGCACGCAGCTCGTCATTCGCGAGGCGGAGCAGAAGGCCTTCGAGCTGTTTCTGCAAAACCTGGTGAAGGGCACGAGCCATCTGTCGCTCGGGCAGGAGGCGATCGCGGCGGGATTTGCCAGCGCCATGCGCCCGTCCGATCTCAGCTTCTGCACCTATCGCGGCCATGCGCATACGCTGGCGCGCGGCGTCGCCGTCGACAAGGTGCTGGGCGAGTTGATGCAGCGCGACAACGGGCTGATGCGCGGCAAGGGCGGCTCGATGCACCTGACCTCGGTCGAGCACGGGGTGATGGGCTCCTACGCCATCATCGGCGCGCATCTGCCGATCGCCTGCGGCGCGGCGCTGCGCGCGCAATACAAGGGCGCGGACGATGTCGCCGTGTGCTTCTTCGGTGACGGCACCACCAATATCGGCGCCTTCCATGAGGCCCTGAACTTCGCCGTGGTGTGGAAGCTGCCGGTCGTGTTCGTGTGCGAGAACAATCTCTACATGGAGTATACCCCGATCCACGAGGTGACCGCGGTGAAGCATCCGGCAGGAGACCGTGCTGCCGCCTACAATCTCGACCGCATCGTGATCGACGGCAATGACGCCGATATCGTCTACCGCACGGCCCAAGCGGCATTTGCCCGCGCCCGCGCCGGCGCCGGTCCGTCACTGATCGAATGCCTGACCTATCGCCATAGCGGCCATTCGCGCGCCGATCCCGCGACCTACCGGCCGAAAGGCGAGCTGGAGAAATGGAAGGAGCACGACCCGATTCCGCTCTATCGCGCGCGGCTGAAACAATTCGGCATCGACGAGGGGGCGGTCATGCGTATCGACGACGAGGTCAAGCAGATGATCGAGACTGCGGTCGAGACCTGCAAGGCCGCGCCGCCGCCTGATCCCGACATTCTCTTCAAGGATGTCTATGCCGATGGAGGCTGGGCATGGCGGAACTGACCTATCGCGAGGCGGTGGCGCGCGGCATTGCCCAGGAAATGGCGCGCGATCCCGACGTGATCTTCTTCGGCGAGGACGTGGCAAAACCCGGTGGCGTGTTCAAGGCGACCGTCGGCCTGATCGATCAGTTCGGCCCCAAGCGGGTGCGCGATTGCCCGATCTCCGAGCAGGCGATCCTCGGTGCCGCGATGGGCGCGGCAATGACCGGGCTCAAACCGATCGCCGAGATCATGTTCTCCGACTTCATCGCGGTGTGCTTCGACTACATCGCCAACGAGTTTCCCAAATCGCGCTACATGTCGAACGGTCAGCTCAAGTGCCCGCTGGTGGTGCGCACCGGCAATGGCGCGGGCTCGCGTTTCGGCGCCCAGCATTCGCAGAGCGTCGAGAACTGGTGCATGATGATCCCCGGCCTCAAGGTGGTGGCGCCGTCCAATCCGCGCGACGTGATCGGGCTGATGGCGGCCGCGGTGCGCGATCCCGACCCGGTGATCTTCTTCGAGCACAAGACGCTTTACGCGGTGAAGGGCGAGGTGCCGGACGGCGAGATCGTGGATACGCTCGGCACCGCGAGCATTGCCCGGCCGGGCAAAGACGCCACCATTCTCGCGCTCGCGATGATGGTGCCGCGCGCGGTCGCAGCAGCGGAAAAGCTGAAAGCCGAGCACGGCATCGACTGCGAGGTGGTCGATGTGCGCTCGCTGGTGCCGCTCGACATGCAGACGATCCTCGGTTCGCTCACGCGCACGCACCGGCTGTTCACGGTGGAGGAAAATCCGCGGCTGTGCGGCTGGGGCGCGGAGATCGTCTCGATCGCGGTCGAGGAGGGATTCTACGAGCTCGACGGCCCGCCGATCCGGATCACCACGCCGCATGTGCCGCTGCCGGCCGCCGATACGCTGGAGGACATGATTCTGCCGACGGTCGATCGCATCGCCGACACGGTGCGGCGTGGGCTGGAAGGCTGATGTTAGACTTCGCACCATCGCAAGCTCCTCACCTCTGCCCGCGAGCGGGGAGAGGGAGTTCGCGCCTCGATTCATCGGCAAGGCAGAGGAACGAACGCCATGTACGACAACCTTCTCGCTAACGTGCCGACCGATCTGTGGATCGGCGGGCAATGGCGCAAGGCGTCCGACCAGTCGCGCTTCGATGTGATCGATCCGGCAACCGAAAACGCCATCGCTTCGGTTGCGAGCGCGACCGTCGATGACGCCAAGGCCGCGGTCGATGCGGCGTCTCAAGCCTTTCCCGGCTGGGCCGCGAAGAAACCGCGCGAGCGCGGCGAGATT
>CAZTTL010000190.1:6206-7348 GCA_964616635.1 uncultured Rhodoplanes sp. | reverse complement strand
TGTGGTGGGCCCGGCAGGACTCGAACCTGCAACCAAGCGGTTATGAGCCGCTAGCTCTGACCATTGAGCTACGGGCCCGGTGGGGCGGGTGAACGGTAGCAGCGAGAGAAAGCCGGTACAATCGCGCGAACGACCCCCGCTGCGGCCGATCTGTTTCACAGCCGGCATTGCCGAGATCACGGCTCACTGCGTGATTCGCTGCCATCCGGTTCCTTTCAGAGACGAAAAGTAACAAAGCGGCGCCTTCATCGCCCGTGCGCGGACTTCGCGCCGAGGATGGATGGCGAGTCATAACAGAGCCTTATGAGTTGGCTGCGTCTCCGGCCATCACCCGGCTCGCCCGACGATTCACCATGAGCGCCGACTCTGTTAGCCTCGCATGGAAGCGAATCAGCAGTGGGTGGTTGCGTGGTCGGCTGCGATCGTCCGGCTTATCGGGCGGAGCAGCCGATGCGGGCAGTGATGATTCGATCGCGGTCTCGACCATAGGCGCGAAGATGCTTCCAACCTTTCGGATTTTATTGGCAACGGCGAGCTTGGCAGTTCTGGCGGTTGCCGTGGCAACGCATGGCCTTATTCCGACGCCGGAAGTCCGCACGCGGATCGGTGAAGCGCCAAGCATCAGTCGGTCATTCATCCAGGAGGCGATGGCTCCGCGCTTGTCGATCCAGGCGCTCGGCGATCCTGCCGAGGAGCGCGCGGCCATGCCGGAGGCGACCGGCATGTCGTCGGGTCAGGGCACCGTTCAATCGCCTCTTGGTTCGGACGAGCGCGGCGCCCCGGCGCGAATGACGATACCATCCGCCGCGGCCGATGACCGGACTGAGTCGTCTGATCCCCTGGGTGATCTGATCAGGGCGACGATGACACAAACACCCGAACCGTCGCCGACGGTCATTGTCGGACCGAGTTCTCCGAGGCCGCCAGAAACGGCCGGCCTCCAAAGTCCCATTCCGGGTCTTGGAGCAGCCGCATCGCCGGCTGCGACCGGCGCCAAACCAACGGCGCCTCCTACGCTGGACGCCACACTGCCGTCCCCCACGAAAAGCGAGGACGCCGCCGATGAGCATGCGGCGCCGGCGACCAGCAGGGACGCCGCGAAGGCGGAGACCAAGGCCACCGCGCCGCCAAAGCCTGAGGAC
>CAZTTL010000190.1:0-6106 GCA_964616635.1 uncultured Rhodoplanes sp. | reverse complement strand
CAAGGCCACCGCGCCGCCAAAGCCTGAGGACACCGCTCAGGCCGATGGCAAGGACGCGGCGCCACCGAGCAAGACTCCGACGCTTGCATTGGACGATGAAGGCAACAGCCGGGGAAAAGCGAACGCCACACCGCGAGGCGAGGTGCCGGCCGTGTCTTCCGCTGCGGTGAGAAAAAAGGATGCGCGGGCCGCCGACGCAATGGCATCCTTCGACAAGCCGCGCCGCGGATCTGCCCCGAAAGCGGTCGAAAGGCGTGCCGTCGAGAGGCGAAAGTCCCGTACAACAGTCGAAAGACGCACGGTCCGGCGGAAAGCTGTTAAAAGGTCCCGGGCCGCCTCCTCACGCAAGAGCCGGAAGACAGTGCACCGAGCGAAGCGGCACAAGACGCGCAAGGCCGCTTCAGCACGTCGCCGCGGTGTCAATGTCATCGCGCCGCGCCGCAATCGGAAAGCGGCAGCGAAGACGACGCGCCGGAGCTCGGTCGCATCGCCCAAGGTCCAATACGTCCCAAATGGCTACCCGTATCAGGTCGTACCGAACGGCTATTGGCTCTATTATTCCACGCCTGCAACAGCGGCTGTTGTTCGTTAAGCCGGCACCCGGCTGTCAGCCGCCATGCTTTCTGATCAGAGCAAAAGTTCGGTCAGGGGCAACTTGGGTGGGCGGGCACGGCCTTTGCGAGGCAGGTCTTAGATAGGCCTGGCTTGGAGATGACCCTTGCGTTTTGCGCTTGGTTGTTTTCCGAATGCGCGCTTCCCGGCCGACAAATAGACCCCAGATATGATGTCTGCGCGGAGGCAGGGATTTCGGAGCGCTTCGTCATGACACGCCATCTTCCGATTCGAGAAGTCGCCCGCGTAAATCTTGCGATCGCTTTGACCTTGATATGGGGCGGCGTGGTCGCCTGCGTCGTCGTGGCATGCACCTACGACGTCGGCCGCTGGCTGCACGCTTGGTAGCGCGGAGGCGAAGCCACAACAAAAAAGCGACGCAGCCATACCGCGCGCGTCGCTTCGCAAAGCCGCCTGCTTAGTTCCGAATCGTCATTTTCGCAGCAACCCACGCCGACCATTGACGCTGTCGGACGGGCTTGCCCGGGTGCCAGATGCTACCGCTGCTATCCGACCGCCGGGCCAAGGACAGCAGCGGTACTTATAGGGCATTTGCGCTAGTAATGACGCTGCCGTCGCGTAAGGTCAGGACGTCATCCCGCCCGTGGTCGGCGCCTTCACGCTGCCCATCGCCGTCTTGGTTGCAGTTTCACCGAGGTCCTTGACCTGGTCGCTGAGCGCCTGCATCTGCGACTGGACAAAGTCGGTCTGCATCTTGACGAATTCCTGGATATCCTTGGCTTGGATGATCTTTTGCGCGAACTCGAAGGTCGAGAGCACATTGCGCTCGGCGTAGTTCATCGCCTTCTTGCTGATGCCTTGAGCACCCACTTGGCTCGCCTTCACCCGCTCCTCGAGACTGGCGACGGCTTCCTGGGCAGCCTGCATGTAGTTGTTGAAGGCGAGCTTGGCCTGCTCGACGCTTCGCTCTGCCACCGCGCGCATTTCGTTGGGAATTTCGAACGGCGGCGTCGTGCCCTTCATCATGGTAAACTCCTGTAGCGCTGGGCGGCCCCCGGTTTGGGCCGCCTCCAATATAGGCATTATTGCACTGCAACATGAACGTTGCAAATGCAAAATCACGGGAGCGGAAGCCATCGGGGGTGCCTCGGCCTTACTGATTAGGGTTAATAGTGGGTAAAAGTGCTACGAATCTTAAGATGATAGACGTTCGGCCAGGGCTCGATTAGGAATCGGGCCTCATACGGAATGATAAGTTCGCAGCCTCGATGCGCCCCGGACAGGAGACATGGGGGAAGGCCTTACTGCCGCAAGATTGTTTCGTGACCACCGGATCGCGCGGCTCGCCATTCAGGCGCCTCCCGTCTGGTTGTGGCGCGCTGACGTGAGGGGCATGGCCTGGGCGAATGCCTCCGGCGCCGCTTGTTTCCGCGCCGCGACCCTTCAAGCCCTTGTTGCACAGCGATTTTCTCCGACGAACCCGCAGGCGGCTCAGGTGGCGCGGTTCGCCGGCACGCTTTACCCCAATGGTGCCCCGCGGCTCGCGCGGCTGCGCGGTTTCGTGCCGGCGATCGGGCAGGCCATCGTCTGCGCCTGCTCGCGCATCGTGGTTGACGATACCGCCACCATTCTCGTCGCTGCCCAAGAGCCCGCAGGATTCGACCTTCCGCTCGCGGCGCGGATCGAGTTCCTGCTCGCCGGCGCGGATGAGGCGATGGCGGCCTTCGCCCCGGATGGCCGGCTGGTCGCGGCGACGCCGTCCGGCCGGGAAATCGTCGGCCCAGCGAATACTGTGTCGGCGATCGGTGCCGATTCATTAGCGATGACAGCACTGGCGGAGGGGGTTGCGACCGGCGCTACGCGCTTTGGCCACGCCAGCATCATTCGCGTCGGACGCGATGCCTCGACCGCGCTGATCGCCTTTTTCTCGGCCGCGCCGCGCGACGCGACGGGCGAGGACGCCGGGGCTCGTTTGCAAGCCGCTCTAATGGGAGCGGGACTCGCTGTCGAGCCCGACCCTTTACGAATCGAACCACCGCCACCCGACCGGCGGGTCCCGCTCCGCTTCGTCTGGCAGATGGATCAGAGTGGTCGCTTCACGCTCGGTTCCGATGAATTCATCGAAGCGATCGGATCACGAACGGCGGTCGTGCTGGGTCGCCCGTGGCGTGAGATCGCTGCCGAACTCGATCTTGATCCCGAAAATGCGGTGCTGCGGGCAATCGAGACCCGCGACACCTGGAGCGGCATCGTCATATCATTCCCGATCGATGGCGGCGATCGCATTCGGGTCGAGCTGTCCGGCCTGCCGATTTATGACCGCGACCGTGTGTTTCTCGGCTATCGCGGATTTGGCGTCTGCCGGGATGTCGAGCGGCTGACGCAATTCGGCTGGACCAGGCGGGCACCGGCTCTGCCGCCGGTCGATCGCACGCCAGCAACCGTAGGGACGCAGAGCGCCTCGGAATCGGAATCACAAAAGGGTGGTTCGATCGACGACGCCGAGCCAATCCTGGCATTGCTGCAGCAAACCGACGGCGAACTCGCGATCGGGCCGGAGCCCGAGTTGGGAGGGGAGGAAGAAGTCGCCGAACCACCCCCAGCTAAACCTGAGCGACCCGAAAATATCCTGCTGTTCCCCGCCGCGGCCCCGGACGGGAAGTCTCGTCCGGTGACTCCAGTGCCGGCGGTGCCAGTGGCGCTCAGCGTCGGCGAGCATGACGCGTTCCAGGAAATCGCGCGGCGATTGCAGGCGCGCCTTGAGTCCGGTTCTGACACTGCACACCCTGTTCCAAGTGAAGCGCCAACCGCGAGCGCCGCGGGAGATCATGCGCCCGCCGAGAGCCTTGACGCGACCGAGAATGAATCCGCGGCGTCCACCGCGCCACCTGCCGCCGATGCGGGCGCGCCCAGCCTCACCACGTTTCTCGATGAGCTGCCGCTTGGGCTCATGGTCTATCGCTATGATCAGCCGCTGTATGCCAATCGCGCTTTTCTTGCGGCGACCGGCTTTTGCGGGCTGCAAGACCTGATCCAGGCCGGCGGGCTGGACAGTCTGTCGGTCGGCATCGATCCCGACGCCGGCGCCGGCCCCGGTCAGATCGGACAGGCGCTCACGATCGTCGACCGCGGCCGAACAAGAGCGCCAATCGCGGCGCGGCTGATCCCGGTGCCGTGGACCGACGAGAGCGCGCTGGCGCTGGTCCTGCTTCAAGCCGCCGCGTCCGATCACAACGAGCGGACGGAGCATGCGTTGCGCCGAAGCGAAGCTCAAATCCGCGAGCTGCGCTCAATTGTCGACACCACCTTCGACGGGCTGATCGTGCTATCCCGCGAAGGGCTCATCCTGTCGGCAAACCGCAGCGCCGAAGCGCTGTTCGGCTATGAACCGGCCGATTTCGCCGGTCGTCCGTTCGGGGAATTGTTTGCGCCGGAAGACCGGGGGACGGCGCTGGAATATGTCGACCGGGTGCGCCATGACGACGGCTTCGTCGCCGGCGGCCGCGAGGTGATGGGACAAACCCGCCAAGGCCACAAGATTCCCCTCTCGGTGATCCTGGGGAAGATGCCGGATGGCGTCGACAAGCTTTACGCGGTCTTCCGCGATCTGACGCCGTGGAGAAAAGCCAAAGCGGAGTTGTCGGCGCAGCGAAAGGATGCCGCGCGCGCGGGCGCCGACGGCGCGGACCGGCTGGAAAAGCTCCGCAGTGGCGTGCGCGATGCGCTTGCCTCGATCACGGGCTTGGTCGATCCAATGCTGGAGGAGCGGTACGGCCCGCTCGGCAACGAACGCTATCGCGGCGGCCTGCGCAATGTCCGCGCGGCCGCCGATCATATCGGCGGGCTGGTCAACAACGTCAGCAATCTCTCTCGTGCGGTATCCGGTGCGCTCGATCTCAATTTCGTACCGGTCGATTTCAACATGCTGGTGCAGGGATGCGTCAAAGCCCTGCAGGCTGATGCCAATCGCGACCGCATCATCATCCGCTCGTCGCTCTCGCCGCGGCTGCGACCGGTTCTTGCCGACGCGCAGTCGCTGCAGCAGGTGATCGGCAACCTGTTGGCAAACGCAATCCGACACGCAGGCGCCGGCGGGCAGGTCATCGTGTCGACCGGCGAGACCGAGCGCGGGCATGTCGTGTTTCGCGTGCGTAATACCGGCGCTGTCTCCGCGTGCAAGAGCCCCGATCCGACCAGTCGGCCAAGCCAAGAGACGCCATCGTCGCCAGACCTTTCCCGCGGTGCGAGCGTCGATATGGTGCTGACGCGGACGCTGGCCGAGGCAAACCGCGGCACGCTCAATATTTCCAGCAAGGCCAATGAGGGGACCTTGTTCGAGGTGAGCTTTCCCGGCGCCCGCATTCCGGCTGAATAGAAGACGGCGGATCATTTCGCTACGCTCTGCGTTATAAGCTGCGCGCCCTCGGCCGTAGGCTCTCTGGAGCATTTTCCGGCGAAGTGGACGCCGGTTCGCCGCAGAAAATGCGACCACTCAAAGAGAAATAGAGCGAAATCCGATTCCGCTAGGTCGGATTTCGCTCTGGACGGGACCGAGGCAGCGCGGAGAGTTCGATGCGGAAAGCGGTGCATGTCCTCGTTGCCGGCGGGCTGAGCTGCTTCCTCGCGCTCGGTTTGTCGGTGATCAAGGCCGGCGCCGAGACCGTCGACCTGCTGCTGGTGCTGGCGGCCGATGTCTCGCGTAGTATCGATGCACAGAAGTTTCAGTTGCAGCGTGAAGGCTATGCGGCCGCAATCGCCAATCCGCGGGTCATTGAGGCCATCAGCTCCGGACGCTTTCACCGCATCGGGGTCTGCTATGTCGAATGGTCGGGCAGCGCCAGCCAGAAGCTCGTGATCGACTGGACGGTGATCCACGACGCCGATAGCGCCGGGCAGTTTGCGAGCCAGCTCGTGGAATCGCTCCGCGCCTTTGCCGACCGCACCTCAATCAGCGGTGCGATCGATTTTGCCATGGCCCAGTTCGACCGCGCCCCGTTCGAAGCAGCCCGCCGGGTTATCGACGTATCGGGCGACGGCACCAACAATGCCGGTCGCGACGTCAATGAAGCGCGCGACGAGGCGGTCGCGCGCGGCGTCACGATCAACGGGCTTGTTATTCTCACCCCGCAGCCGCTGTCCTGGAATGCCGATCACACCAATCCGGCCGGCGGGCTGACAAACTATTACCGCGCCAATGTGATCGGCGGGCCCGGCGCCTTCGTCCACGAAGCGCAGGATTTCAATGCCTTCGGTCAGGCGATCCTAGACAAGCTGGTCGCAGAAATTGCCGGCGCAGCGCCGCTGGCGGAGAGGCTTGCCGCCGCCCGCCAGCCGCCGTGGCGACGCTGAGATTCGTGGCTCGTTCAGCCGGCGGCGGTCGGGCTATCAGCTAGAGCGAATTCCGTCCTGACGGAATCGGAATTCGCTCTATTTTTCTTTGAGTGGTCGCATTTTCTGGCGGCGAACCGGTATCCACTTCGCCGGAACATGCTCTAGCGCGGATTTCTCACCCTCCTAATGGATTGCGCAGGGA
>CAZTTL010000189.1:3536-7350 GCA_964616635.1 uncultured Rhodoplanes sp. | reverse complement strand
AAGCTGACGGATCACAACGGCAAGCAGATCGACTTCCGCAATGTGATCCTGATCATGACCACCAATGCCGGCGCTTCCGACCTTGCCAAGTCGGCCTATGGCCTGCACCGCAACAAGCGCGAGGGTGACGACACCGAGGCGATCAACCGGCTGTTCGCGCCGGAATTCCGCAACCGCCTCGATGCGACGGTCACCTTCAACCACCTGACCGAGGACATCATCGCCAAGGTGGTGGAGAAGTTCGTGCTGCAGCTCGAGGCTCAGCTCGCCGATCGCGACGTCACCATCGAGCTGTCGGACGAGGCGACGAAGTGGCTCACGGTGCGCGGCTATGACCAGCAGATGGGCGCGCGGCCGATGGCCCGCGTCATCCAGGAATTCATCAAGAAGCCGCTCGCCGACGAGGTGTTGTTCGGCAAGTTGAAAAACGGCGGCCACGTCCGCGTCATCCTGGTCAAGGACGAGGCGGGCGAAGAGAAGCTCGGCTTCGAATTCCTCGATGGGCCGATCACGCCCAAGCCGGAAAAGCTGCCGGCGCGAGCGCGCACCGGCGCGAAGCGGCGTCGCGGCGGTGGCGGGGGCTCGCGGCGCAAGCCACCGCCGGGACCGAAGGGCGAGGGCGGTCCGCCCTCGGGACGCGGCTCGGTGCCCAAGGTGCCACTCGTCAAGGTGTGACGGGGGCGGTGCCGCCACTGATTGGCTTCGACGGCCGGGCTTGCCCGGCCGTTTTCATTGGTGCGCCCTGCAAATATTACCGGATGAAACGGTATGATTTTCCCATCGGTCACGCCCGCCGGCCAAGTGTTAACCATCTAATCCACTGGCCGATCTTGGAACAGCGGGTGGCACGAAGGTTGCGGCGCGCCGGTGGGTTCGGGAGAGGGTGCATCAGCAGCGAAGGCAGAGGTCATGTCCGTGTGTTCTGTTCACGATTGTAATGACGGTGATCATGTCGCGAGGACGGAGGTCGGCCTGATGATCGCCGTGATGCTGATCGCCAGTCTCCCGTTCATCCTTGGCATGGTCGTGTGGCTTCCCGGTCTTCTCGAACAGTCCGGTCTTGCCGTGGCCCAGGCGGCAAGGTTCTGAATGCGCGGCTGGAGCGAAATCCGTTCGGGTGGAGCCGGAGCTCGGTTTATTTTTTCTTGCTTGACCGCGTTTTCGGCGGCGAACCGGCGTCCACTTCGGACCACGTCCGCGGGCATGCTTCGCTTAGAAAATGTGCTGACGCAACCGCGCCCGCAATAAACGGTAACCGCCAGACGGTTGCGCCGGCGGGTGCCGTGTGGGACAGAGCGGCCATGGCGCAGCACGATCCCGACTCCTGTTCGACCACACGATCGGGGGGATTCTTCGCCGGTGTCAGAGCAGGCTACGCCTCGATTTTCCAGATCGTGCTGCTCGGCACTTTTGTCAGCATCGGTGCGCTGGCGCATGATCTCGGTTTCTCCGCGCCCTGGGTGGTGCTGTCGACAGTGCTGGTCTGGGCGGGGCCGGCCCAGGTGATTCTGGTCTCGTCGCTCGGTGGCGGCGGGGCGCCGCTTGCGGTCGCGGTCGCGGTCGGCCTGAGCGGGATCCGGCTGCTGCCAATGGTGATGTCGCTGCTCCCCATCCTCCGCAGCGGCCGGCGGCAGACCGCGGCGCTCTTGCTGGCGGCACATTTTACCGCGGTGAGCATGTGGCTTGAGTCATTGCGGCTCGCGCCGACGCGGCCGCGTGAAGAGCGGCTTGCCTTCGCCAATGGGATCGGGACGAGCTTTCTGACGACCTCGGTCATCGCCACGATGTCCGGGCATGTTCTCGCCGCCAATCTGCCGAAGGGGGTTGTCGCCGCCCTGCTGTTCCTGACGCCGATGTCGTTTCTCACCTCGCTCACCCGCAACAGCCGCCACCTGGCCGATCGCATCGCTTTCGTAGCCGGCTTGCTGCTCGGGCCGCTGCTCGCCTTCTACCAGATCGGCCTCGATCTCTTGTGGACCGGATTGATCGGCGGCACGGCGGCTTATCTCGTTCATTTGTGGTGGGAGCGGAGGCGATGATCTTACACGACCTCTACCCCTATTTCATCCTGGTCTTTGTCGGTTTTCTTCCGAACGAGGTATGGCGCTGGCTCGGCATCGTGCTGGCACGCGGGATCGACGAGAACTCCGAGGTGCTTGTCTGGGTGCGCGCGGTTGCGACTGCGGTCCTGACCGGCGTGGTGGCGAAGATCGTCGTCTATTCACCCGGCGCGCTCGCCGGAGTGCCGTTATGGGTGAGGCTCGCCGCGGTCGGTGTGGGCATGATCGCGTTTTTTCTGGCGCGCCAGTCGATCTTCGTTGGCGTCGGAACGGGGATCGGCGCCCTCGTCCTTGGCAATACCTTGTTTGGGGGCTGATGCGCCGCATCGCTGCCGGGCGGGAACTAATCGCTTTGACAAACGTTCCTGCCACTTTAGGCGAAGCATGTTCCTGCGCTTGAGCCACGCCCGCGGAGCAGGGGCGCATTGGCACCGGAAGATAAAGCCAAGTTGAGGGGGCGCTTTGGGAATTTCGGTTAGACCGGAAACACCGCTGGGTCGGGTCGGCTGATGCGGTATGCATTTGTGACCTTGCTGGTGGGGCTCGGCATCGGCCTTGCGTGGGTGGGGCCGGCCGCGTTCCAGCACGTGCGCTTGATCGCTGCGACGGACGAAGCAGGAGAGGCATCCCGGGAAGCGGCGGTCGAACCGGCAGCCGACGAACACATTGATCACGCAGGCTCCCGCGGCAATCAAGCAGTTTCCCAGGGCAAAGCGAGCCCGGACAGCAAGGCATCGCCAGCCGGCAGGCCAACAATCCTCGCTGGCAAGCTTGGCGCCGATGCCGCAGGTCGCGACGCGCCCGGTGCGGACGGCGAACGAAAGGTCGACGAAAAGGCCAAGAACGAAGGGAAGGGCGATGGCGCAGCGGCCGCGACCAAGCCGGAGCCGCCCGCCAATGCCGCCACGGCGAAGATCAGCGGCGCGATGGACTCGATCTGCCTGATCCTCGAATCGGCGGCAACGGCGAACGGGTTACCGCTTGAGTTTTTCGCCCGCGTCATCTGGCAGGAAAGCCGGTTCCAGCCGGACGCGGTCGGCCCCGTGACCCGCAGTGGTCACCGCGCGCAGGGCATCGCCCAGTTCATGCCCTACACCGCCGAAGAACGCGGGCTGCTCGATCCGTTCAATCCGGTGGCGGCGCTTCCCAAGGCAGCGGAGTTTTTGCACGAATTGCGTGCCGAGTTCGGCAATCTCGGTCTTGCCGCCGCCGCCTACAATGCCGGGCCGCGCCGCGTGCGCGACTACATTGAGGGGCGCGGCGGCATGCCGGCCCAGACCCGGCACTATGTCCGAGTCATCACCGGCCGCACCGTCGACGATTGGGTGAATTTGCGCGGCGCGGGCGGCAAGGATGTGATCGCCAAGCCGACCTCGTGCCATCAGCTTGCGGCGTTGTTGACGAAGCAGCCGTCCTTCTTCGTCGGCGAGCTCGAGCGCCGGGTGAGCGAGGGCAAGCTGCGGCCGTGGGGCGTCCAGCTCAGCGCCGGCTTTTCTCGCGCGCGCGTCCTTCAGGCCTATGCGCGCATCGAGCGCCAGTATCGCGCGCTGCTGGAAAACCGCGATCCGATGATTATCCGCATCGTGCTGCGCAGCCGCGGCACCAACGGCTTCTACCAGGTGCGCGTCGGCGTCGATACGCGGGCAGCGGCCAACCGGCTCTGTGCAGCGCTTCACGCCAAGGGGGCGGCATGCATGGTGCTGAAGAATTCGCGCGGATCGCCCGAGCTTTTATCGAAACGCACCGACGAGAAA
>CAZTTL010000189.1:0-3436 GCA_964616635.1 uncultured Rhodoplanes sp. | reverse complement strand
GCCAATAGCGCGCCCATCACGCCGAACAGAACCGCAAAGGCGACGATCGAGAACAGCACCACGGCCGGCGGCAAAGAAACGAGTTCGCGCTGCAGCAGTGGCTGCAGAATATTGCCCTCGATCTGCTGGATCACCAGGAACAGCGCGAGCACCCATAAAGCGAGCTTGGGGTCCTGCGAAAATGCGATGACCAACGCCGGCATGGCGGCAATGATGGGCCCAAGCACCGGCACGAATTCCGCAAGTCCGGCGAACAGGCCAAGGGCAAGGGCGGAGGAAACCGACAGCGCCGCAAGGCCGCTCCAGGTCAGAAGGCCGACCACCACCATGGCGATCGCCTGTCCGAACAGCCAAGCGCGCAGTGCAGTTCCGCAACGGGCGATCGCGGCATGGATGCGGTCGCGATCGCGCGGCGGAAAAAGCCTCAGAAAGCCGTGCCGGTACAGGCGTGGTTGCGCGGCAATATAGAGCGAAGAGAATACGACCAGGACCAGATTGACGATGATGCCGACCGCGGTGCCGAGAACGCCGCTGATGCGGCTGACCATGTTCCCGGTCAAGACCGCCTGCCCGCTGTGTTCAAGCGCACTCATCAGCCACCCTTTTTCGCCGATCTGGCTACGGATGGCGCTCCAGGCCGCCGGGAGCTGCTCGATCAGCGCGTTGACGTTATCGCGGATGGTGGCGCCAAACAGCACCGAGATCACCGTAATCAGGGTCACGATCAGCAACACAGCGATCACGAGCGACCAGGCCGGCGCCAGCCCGGTTGGCCTTTCGATGACATCGGCGAGCGCCCGCAACAGCACGGCGCCGAGCACCGAGGCGAAGACCAGCAGCAGAATATCGACAAGCTGCCAGGCGAGCAGCAGAACCACGGCGCCGCCCGCAACAATCATGACTTTCTTGGCAAAGGCCTGGTCGACTGGCATGCGCTGCTACCACGGCAAGGTGATTGGTCCGACGAGCGGATGCGGATCATGGCGGGCCGTCGGCCCGTACGGCGGCATGATTGCTGAAAACGCCGCCCAGGGCTAGTTTGGGATGCTGGCCCTGTAACGCACTGGATGGACCGATCAAGACATGCGAAAAATTTTCGCTTATGCCTGAGCCACGGCCGTATGGCGGCGGAGTGGAGAGCATTTTCTAAGCGACGCCTGCACGCGGACTTGATCCGGGACTTGTTCCGGGGGTGGACCGCGGTTCGCCGCCGGGAAAATGCGACCGCGAAAAATGAACAGAGTGAATTCTGTTTCTATGAAAACTGAATTCGCTCCAGCAAAGGTTCGATGCATGGGTCTGTTCAACAAACTCGTTTCCGGTGTTGTCAGCAAGGTGCTGGAGAACATCGACCCGGCGGCGATCCCGGCGCTGGCGACGCAGTATATCGGCGAGACCGAGCTTGGCAGCGTCGGTGGCCTGGTGGCACGCCTGCGCGAGGCGGGGTTCAACGCGGAAGTCGACTCGTGGCTTGGAACGGGCCCCAATCTTCCGATCACGGCCGAGCAGCTCCGTGGCGCGCTCGGCGATCGCGCGCTCACGCAATTGGCCGACGCGACGGGACTCTCGGCCGACAAGCTGCTGTCGCTGATGGCGCAATATCTGCCGCAGACGATCGAGCGGATGAGTCCGAACGGGCAGGTCGAGGAACCGCCGCCGCAAGGTTCGGACGGCACGGCTGCGGGTTAGGGCGTGCGGATAAAGACCCTAAGCTTATCCCGAAAGAAGAATCACCCCCCGATTTTGACATCACATAATCCGCTTTCGACACTGCTGCAGCAGTTCGCTTGCGCTCGCCTCGCTCGACCTTGCCTGACGGTATCAAGTCCCGTCTTTTCCGTAACATTCACCACCATCGCTTTTGACGAAAGCAGCTTGCGGATCAACACCTGATTGCCGACCTCGAAGGGCCCACCTTCATCTCCCGTACAGTTGCGCACCGTCACAAAAACGGCGCTCGTGACACAAGACCCGAAGCGGACGTGTGGTCTGGAAACCGACCCATTTCTGTAATATGCGTGCGATAAGCTAAGACTCGATGTCCACACCGCCGATCGGCCGCGGTGCCCGCGGTCGAAGGACACGACGAGGGTGGGGAGCCATGCGAAGTCGCATCGCACCAAGAAAGGTATTGAGCTGGGTTTCTAAGAACGCTGTGGGCCTAGCTCTTTCCATCACCGTTATTTTCACTGACCCTGCGGATGCGTGCACACGCATCTTCTGGAACACTAACGATAGTGGGCCCCTGATAGTTGGCCGGAATGAGGACTACGTGTCCGCTTCCGATCCGACCCTCGTTGTGACGCCGCGCGGTATCGAGCGCACCGGATCGGAGGACCACGCCAAGAAAGGTCGGTCCATGCGGTGGACCGTCAAGTATGGCAATGTCGCCGTCTATGCGAACAATCGGTTTCCCAATGATGGTATGAATGAAGCCGGGCTGACGGCTCGCACGCTCTTTTATCTGGACGGTGACCCTAACGAGAGCGTCGCCCCAGACACGAAGAGGTTGGAGCTCGATGCGGATCACTGGGTCAGCTTTGTGCTGGACAGTTTTGCAAATGTCTCGGAGGCCGTTGAGGCGATAAGGAGCCAAGTCTATCTTGTGTCGGTAAAGGGGCGCAGGGGCTATACCTACGCGACCCCGAAGCATCTGGCAGTCGCTGACGCCACCGGTGATTCGGCGATCATTGAGATTCAAAAAGGCAAAGTGGAAATATTCCACGGACGGCAATACCGGGTTCTGACCAACCCGCCATCCTATCAGCAGCAGCTGAAGAACGCTGAAAAATACAAGTCGGTAGCGGAGATAAACCTCCCCAACACCTGGGACTCATTCGACCGTTTCGTGCGCGCTGATTACTGGGTACGCCATTTTCCGAGGCCGCACAGTGGCAACGCTGCTACCGCGTACGGGTTCATGTATTCCGCTCTCGGCAACGTCGCCCTTCCGGCGGGCCTGCCCACCCCCGAAGAGGACAAGGGGATAGTTAAGAAGCTCATTGCCGAGCTGCCGCATCCGGCCCAGTCTTATGGGGTGGCCACCTACTTTCAGTCGATTTCGGACCTGACTAACAAGCACTACCGGTTCAAGTCGCTGACCGCTCCCTCAGATGTTTTCCTTCAGCTCGCCAATTACGATTTCGCAATCGGACAACCCGTAAAGGTCATTAAGAGAATTGACCAATATGCGATGCACGGGTGGAGCGGTGACATTGAACCGCATCTCCTTGCGATACGTGCGGATATCTACGACGAGCCTGTTGAATAAACGCCGCGCGTGGCCGACGCTTCGTCAATTTACTGCGCTGCAACGGCGCGTCTGCAGTTGATGCCAAACCCGCCGTCATCGTCGTGACAGCGCGACGGGTGAGGATGTGCAGGGTTTCGGATGACGGCCGCTGACGGAGGTGGGGCGGGCGCCGGGGCCGTTGTC
>CAZTTL010000188.1:1372-7362 GCA_964616635.1 uncultured Rhodoplanes sp. | reverse complement strand
GTTTTCCCTCATGCGCGGGCTTGCGCTCGTGGTCGTCGTGTTCGTCAAACAGATCGACACGCCCGTCCTCGATGCGCTCGCCATCATCTTTCTGGTTGCCAGAATTCTTCAGACCGTGATCCACCTTTCGCTGGAACAGACGAACACGGTGGCCGCATGGCGGTTCGCGTTATTCTTCATCCAGGCGCTGTGCATGGTCGCGATGGGCACGATCGCAGCCTTCGCCGCAGGGGCCTGAAGATGATCCGGTTAAGCCGGTCTTAAGGCCTTGTTACCACACTGCGATCGCAGGTCTCCGGCCGCTGGCCGCCCTGCATATTGCTTTTCTTGAATGCGGCGCGCATTTCTTGACAGGTCACGTCGCCGAACCGAAAGGGCCGGAGGGCAATTGACGCATGCAAGCAAAGGCGAGCCGCAGCACGCCGGAAACCTTTCGGTTTGAGGACGATGGCGTCATTCCCAACAACCCGCTGCTGGCGCTGGTGATCTTCCGGTCTGCGATCGACCTGAAGGGCTCGGCCGATCCGGAAACGGTGATCGAGCAGACCTTCGAGCGCCATCATTGGGGAGGGCGGTGGCGCAACGGCGTCTATCCCTATGCGCATTATCACTCGTCGATCCATGAGGCGATGGGGATCGCGCGGGGACGCGCCAAGGTGCGGTTCGGCGGGGAACGGGGCGCCGAAGTCGACCTGCGCGCCGGCGATGTCGCCGTGCTGCCTGCCGGCACCGGCCATCAATGCCTGTGGGCGAGCCCCGACCTCGTCGTCATCGGTGCCTATCCGCCGACCGGCAAATATGATCTCTGTCGCGGCAGCCGGGCCGAGCATGCGAAGGCGGTTGTGGCGATCCCCCAGGTTCCGCTGCCGCCGACCGATCCGGTGAAGGGAAAGAACGGCCCGCTGATCAAGCTGTGGACCGCCAGCGTGCGGACGGCGGGGCAAACCCTGTCACCCGACGCCCCCGATGCCGCGTGATCCCGACCCGAAGAGCCAGACCGCAGCGCCGCGCGCCGCGTCGCCGGCGTCGCGCCGCATCGACGATTGGGTGAGCTTCTGGGATCGTCCCCACGCGATCTATGTCAGCGAGCGCCATGCCGATATTCACTATCGCGATATTGCCGCCGCCATCACGCGGTACCTGCCGGGTCCCGCCGCACGGGTCCTCGATTATGGCTGCGGTGAAGCTTTGCACGCCGATACCGTCGCGGCGGCCGCGGGTCGCCTTTTCCTCTGCGAGGCCGCGCCGAGCGTCCGCCGGAAGCTTGCCGTCCGCTATGACGGGGTTGGCAAGATCGAGGTGATCGCGCCCGAATCCCTGGCGGCGATGCCCGATCATTCGCTCGATCTCATCGTCGTCAATTCGGTCGTGCAATACCTGTCCCGTAGTGAGCTTCTTGCTTTACTGGGGCAGTGGCGGCGGCTGCTGGCACCGGGCGGCATGCTGGTCATCGGCGACGTGATCCCGCCGGATGTGAGCGCCTGGCAAGACCTGATGGCGTTGTTGCGCTACGCCCGGGCAAACGGCTTCCTGCCCGCAGCGCTTTTCGGGGTCTTGCGCACCGCCGCCTCACCCTATCGCAAACTTCGCGCCACCCACGGCCTTGCGCGCTACGGGGAAGCCGATTTCATGGCGCTGCTGCGGTCGGCCGGGTTTTCCGCCGAGCGCCAGGCGGTGAATATCGAGCATAATCAGGCCCGCATGACCTTCACCGCGCGGCCGCTAGACGATTACTAATCCGGTTTTTGCTGGTGAAATCTGCGTTATTGCCCCCCCTCTGACATATTCCTGACTCTTTGCGCCCGAAAAAGGCGAGCTTGAGACGGAGACTGCCTGGGAGGCATGCCCATGCGGGGGATACGGATCTTTGCGCTGCTGGTCGGCGTGGCTTGGCTGTTTGCATTGGCGGGCGGCGGGGTCGCGGGTGCGCGCGCGCAAGGGGCTGCCGTCCCGTATAACGCCGGGCCACCGGTCGCTCGCATCGTGCCGGAGCAGAAGATCGAGCACGGCCGCACCCGCGATGACCCTTATGACTGGCTGCGGGCGGGGAAAAATCCCCAAGTGATTGCCTATCTGCAGGCAGAAAACGCCTATGCCAAGCGTCGCCTTGCCGCGATCAAGCCGCTGACCGACGAGATTGCCGCCGAACTGCGCGCGCGCGAGGCGCAGGAAGATACCAGCGTTCCCTATCGCGATAACGGCTATATCTATGAGCGGCGCTACACCCATGGGGCGCAGTTCCCGGTCATCCTGCGGCACAAGGATGTGCCCGGCGCCGCCGAAGAAATCGTGCTCGATATTCCCGCGCTTGCCGCCGGCCACTCCTATTACCGGCTCAATCGCTGGGTCGTGAGCCCGGACCGCGCCCGCGTCGCTTTTGCCGTCGACTTTACGGGCGGACGCAGTCATCACCTGTTCGTGCGCGAGATCGCGACCGGCGAAGTGATCGACGACGGCATCGTCGACGCGTCGGAAAGCATCGCTTTCGCCGCCGACAGCAAGACCTTGTTCTATACCCGCCAAGAGCCAAAGACGGTCCGGTCATTCGAGGTCTGGCGACATCGCATCGGCACGGCCCGGGACAATGACGTTCGCGTCTATGTTGAGCATGATCCGCGGTTCGAGGTCTTCGTTTCGCTCTCGAAGTCGCGCCGATACGTCATGCTTACCGCCGATGGCGAAGACACGAGCGAGATGCGCTATCTGCGCGCGGACACCCCCGAGGGTGAGTTCGCTGTCATGGAGCCGCGGCACAAAGGCGTGCGCTATTCCGCCAATCATGTGGGTGACAGGTTTTTCATCCGTACCAATCTCGACGCGCCCGACTATCGGTTGATGACGGCGCCGCAGGCGACGCCGGATGCATCTCATTGGACGGAGCTCGTGCCCCATCGCCCCGGTCACTATCTCGCGCGCTTCGAGGCCTTCAACGATTTCGTTGCCTTCGACGAGGAGCACGAGGGAAACATTTCCGTGCACGTATTGCGGCTGTCTGACGGGCGCGAGACCACGGTACCAGTGCCGGCTGGCATCGGTGCCGCCACCACCAAATTCTCCGATGGCGGATTCGGCGGGAATCGCGATGCTGACTCGCAGGTGCTCCGCTTGCGCTTCAGCGCGCCGCTGCATCCTGAAAGCACCTACGATTTCGATATGGTCACAGGCGCACTGACGCTGCGCAAGGATGATCCGGCCGTGCGCTGGTTTGATCCGAAAAAATATGAGTTGCGGCGGATCGATGCGACCGCGCCGGACGGCGAAAAAGTGCCGGTGACGCTGGTCTACCGCAAGGATTTGCGGCAGCCGGGCGGCAACCCGGCGCTTTTATACGGCTACGGCGCTTACGGCATCAGCACACGCCCGCTGTTTTCGAACTTCCAGTTCAGTCTGATCGATCGCGGCTTCGTCTATGCCATTGCCCATGTGCGCGGCGGCCGCGAGCGCGGCGAGCGCTGGTATGACGAGGGCCACGGCTTGAAGAAGCGCAACAGCTTCACCGACTTCATCGCTGCGGCCGAAGCCCTGGTTGCCGATGGCTTTGCCGATCGGCGTGCACTGTTTGCGCAAGGGGGCAGCGCCGGCGGATTGCTGGTCGCCGCCGTCGCCAACATGCAGCCCGATCTGTTTGCCGGCATCATCGCCGAGGTGCCCTTCGTCGATGTCCTGACGACGACGAGTGACGCCTCGGTACCGCTGACGACGCTCGAATACGAGGAGTGGGGCAACCCGGCGACCAAGGAGGATTATGACAATATCCGGTCATACTCGCCTTACGACAATATCGAGCACAAAGCCTATCCGGCGATGTTCGTGACCGCGGGCCTCTACGATAGCCAGGTGAGCTATGGCGAGCCGGCAAAATGGGTGGCGCGGCTGCGCGCGACCAAGACCGACGACCATGAGCTGATCTTCAAGACCAATATGGGTGCCGGCCATAGCGGCCGGCCCGGTCGTCTTGGCACTGTCGATGAGACCGCGGAGTTTTCCGCCTGGCTGATTTCGCAGGCCGAGCGCACGCGACGCTAGAACGCCGTTCGTCGTCGCTCCATCTATTTCCTATCGCATCGTGGTTTCGCGAAGCCGGTTCCCACTTTCGCGCACGATGCCGTCGCGACACGACTTTTCCACTGCCGAAACGCGGTTGCGCGATGGCGCGGCGCTCCCTTCGTCAATCGCGCCGCGATTTTCGCTACACTCCCACCGCTGCTGATTCGCGGCCTCGCGGGGATTCGCGCGGGGTCCGCAGCGAGCGTGGAGTCCATGCGTCTCATTCACACTGCCGACTGGCAGATCGGAAAGCCGTTCCTGCGCTTTGGCGCCAAGGCGGAAGCTTTGCGCGCGGCGCGCCTCGATGCGATCGAAGCGCTCGGCCGCCTCGCCGTTGGTGAAGGCGTCGCCCACATTCTCGTCGCCGGTGACGTGTTCGATTCGGAAGCGCCGAGCAATGTGACGCTGCGCGCGCCGCTCGAACGCATGCACAATTTCGCAGGCGTCACCTGGCATCTCCTGCCGGGAAACCACGATCCGCACCGCCCGGGCGGCCTGTGGGAGCGGCTGGGCCTGCTCGGCGTGCCGGCGAATGTGCGCGCGCATGTTTCCGCCAAACCGGTTGCGCTCGACGATGACGCTTTCCTGCTGCCGGCTCCGCTCACCAGCAAGGCGGAGACGCGCGATCTCACCGCCCGCATGAACGAGACGGCAACGCCGGCAGGCGCGCTCCGCATCGGACTGGCCCACGGGGCCATCGCTGATTTCGGTGCTGGCGACGGGGATGCGAAGAACCTCATCGATCCCGCACGCGCCGAGCGCGCCGGCCTCGATTATCTCGCACTTGGCGATTGGCATCGCACCCAGGCGATCAACGCGCGCACCTGGTATGCCGGCACGCCGGAGCCTGACCGTTACCACAGCCAGAATGTCGGCCAGGCATTGCTGGTGACCCTTGCACAGTCCGGCGCGCAGCCAATGATCGAGCCGCGGCGGGTTGGCACCTATCATTGGCGCAGCGAAACGATCCAACTCACGGAGCTTGATCAGCTCGCAGCGCAGGAAGCCGCGCTCCGCCATGCCGACGCGCCGCTGTCCAAGCTCGTGCTCGATCTTGCCATCACCGGGGCGGTGTCGATCGGCGAACGGCGCAAGATCGACGACTGGGTCGAGCGGTTGCAGGCCGCGGTGTTCCATCTCGATGCAGACCTCGACCTGCGCATCCGCCCCGATCCCGACGATCTCGAAAGCATCGACTTCGACGGCGTGCTGCGCCGGGTCGCCGAGACTTTGCGCCGGCGGGCAGGTGATGAGGCGCTGGCGCTCGCCGAGCGCCAGATCGCCGAGGACTCGCTGCTGACGCTCTATCTGGAAGCGACGGCATAACGATTAGAGTTGGTGATGATCATCACGCATATCGCGGTCGAGGGGGTGGGGCGGTTTCGCGCCCGCCATGTCGTGCGCGGGCTCGGGCCGGGCCTCAATCTCTTGTGCGCGCCGAATGAAGCCGGCAAGTCGACGATCTTCCGCGCACTGCAGACCTGCTTGTTCTTCCGGCATGAGGCCAACACCAAGGAAACGCGCGCGCTCGCCTGCCTCGGCGCCCAGCTTGCCGCCCAAATCGCAATCGGTTTCACCCATGATGGGACCGACTACCGCGTGGAGAAGGCGTTTCTGCGCGGCTCCTCGGCGCGCTTTTTCAAGGCCGGCAGGCTGATCGCCGACGGCCGCGCGGCCGACGAGGCGGTGTGGTCGATCCTGGGGATCGAACCTGGCACGCGCATGTTCGAGGACTCCGCGTTCGGCTTGTTCTGGGTCCGTCAGGGCCAGTCGTTCGAGCCGATGCGGCCGAGCGAGGACATGCACGCGATGCTCAGCCGCGCCATCGAGGCCGAGGTCGGGCAAGTGCTCGGCGGCGAACGCGGCGAGCGGGTGCTGACCAGCATCGCCGCACAATTATCGTCGGAAGAGACCAAGACCGGGCAGCCGAAAACCGGCGGGCG
>CAZTTL010000188.1:0-1272 GCA_964616635.1 uncultured Rhodoplanes sp. | reverse complement strand
CGCGAGCGGCGGAAGCCGCAGCGAAAGACGCCGAGCGCGTCGCCGAATTACGCGGACGGCTCGATCAGGCACGTGACTTGCGTGACCGCATCGGCCAATTGCAGCAGGCTGCGGCGCTGATCGCGGTCACGTCCGATGGGTTGCGTAAGCTGGAGAAGACGGCGCAGGACCTCGACGCGGCGCTGGCGCGGCGCGAGGCGAAGGCGCCTCGGGTGTCGGTGCGGCTGGAGCCGCAGGGCCAAGGGCGGGTGACCTGCGGCGGCGCAGTGGTGTCTGCGTCAGGCCAGTTTGCTGTCGTCGAGCCGCTGCATATCGCCATTGACCAGATCGCCGCGATCGAGATCGCGCCGGCCGCCAGCCCGGAAGACGCGCAGGCGATCGAAAAAGCGCGGCAGAAACTCGATCGCGATCTGCGCGCGGCCGGCGTGCGCTCGCTTGCCGAGGCGCGCGAACGCCGCGCCAAGGCCGAGGACCTCGCGATCGACCGGCGGGGTTTTTTGGCCGAGCTTGCCATCCTCGCGCCGGCAACCGGCGGTGCCGACGGCGTTGCGCTGCTGGAAGAGGCGCTTGCCGCGGCGCAAGCCAAGCTCGATGCGCTCGGTCCGCTCGTCGCGAGCCTCGACGACGCGCAAGCGCTGCTCGCGCGGCGCCTCGATGCCGAGCAAACGCGTGAGGCGTTGCGGCGCGAGCATCATGACCTGCAGACGGCGGTGCTTGCCGCCCGCGGCGCGGTCGCGGCCGAGACGCAGCGGCTGTCGGCGCTGCGCGCCGATCGCACCGCCTTGAATGACAAGCTCACCGAGGACCTCGCACAATGTCCCGACCGCGAGCGGCCGGATAAGCTGATTGCGATCGCGGCGGAAGCGGCGCAAGCAAAAGCGCTGTTCGCAGCGGCGCAGGCCGAAGCGCAGCGCCTGCGCGCCGCCGTGCCGAGCGCCGAGCAGCGCGCCGCTCTCGACGCGCGGGTGAAGCGGCTCACCCAGGCGATCGCCGGGCGGCAGGCGCGTCTGCAGGAGCTTGAACGCGACATTGCCGGTCTGCAGGGCCGCATCGCCAGCCGGGGCGGGGAGGGGCTGGGCGAGCGCGAAGCGGAGCTCGCCGAGGCGCTGGCGCTGGCCGAGAAGGAGCTTTCCCGCATCGAGCGGCATCTCGCGGCGATCCGCCTGCTGCGCGACACCATCGAGGCCTGCCGGCGCGACGCTCGCGAGACCTTCCTCGCCCCGGTGAAGCGGGCGATGAAGCCCTATCTGCACACGCTGTTTCCCGGCGCCG
>CAZTTL010000187.1:0-7418 GCA_964616635.1 uncultured Rhodoplanes sp. | reverse complement strand
GTCCGTCGGCTTGAAAATAATCGAGCACGTCGCGGTCGATGCGCAGCGACACCGTGTCCTTGGCGCCGGGAGGCGACGGGGTTTTCGCCGCCGGTTCCGGCAGCGGTGGCGCGGGCTTGGTGGTCGCGGCCTTGAACGCTTTCTCGGCCTGCGTGCGGGCGTCGGTCGGTCCTCTTCGCGTCATGTCGCCTCCTGCATAAACTTGCGAGAGCAAGCGTAGCCCGGATGGAGCGAAGCGTAATCCGGGCTTTCATCCGCATCGCCGCACCTATCCCCGCATTCCGCTTCGCTTCATGCGGGCTACTCGCTGGCCACTCGCCTCGCTTAAATTTATTGCGCCCACGCCGCCCCCTACTTCACAAACCCCAGCGCCTCAAACAGCCGGTACTTGTCCCAGTCGACCCAGCTCTCGGCGATCTTGCCGTTTGCGATGCGGTCGATCTGCACGCCGGTCCAGGTGGCGCGTTTTCCGGTCGGCGGATGATCGAGGTAAACGCCGGTATGCGTCGCCGCGAACTGCCAGCGGGTCGCAACCAGATCGCCTTCGGCGATCTGCATCAGGATGGTCACCTGGAAATCGGAAAAGGCGCGGTGGTTTTCCGCCACCACCGCTTTCCAGCCGGCGAGATCGAGTGCCTCCACGCTTCCCACGGCGGCGGATTCCTGGTGATTGACGTAGTCTTCGGCAAAAACCTCGTCCGGCTTGTCCGCATTGCCGCTGCCCCACATTTCGAGCGAGCGCCGTGACAACTTCTTTTCCTTGTCGAGAGACATCATCTTACCCCTCAAACATCGTCTTGAATTTCTACGTTCCGCTTCGTGCCGACGACCGGTTTGAAACGGTAGCCATTCTATCTTCCCCGACGAAAGCAGTTTACCTATCCCGTTTTAACGGGATGGTCGCGCAATTTGAACGTATAGACCGCGGCCAAGAAATTCAGCACGACAAGGGTGGAGATCGGCCAGGCGACGCCCTTGAAGCTCGCCAGCGCGCCGAGCAGCGCGCCAAAAACGATCCCAATGACCCCGATGACGCCATTGGCGACGGCAATGCAGAAGGGCCGCTCATCATCCGTCGTATTGCCGATGAGATAGAGCGTGCGGCCGCTCTTGATGCCCTGCGCGCCGATGCTGACCAGGACGAAAACCATCGCGTAGAGAAAAATGCCTTGTGAGGCGAAGCCTATCTCGATCGCCATCGCCAGCAGGCCACCAATGCCGGTGATGCCGGCCGCGAGAATCAGGACGTGCTCGACCGAGCCCTTGCTGATTTTCGCCCAGAGGAAGCCGCCGGCCATCAGCCCGACATTCGCGGCAATGACGAAAGCGTTGAGGCCACTGATGCTGTTGCCGTGGAACATTGCCGCATGGATGGAGAAGAAGGGGATCGCAAGCTCGATCGACAGATAGAGCGTGCGGGCGATCAGAAATTTGCCGAACCAGGGGAGCGCGAGCACAGTCCGAAAGCTGTGCTTGACCGCGCCGCTCTCCTCGCTGCGATCTCCAGCCTCACGGCTGTCGGCACGCGGCTGCGGCGCGGCCGGCTCGCGGATCGCCATGATCAACAGCGCCGACAACACGAACAGGCCGATGCCGAGCCAGATCAGCTCCTGATGCGCGGCGAGCGACGTTCCCGGCTGCAGCAGCAGTTGCGCGCCGACGGCGACGATCACGACGATCAGGCCGGCAAGACTCGATTGGGTGAACAGCAAGCGGCTGCGACGCTCACGGGAGAGAATTCGCCCGATCAGATCCTGGAATGCCAGCGAGCTCAGTCCGTTGCCAGCGCCTATGATGAGCGCCGCGACGAGAAAGAGCGGCACCAGCCAGAAAACCGCGACGACATTGAAGGTCAGGCTGATGAGAGCGACCGCCAAGGCGATCGCAATGGCCGCGAGAACCATCAATCGCTTGCGCGACGACGACGCAGTAACGCGCGGCGCCACGAGAACTTGCACGGCTCGCTTTGCCATGGTCGCAACCGGAACCAACATGCCGGCAAAAATAATTGGGCCGCCGACCGAGGTGTAAAGGAATGGCAAGACGAGCTTGACACTGGTCAGTTCATCAGCGGCGCTGTTGGCGACCCCCTGCCCCAGCAGCACGGCGTAGTTGCGGTGCACATCTTGGTCTTCTGACATTGTCCCGTGCCTATGCGAGGAAGCTTGCGGGGCGGGTGCGCAAGCTTAGCCGAGTAGAGCAGAAAGCGACATCCATGGCTGAGAAGTCCGCGTATTTCGCTCCGCCGAAAGCGGACGCTAATGCAAAAGCCACCGGCCTAATCAATGCGGAAGCGGTATTCCGTTGTGCTGGCAAAAATCTCACCCGGACGCAGTGTCGTCGAGGGAAAGCTCGGATGGTTCGGCGAATCCGGGAAGTGTTGCGCCTCCAGGCACAAGGCCGTGTGCCGGCCGTAGATCTTGCCGTGCGGCCCGCGCAGCGTCCCATCGAGGTGATTGCCGCTGTAGAACTGCAGCCCCGGCTGGGTGGTGTGAACCTCGAGAACGCGTCCGCTGCGCGGTTCGCATACGCGCGCAGCGAACTGCGGCTCGTCGCGCGCCGATGAACCAAGGACGAAGTTGTGGTCATAGCCTGGCCCGTCGGCGAGCTGATCGTTGCGCTCATAGATGCGGGCACCGATCGGGCGCGGCTCCAGGAAATCGAAAGGCGTGCCGGCAACCGCCTCGAGCTGCCCGGTCGGGATGAGGCGCTTATTGACCGGCGTGAAAAATTCCGCGGCGAGCATCAGCTCGTGATCGAGAATATCCGCGCAGGCCGCGCCGCCGAGGTCGAAGTAGGTGTGGTTCGTCAGATTGATCACGGTCGGGCGATCGGTTTGCGCGCGATAGCTGATGCGCAACGTGTTTTCCCCGGACACCGTATAGGTCACCTCGACCGTGACCGCGCCGGGAAAGCCCTGATCGCCGTCAGGACTGACGTGGCGCAGCGTGAGGCACGGTTCTGCCCCGTCGATCCAATCGGCAGCCTCCCAGACGGCTTTGTTGAATCCGATCCATCCGCCGTGAATGCAATTGTCACCGTCGTTTTTCGAGAGCCGATGCGCGGTGCCGTCGAGCACGAACATTGCGCCCCCGATCCTGTTGGCAAATCGTCCGATCAGCGCGCCCAGATAGCTGTCTTGCCCGACGTAATCCGCAAGCGACGGCAGGGTCAGAATGACATTGCCGCGCCTGCCGCTGCGATCCGGCGCTTCGATGCCGACGATCGTCCCGCCATAGGTGATGACCTGCACCCGCAGCCCGGCCTCACCGCCCAGCGTGTAGAGATCGACCTTCGTGCCGTCCGCGGTCACCCCGTAAGATCGCTTCGGCATGGCCTCGTTCCCCCATGACATCGCCCGCAGGGTTGAATGAGCGAGCACGACCATGCGTCGATGGCCTTCGCAACGGCAAGCTTAACACCCGAATGCCGAATTGCACGGCGTGCATTCACCCGTAACCACCTGCTGCCGGGCGGCACCTGCAATAAACCTTACCAGCCGATTGATCCCCGTGCGCGAAAGGGTGCCGTATCTGGCCGGGCTCTATCCGAGAGCTTCCTCGGCCTTCTGGACCTCAACGCCTTTCTTGCGTTTTACCCGAAGACGCCGGTCAAGTGTCGCCGGGGGCGCCTGTGCTATAGGTTCGGGCCAAGTGGCACAGCAACACTGGCGAGGACCGGAGCGGCAAGTTGGGCGACATCGAGCCAACGGACGCGAGCAATCTGACCGGCGTTTGGGATGGCCTGTACCGGCAGCCGGGCCGCCATCGGTACGTGTCGTTCACGGCGGCATTGATCGACACCGGCAGTCTCGTCACCGGCTCGACACACGAGCCCTGCAATGCGCCCGATTGCCCGATCAAGACGCATCACGCCACCCTGTCCGGCGAGCGCACGGGACAGGTTGTCTCCTTCATCAAGTCCTACGATCCGCCCGGCTTTGGCTACGATGTCGTGCACTATGCCGGAACGCTGAGCGCGGACGGCATGGAAATCGCCGGCCTTTGGCGCATCCCCCGTTGGGGTCTCTCGGGAGAATTTCTGATGATCCGCGCACAGCGAAAAGCCGCCGTGCACGCGCGCGAAAAGGAGCGAGCCGCCACCGATTGATCAGCGACCCATGAATCGAGCGCTGCCGCCAAACCTGATGAGGTGGCCTGATCGTTTCTCGGCTCTAAGCGAGAGCGTCAGAAATGTTCGGCCTGTTGCCGCGACCACTCCTTCTGAATCACCGCGTGCTGCTGCGCATGCCATGATCGGTTCGGTCATGCTCCTATTCCGCCGCTCTGCATTTGCTTTCGTTCTGTCGCTCGCCCTCGGCGGCATGCTGCAGCAGGTGATCATGCTGGCGAGAACCGAGTACGAAACCGTATACTCGCCCCTCATCCTCGCGGGCATCATTGCGGTCGTCACCCTTGTATTCACCCTCGTCGCGCGGAGCGACCGTAGCACCACGCGCATGAGCCGGACCGCCGTCGTGATCCTGGTGGTGATGCTCGCGCTTGGACTCATCATCTATGCGATCGGCCTCGCCCTTCTGCAGCCCGGCTTCGCAGGCAATATCCTTTACCTGATGGCTTTGTTTGTAGACTTCCAGTTTCTCCTTCCTGCAGCGGTCGCGGTGCCGGTTCATTGGCTGCTCCTGCGTGCCGTGGTGTCAAAGCCCATCGTCGAATGAGATCAACCCGCGGATCATTGCTGGCGCGCAGCGCGCACTGATTGCAAGGGTATCTTTGCAGCTACGACAGGCGGCGCGGGAAGAACATCGGAGAATGGGGACGCGGTGTGCCCTTGATGCGCAATTCCACATGATCGCAAATCATATGCATTTTAGTGCATGTACCAAGACGCATCGCAAAAAGATTCCCAATCCGCACTTGCCATCCAGCGTCGCGAACGGTTAATCGGACGGCTCCCGGCGGCGCCATAACCGCACCTCTTCAAAAGGGGGTCGATACAAAGTACAAGTGCGATGTCAGGCGAGATGTGATGGTCGTTCTGGAGGGTTTGGGGCCGAAAGATAGATCAGGCGCGCCGTCATTACCGCCTTGGCAAGAGCGCGTGCTGGTGAGAGCATGATCCGCGCTGTTTCCGGCACAATCGCACCACCGGTATCCGCAGCGGCACCATGGTCGTGACCATGACCGTACCTCCGCGGTGCCACAAATCGGAGCGATTGGGCGGGCGCTTGGTGTCCGTGATTCCTGTTCGCTGAATGATAACCAGGATTGTTATTTGGGCGGCAGGCCCCTATTCACGGGCGTAGAATTGCAGTGTTTGCCGTTTCGACCCGAGGCAGGAGCGCCGGATGCGTTTTGTCCATCTCGCCATCATTGTGATTATTGTCGCCGCCACGCTGATCTTCGCATTGCAGAACCTGCAAAGCGTGACCATGTCGTTCCTCGGCTACAGCGTGCGCATGCCGCTGGCGCTGCAGGCGATCGTGGTCTATCTGCTCGGCATGGCAACCGGTGGAAGCCTGTGGGCCCTGCTGCGCCGCTCGATCGAGGGAACACGGCGCACGGATGCCGCCTGACACGGGCGGCGGGTCCGGTTGTCCGCGGCGCGTGTGCCTCTGTCCGTCCCCGGACGCGTCCGCGCGCCGTGAGGCGGCAGGGCGAGAATCGTGCAAGGCGATAGCGCCTTGTCGGGCCAGACCGTTGCGCACGCGACCCGACCTCCCGCAAGCTTTTCCGCCGCCGAAGCTTGACCGCCCGGGATGCCGCCCGTAACACAAACGGCAAGCGAGCCCGTAGCTCAGTCGGTAGAGCACGTGACTTTTAATCATGGGGTCCCGGGTTCGAGTCCCGGCGGGCTCGCCAGGATACAAAATAATATCAATTCGTTATATAGCGCCTGTGATAGCCAAGCCGCAGGCGCGAGCCTGTCCCTGATCCGTCCGGAACTCGCCCCTCCCCCTTCAGCCTTCCGATGACCCTCGCGAGCCGAGCGTGCTGTCGCGGTGAACGTTTCAAGCCGCAAGGCGGGGAACAGGTGCCTTCCACCCGTTCCCCGCTCATGGCTGGTCATGTGGCGGTCTTCACTTGTTGCGACAAAAAGATCAGTAGCCGCAAACCCAGACGTACCCACGGGGGGTCCAGCGCCAGCACGAGCCAACGCCATAGCCCCACCAGCGACCGCGCCAGAACCGGCCATGGCCGCGATGCCAGCCACCGCCGTGCCAGCCACCGTGACCGCCACCACCATGCCAGCTATGGCCGCCGCCATGACCACCACCGTGGCCGCCATGACCGCCGCCGTGGCCACCACCACGCGCGAACGACGCGGTGGCGGGGATCAGCAGGCAAGCGGCGATCGCTGCCGCGAGAGTGATTTTCCGTACCATCATAGGTCCTCCTTGTTGCACACCGCCAATAGCGAGCGGTGTGAGGAGGTCGCGCGATGGGGGCCGACGGTTCGTGAAAAAGCTCACATAAGGGACGCAGGTCGTCGGCGCCGACGCGAGGCCGGGCCTTAAACGCGCCAGCCGGGCCGAGCAAAGTCTGTGGCCGACGATCTTACCGAGAAGGCCCAAAAGAGCCCCTCTCCTATTGATAATGAAGGTTCACTGCCCAGGTTCGGAAGACCGCATCAGCCCTTCAGTTTGGCATTGCAGAGGGAATAGTAACCGCCACCTTTCTGAATCCAGCGCAAGCCGTTCAGCGAGCCGGCATCCTTATTGGCATAGTATTGCTCCAGACAAGTGTGCAATCGCGCCTTGCCGGGCGACTCGTTGGAATACTTCTTCGACACCGAGGTCGGGAACGTGACGCCGCGAGGCGCGGTCGTGGTCGGGGTCCCGGGATCACCCGTGTAGTTGGCCTCGCCGATGCTCGGCACGGTATCGTCATCGGCAGCGCGCGGTCCGCACTCGGCTTTGCGGAAGTCGTTCCACTTCTTCCCCTTCAGCGTGCCTGCGCTTTTTGCGGCCTGATACTTGGCGCTGCACGCGGCCATGGTCAAACCCTTGGCGCCATCCTTGCTGGCCGTCTCGGGCGCCGTAGGCTTTATCGGCTTACCAGCGGTGGTCGTGGCGCTCGCGCCCGGTCCGCATTCGGCCTTGCGGAAGTCATTCCACTTCATCCCCTTCAGCGTGCCGGCGTCTTTCGCCGCCTGATACTTGGCGCTGCATTCGGCCATGGTGAGGCCTTTGGCGCCGTCCTTGCCGGCCGTCGCGGGCGCCTCGGCCTTCGTCGGCTTGCCGGTGTCAGACGCGGTGTTCCCGCCTGGTCCGCATTCGGCTTTGCGGAAGTCGTTCCACTTCATCCCCTTCAGCGTGCCGGCGCTTTTCGCCGCCTGATATTTGGCGCTGCACTCGGCCATGGTGAGTGCGTTGGCCGGAGAGGTCACGATCATCGCAACGATGGCGAGTCCCATCCACATCGTCAGTTTGCCAGCCAGCATCGGGTTCTTCCTGC
>CAZTTL010000186.1:0-7437 GCA_964616635.1 uncultured Rhodoplanes sp. | reverse complement strand
AGGAACTGACCGGCGGCTCCCAGCATCCCGTCATGACCCGCCCGCCAACCGTCCCAGACTTCCCCATCGCGGTGGTCAGAAAGCAATGAGGCCGCTGGGACGTTTCACTGTCTCATTGATGCGAACCACGCGTGAACATCTTTACAGCCACGTCGACGACGGCCACCGGCCGAAGCAATCTTGCGCTCGGATTCCCTGGTTATCTTGCGAGCTGACGCATTTTCCCTTGTGTTCAGCCTTGTTGAAAATCAGAGTGACCGGCAGGAGCGAACTGGAGATACCGCGCGATGACTGAGATCCAGGCTGTCGATATCGGACTACCGGCGCAACTTATCCACAACTGGGGCTGGTTTTTGGCCTTCGGCATCGGCTTGGTGCTGCTCGGGATCATCGCGATCGTGCGCTCTGTGGCGGCCACGGTCGCTTCGATGCTGTTTTTTGGATGGCTGCTGTTGTTTGCGGCGGGAATTGAAATCGGCCAAGCGATCATGGTTGGCAAATGGGCCGGCCTTTATCAACATTGGCTAAGCGCCGTTTTGTTCGGAGTTCTCGGAGCGCTCATGGTCTGGCGACCCATGGCCAGTGCCGAGATTTTGACCTTATTGTTAGGAGCTATTTTCCTGATAGCCGGCCTGTTCCAGTTGATCACTCCGTTCGTTGTTTCCCTGCCGGACTGGGGCTGGCACGCTGTCAATGGCCTTATCACGTTCGTGCTCGGCATTCTCATTCTGGCGCAATGGCCGGTTTCCGGGCTCTGGGTAATCGGCCTCTTCGTTGGAATCGAGCTGGTCTTTTACGGTGGCGCCTGGATCGCGCTCGCGCTCAACCTGCGGTCCGCCCGCTAGTCGGGCAGCGAATTACATCGGCGGCACGACTGCCGACAGCGCCGCCGATCGGATTTGCAGGCCACCGGACTTAGAGCATTTTCCGGCGAAGTGGACACCGGTTTGCCGCAGAAAATGCGATGCCGCAAAGAGAAATAGAGCGAATCCCGATTCCACCTGAACGGAATTCGCTCTAGACCTCGTCCGCCATAAAATCGCCTGTGGGTCACAAGTAGCGTCCCGCCTCTTGAGCTTGTCCGCAGCGAGACCGGAATAGCATAAATCCGGACAACGCGTCGTGGCACGATGATCTGCTGACGCCGGGCCAAGCCCGCAGCTGTCGAATTCGACTATGTTGGAGATCTGATGAAAATACTCGTTGCCGAAGACGACGCCGAAACGGCCGACTATCTGCGACGATCGCTCGTCGCAGAGGGACATGCCGTCGATGTCGTGTCTGACGGCCGGGATGCGCTCACCTATTGTCTCTACAACAGATGCGACCTGGTGGTTCTCGACCGGATGTTGCCGGGTATGGACGGCATGGCGGTTCTCAAGGCGCTCCGCGCCAGCAGGCGTGACCTCCCTGTCATTTTCCTCACGGCGATGGCGGGCGTCGACGATCGCGTCGAGGGCCTGAAAGAAGGCGGCGACGACTACCTGACCAAGCCGTTCCACTTTGCCGAACTGGCGGCCCGCATTGGCGCTATTGCGCGCCGGCCGGCCTCGAGCGAAGCGCAGACGACGTTGCGTGTTCACGATCTCGAGCTCGACTTGCTGACGCGCACCGCCTGCCGGCAGGGACAAGTCATAGAACTGCAGCCGAAGGAGTTCGGCGTGCTCGACGTGCTGATGCGCAATGCCGGGCACATCGTCACCAAGACGATGCTGCTGGAACAGGTCTGGAATCTCAGCTTCGATCCAGGCACGACGGTCGTCGAAACGCATGTCAGCCGACTGCGCACCAAGATTGACAAACCGTTCGATGTGAAGCTGATCCATACCAATCGCAATTTCGGTTATTCGATCCGTGCGCCGCGCTGACATCCTCGCCGGTTCGGCGTTCAAGGCTGCGGTTCATGCCGTCATCATCATGGCTGTTGCGTTCGCGGCCGCCGGCGCGCTGGCCTATTATACGGTCAGCCACGCGATGTATGCGGAGCTTGAGCGCCAACTTGTCGAGGAGATCCTGCTGTTCGGCGAGGTCTACCAGACCGGTGGGCAAGCCGCTCTTTTTGCAGCCGTGCACAAACTCGAATCTCCGGAGATCATCGGCAAGCGCTATGTCGCCCTCGTCGACGCGAATGGCGTGAAGCTGGCAGGCAACCTGAATGTCGCGCCCGCATACCTCAATCTCACCCGCAAGATCGAGGTCGTGCCGACCCGTGAAGGCGACAAAGTGGCCACGAGCAGCAGGACGTTCGACACGGTGCAACTGGTTGTCGGCCGCAATACGAAGCTCATCGATGTCACGCTGCGCACATTGACCTATGTCCTGCTGGCGGCGTTCCTGCTGATCTTCATCGGCGTGCTGTTCGCGGGATGGGTTCTCAGCAAGCAGTCGTTCAAGAAGCTTGCACGGATTTCCGAGACGTTGGAGCGGGTCGGCCGCGGCGATACGACGGCGCGCATCGGAGACATGCGTGGCGACGGGCAGATCGCCCGTATCGCCGGCATGATTGACCTCTCGCTCGGTCGGCTGTCGGCTCTGACCGCAAGCTCCCAGAATACTATTCGCGCCATCGCCCATGACCTGCGCACGCCGCTCAACAGAACATTGATCCGGATCGAGGAGGCCGCGGCGGCACCGGAGAGCGAGCGCGACAGCCTGCTTGCCGATGCCGAGGAGGAACTGCACAAGCTTGGTGCCGTGTTCGACACCGTGCTCAGAATATCGACGCTCGAAACCTCATTCGACCGCGATATGTTCCGTGATGTCGATCTGGCAACCGTGATCGCGGATTCGGTTCCTCTGTTCGACTCGGACTTCGCCGAAAAGCGGCAACAGGTCGAAATCTCCGCGGCCACCCCGGTCATCGTGCGCGGCGACGGCCAGGCGTTGCGTCAGCTCGTCGTCAACCTCCTCGCCAATGCAAACCGCCACACCGCGGAAGGCACGCGGATCACCGTCAGTGCGAGGCGTGAAAACGGTCGCGCGGTCGTCGAAGTATGCGACAACGGCGCGGGCATCGCGGAGAACCAACGCGAAGCCGTCCTCAAACCGTTCACGCGGCTTGACGCCAGCCGCTCGGTTGCCGGCAGCGGGCTCGGCCTAGCGCTCGTCAACGCCATCGCCATCCGCCATGGCGCGTCGCTTGAGCTTGCCGACAACAAACCGGGATTGTGCGTGCGTGTCCGCTTTCCGGACTGACCCCGCGCCCCCGCGCCCCCGCGCCCCCGCGAAGTTTGCAAAAATTTAAACTCCGCTCAAGCCACGCTCAAACCGGGCCTTCTATCTAGCTTGGCGTCAGGCCAGCCGGTCCGACGACGCAGATCAAGCCGGGGAGGGATTCCCACGTGAATGCTCAGACAAACTTGTCCGCCTTGGGTGAATGTCGCGCGCGAGCCGTAACGCAGCGCGCGACCGCGGCACATGTTGCCCAAAAGGCGGACGCCTCCCGTTCACTTTGACCCATCTGACGCCGGAAAGGCTCGCAACATGAATATTCATCATCGCCCGCTCGAAACGCAGCGTCCTCTTGACATACAGCGCCCAATCGACATGCAGCGTCCAATCGACATGCCGTCGAGCCAGCAGACCATCGACGGTTTGCGCGCCTACCTGAACGGCGAGATCGTCGGCCAGGCCGCCTTCATCGACCGCCTGCTGATCGCGCTTTTGTCGGACGGCCACGTTCTTCTCGAAGGCGCGCCGGGCCTTGCCAAGACCAAAGCCGTGACAACGCTGGCCAGCGCGATCAATTGCGATGAGCGGCGGATTCAGTTCACGCCGGACCTGTTGCCCACCGACCTGACCGGCACAGACGTCTTCCGTCCGCACGAGGGCACGTTCGGGTTCGTCGCCGGCCCGCTGTTCCATAATCTGGTGCTCGCCGACGAGATCAACCGCGCGCCGGCAAAGGTGCAGTCCGCCCTGCTTGAAGCGATGGCGGAACGCCAGATCAGTGTCGGCCAGAACACCTACCGCTTGCCGAAGCTGTTCATGGTGCTCGCGACTCAGAACCCGATCGAGCAGGAAGGCACCTACCCGTTGCCTGAAGCGCAGCTCGACCGCTTCCTGATGCACATCCGGGTAGGCTATCCCGATCGTGAGGCCGAGCGTCGCATTCTGGAAATCGTGCGGGGCGAAGCGCTTTACGGCAAGACGGCGCCGGCGATTGCGATTGACCAAGGGACCATCTTCGCTTGGCGCGGCGCCGCGCTGCAAACCTACGTGTCGAAGCCGCTTGAGGACTATATCCTTGAGTTCGTCTTCGCCACCCGCAATCCGCAAACCTACGGCGACGACCTCGCCGGGATGATTGCCTACGGGGCAAGCCCGCGCGGGACGATCGCGCTCGACCGCTGCGCGCGCGTTCACGCCTGGATGCGCGGCTCTGAATTTGCGACCCCCCTCGATGTGCAGGCCATCGCCCACGACGTGCTGCGCCACCGCCTGATCCTGAACTTCGAGGCGGAGGCTGACGGCGTCACCAAGGACCAGGTGATCTCCGAGCTTCTGAGCCGCGTTCCGGTGTCCTGAACAGCACCTCGCGAAGCAGGACGGATCGGGAGAAGGCAATGACCGACAACACACAAAGCGACGGCCTTGTCGCGCCCTTCAACGCGCTCGTGCGCAGCCGGCCGGACCGCAGAACCACCGGCTTCGCCCCCGGCGGCAAGGTCCGCACCCACCAATTCGGCACCAACCGGTCGGTGTATCGCGGGCGCGGCATGGAGTTTGACGAAGCCCGTATCTATCAGCCGGGAGACGACGCGCGCTCAATCGACTGGCGGGTCACCGCCCGGACCGGGAAGATGCACACCAAGCTGTTCCACGAGGAACGCGAACGGCCGGTGCTGATCCTGGCCGATCTGCGGGCCTCGATGCATTTCGGCACCAGGGTTCAGTTCAAGTCGGTGCTGGCGGCAACGATCGCCGCAGAGCTGGCCTGGGTCGGCATCGACGGCGGGGATCGCGTGGGCGGCTTTATTCTTCTGCCGAACGGCGTCAGGAGCTTTCCGGCAACCCGGAATATTTCCGCCATGCTGCGGCTGCTGAAGGCGCTGAGCGAGGGCACGAAGCCCGAGGATGAGCCGGGCGGCGAGGCGGTCGAACTGCCGCTCCACACTGCCGTGGATCGGCTGCGCCAAGTCAGCCGTCCCGGTACGCTGGTGTTTATCGTCAGCGACTTCGCTGATTTCGATGAGCGCACAGAGCGGGCGATCAAGCGGCTTTCGCTGCACGCCCATGTCACCAATGTGCTCGTCTACGACCAGCTTGACGCGATGCTGCCGCACGGCAACCAGCGGATTTCCGACGGCGACCACGTCACCCTGCTCGCCGCGCTGGGACGCTCCTCGATCGAGCACCACGCCCAGATGTTTCGCGATCGGCGGAATCGGCTCGAACGAATCTGCCGCCAGCGCGGCATGTCGTTCCTCGCCATTCCAACGTCTGCGCCGGCGCGAGACGTGCTTGCTCCGCATCGCAAGGGCGCGGCGGCGCGAACCCGACGCGAAAGGACGGCAGCATGAGCGCCCCGGTCCCCGCACTTGCACCCGAGCTCGCCAAGCAGCTCGAGCAACTCAGAGACATTCATCTGCCTCCTGGCATTTCCTGGTGGCCGCCAGCACCCGGTTGGTGGGTACTCGCCGGCGTGGTCGTCATCGCGGCGCTCGCCGCCGTCGGGGTCAGCTACGTTCGCCGGCGCACCGTGCGTTACCGCGCGCTCCATGAGCTGAATGATTTGCGCCGAGACGAAAACCTTGGCGCCGTCAGCGCAGCCGAGCGCATCGCCGTCCTGCTCAAGCGGATCGTCTTGCAGCGCTCCGCGACCAAGTCGATCGGCGTCGAGCACGGGACCCGCTGGGCCGAACGCCTGACGCAGGACCCCGGCGGCATGCCGGCCGAGATTGCTCGCTTCCTGGCGCTCGCGCCTTACGCCGACGCCGAACGGATCGACCATTCGCCTGACCGTGCGGCTCTGTTCACCGCCACTGACCGCTGGATCCGGAGGAACGCGTGATGGAATTTCTGTGGCCGCTGGCCTTCCTCCTGTTGCCGCTGCCGCTCTTGGTCCGCTGGCTGGTCAAGCCGGCCGAGGTTTCGACCACGGGCGCGCTGAAGGTGCCGTTCTACAAGCGCCTCACCAGCGCCGCGCGCGCCGGATCGCGCGGCGGCACCACCCATTGGTTCCGGCTGCTGGTGGCGTCGCTGATCTGGCTCCTGCTGGTCACCGCGCTCGCCCGGCCGGTTTACGTCGGGCCCGAAACGCCCCTCCCCATCGAAGGCCGCAACGTCATGATGGCGATCGATCTGTCCGGCAGCATGGGCCAGGAGGACTTCGCGCTCGACGGACGCCCGACCACGCGGCTCGCGGTCGTCAAGGACGCCGCGCAGGACTTCATCGCCCGCCGCAAGGGCGACCGCATCGGCCTCGTCCTGTTCTCCGACCGCGCCTATCTTCAGGCGCCGCTGACCTTCGACCGCAAGGTCGTTGGCCAATTGCTGAACGAAGCACAGGTCGGACTGACCGGCCAGGAGACGGCGATCGGCGACGCCATCGCGGTGGCGGTGAAGCGCCTGAAGGACCGGCCGGCGGATAGCCGCGTGCTGGTGCTGCTGACCGACGGCGCCAGCAATGCGGGCGCGATGGATCCGCTGCAGGCTGCCAAGCTTGCCAAGGACCTCGGCATCCGCATCTACACGATCGGTGTTGGCGCTGGCCCGCAGGCCATCGATACCGGCTTTGGCCGGCAGATCGTCGACCTGTCGCGCGACCTCGACGAAGTGACGCTGAAGAAGATCGCTGACGAGACCGGCGGTCGCTACTTCCGCGCGCGCGACGTTGCCGGCCTGTCGCGGATTTATTCCGAGATCGATCGACTCGAGCCGGTGAAGGACAAGCCGAAGACCATCCGACCGAGCATCGCTCTGTTCTACTGGCCGCTTGGTGCGGCGCTGATCCTGACATTCCTCCTGGCCGGAGCAATCGCACTGCCGACGTTTTTACGCCGGCTTCCGAGCCAAGCTCGACTTCCGAGCAAACCTCAAACCGTCGGAGCCTGAAGCCATGCTTTCGACCGAGCTCTTCTTTCTCCGGCCGTACTGGCTGCTGCTCACGATCCCCGCATTGTGGCTGGTCTGGCTTGCTATGCGCGGCAACAAGGGGGCGATCGACACCGCCTGGAGCCGCCTCGTCGACCCGCATCTCCTGACCGCGCTGTCGGTCAATAAGACAAGCGGATCGCGTTCGCGCTGGCTCCCGGCAGCCTTGGGCGCTGGCCTCATGGCCGCAACCGTCGCGATGGCCGGGCCGACCTGGCGGAAGATTGAGCTTCCGTCGTACCAGTCCAAACAGCCCGTCGTTGTCGCGATGAGTCTCGCCCAGTCGATGAATGCCGACGACATCAAGCCGTCGCGCCTCGTCCGCGCCGGCCACAAGCTCAG
>CAZTTL010000185.1:0-7457 GCA_964616635.1 uncultured Rhodoplanes sp. | reverse complement strand
CGGCCCCGGCGCCCGCCCCACCTCCGTCAGCGGCCGTCATCCGAAACCCTTCACATGAGCAGACGTTGACTGCATTGCGGCGAAGCTCTTTTTAGAGCCTACGCGACCGAGATTGAGGGCGATGCACCGCCATCAATCGCAGCGTGCGGTCATGCCACCGTCGACAATGATCTCGGTCCCAGTGATGAAGCGCGCCTCATCTGAAGCGAGGAACAGCGCGGCATTCGCGGTGTCGCGGCCATCGCCCATGAAGCCCAGCGGAATGCGAGCGAGCCGCTGCTTCAGCAGCAGGTCAACATCGCCGCCAGCGCGCTGTCCGGCAAGTCGTGCTTCGACCATCGGCGTATGAAGCTGGCCCGGCACGACCGTATTCACGCGGATTTTGTGCGGGGCATACTCCACAGCGACAACGCGGGAAAACTGAATGATGGCGGCCTTGGTCGCGGCATAAGCGGATTGCGCCGCGCCGGTCCAGCGTAGCCCCGAAGTCGAGGAGGTGTTGACGATCGCACCGCCGCCCTGCCCGACCATCACCGGCAGGACATGTTTGCAGGTGAGGTAGACGCATTTCAGATTGAAATCGACTTGGCGATCCCAGATCTCCTCCGGCATATCGACCGGCCCGCCCTTGGCTGAGCCGCCGACATTATTGACAAGAATGTCGACACGGCCAAAGCGCGCAATGCAGGCCTCGACCATCGCCGCGACCGCGCCGCTGTCGGTCACATCGCACAGACATGGCTCGATCCCGCCTCCAACCTCGCGGGTCCGCTGCAGCGTTTCCGCGAGCGTCTCGGCCCGCAAGTCGACCGCAAAGATCTTCGCTCCTTCCTCGGCGAAGCGCACGGCCGTCGCGCGTCCGTTGCCCCAGCCCGGACCGACGCAGCCGGCGCCGGTAACGATCGCGACCTTGCCTTCGAGACGCCTTGCCATTGGCAACTCCGGAAGATTACGCGGAAAACCGGAAGAGTTGCATCGGATTGTCGACGAGAAGCCGCCGCAGCTGCTCGCTGCTTGGCGCGATCGCCTTGAGCAGGTCGACCAGGACGCCGTCGTCCGGTGGCGCCGCGCGGTAGTTCGGATGCGGCCAGTCGGTGCCCCACAGCACGCGGTCGGGAAAAGTTTCGACCAGCTTGCGGGCGAACGGTAGCGCGTCTTCATAGGGCGGGTCGCCGCGTGACGCGCGCTCGCAGCCGCTGACCTTCACCCAGACATGCTCGTGCTCCATCAACCGCATCAGCGCAGCAAATGGCGCCTGCACCAGTCCCTCCGAGGCATCGATGCGCCCCATATGGTCGATCACCACCGGAACCGGGGAGGCTGCAATTGCCGGCACCATCTCGGTAATCAGCCGGCTTTCCATGTGGAGCTGGAGGTGCAGACCAAAGCGTAAGAGCCGTGCAGCAAAGGACGGAATATCGGCGATCGGCAGGCTCGCCTGGAGATGCGCCATATAATTGAAACGCACGCCGCGAAAGCCGCGCTCGGCATGGCGCGACAGCTCGCCGCCGGAGACATCGGGCGGCAGTAGGGCGATTCCCAAATAGCGCTCGGGTCGCGCGGCCATGGCGTCGGCGACGACCGTATTGTCATAGCCATGACAGCCCGACTGCACCACGACGCAGCGTTGGATACCGATCATGTCATGCAGGGCGAACAGCTTTTCCTTCGGCGCATCGCCGGGGCGAAACCTGGCATCGGGAGCAAAGGGAAAACGGCTGATCGGCCCGAACACATGGCAATGGGTATCGGTGGCGCCCTCGGGCAACACGATCGACGGACGACTGGGATTGGGGTGGTAGGTGATCGGCGCCTGGTTCATCACGGGTCCTGAAATCACAAATAATGTTTAGCCGAGCTCCGGCGTGGCCCCGTCGGGAAGATCGACGTCGAAAACATTGATGGTGATCGAGATCAGTGCGTAGTAGCCGAGGATGCCGACGAGATCGACAACGGCTTCCTCGCCAAGGATAAGCACGGCGCGGGCATATAGCTCGTCGGACACGCGCCGATCGAGATGCACCGCTCGGGTGAAGGCGCTCACCACCGCTTCGTCTTCTTTTTCGAACGCCGGCTGCTGGTTGGTCCGGATCGCTTCGACCACCGCTTCCGACAGCCCCGCCTTGAGCGCGATCGCCTTATGTGCCCACCACTCAAACTCCGACCCCCAGATCCGCGCGATGGTGAGAATGGCAAGCTCGGAGAGGCGAGGCGGCAGTAGCGTATCGTAGCGGCAATAATGTCCGAGCGCCTGGGCGCGGTCCGCAAGCTCGGGCCGGCGTAGCCATACGGCGAGGGGACCTCTCACTTGCCCGCGCGGGCCGGACCGGACCGCCTCATGAACTTCGCGCTGGCGCTCACTCATTCCTTCGATATCGGGGGGTGCGATCCGGCTCATCGGCGTTGCGTGGCTCGATTTGTCATGCTGCCGTTTGGTTGCAGGCAGGCTCGGCCGCGCTGAAGCGCTCGAGCCATTCCGCCACGGCAGGAAAGGGTTGACGCCAGCGCACCGGCTGACGCCAGTCGAGATAGCCGAGCGCACAGGCGAGCGAGATCGACACGACGTCGGTCACCTGCGGGTCGGGCAGGTCGGCGGCCATCGCTTGCAGGCCACGTTCGACCTTGCCGCGCTGATGCGCCAGCCAGACCTCCGAGGTCTGGTGCGGCTTGCGAAAGCGCGCTTCGTACACCATCAGGAGCGCCGCATCGGCGATGCCGTCAGCAAGCGCCGCACGTGTCAGTGCCTTGAATCGCGTAAGCCCCGCGCGCGGAATAATGCGGCCTCCGCCCGCCAGCGCATCGAGATATTCGACAATTACGCGGCTGTCGTAGAGGTAGGTGCCGTCAGCAATGCGCAGGCAGGGCATTTTGCCGAGTGGGTTTTGCTGGCGCAGGTCATCGTGCTCATCGAGCGTGTCCGCAGGCACCACCTCGATCATCGACGCCAGTCCGAGAACGGCGGCCGCCATGCGCACCTTGCGGCCGAACGGCGAAGTCAGTGTGGTGCACAGCACCATCGGGCTGGCTGGCATCGCCAGGTCGCGAGACGCGCTTGCTTCAAGAGACATCGGGCTATCTGTCTTCACTTCATTGTCTCGGGAAGAAACAGTGCGAGTTGCGGGAAGACGCAGAGCAGGACGAGCATGACAAAGCCGGCGATCACATAGGGAACAAGGCCAGCAAACACGTCCTCGAGTTTGACCCGACCGGCGGAAGAAGCCTGGACCACGAAACAGTTGATCCCGACCGGCGGCGTGACGGCGCCGATCTCGGCCAGCAGCACCACGAATACGCCGAACCAGATCGGGTCATAGCCGAGCTTCAACATGACGGGATGGGTGATCGGCAGCGTGATCGCGAGCAAGGCGGGCGCATCCATCATCATCCCAAGCGCCAGATAGATGCAGGCGATCAGCGCGACGATGATCCAGCGGTTGACATCGAGCGTGGTGAGGAAGCTGCCGACGGTGTTCGCGAGTCCGCTGAGCGCGAGAAACTTGGAGAATACGAGCGCACAGATGATGATGCCGAAAATCATCGCCGAGGTACGGATGGTGTCGAGGAGCGTATCCTTTAGCCTGATCCTCCTTAGGCCGCGCTGGCGGATGATCGCGAGGAGGAAGGTGAAGGCGGCACCGATGGCGCCGGCTTCGGTCGGCGTGAAGATGCCGAGATAGAGACCGCTGATAATGCAGGCGATCACCAAGACAAGTGGCCCCGCGAGCCGAAGCGAAGCGACCTTTTCCCGCAAAGTCGCGGTGACCGGCGTCGTCGGCGCCAGCTCCGGGCGGCGCAAGACAGTGAGGCAGGTTGCAAGGCAGAGGATCAGCGCGAATACAACGCCCGGAATGACGCCGGCTACCAGGAGGCCGCCGATCGAGGAATCGGTGAGAATCCCGTAGACGACCACCAGCGCGCTAGGCGGGATCATCACGGCGAGCGTTCCGGCGATGGCGATCGATGCAGAGGCGAGCCGCTTGTCGTAGCCGCGGTCCAGCATTTCCGGTAGCGCGAGCTTGGTGAACACCGTCGCAGTTCCGACGCTCGATCCGGATGCCGCACCAAAAGCGGCAGCTCCGATGGTCGTCGAAATGGCGAGGCCACCCGGCAGATTGCCCAGCCATTTCGATGTCGCGGCAAACAGGTCCTCACCAAGCCCCGCGCGCATGGCGAAGAAGCCCATGAGTAGAAACAGCGGAATGACGCTGAAGTGGAATGAATGGGTAGTGTCGAAGAACACCGTGCTGAGGACCGCAGTCGCCGCCTTGAAGCCGACCAGCGACGCGAGGCCTAGTGCGCCGACCAGGCCAAGCGCCACCATGACGTTCACGCCGAGCAGGATGGCAGCAAACAAGGCGAGGACGCCAATCAGGCCGGTTGCGAGCCCGCTCATTCGACCCCCTCGAGGACTTCTGTATTCCTTTGTCCGGGCGTAAGCCCTGCCATAATGGCGATTGCGTCGAGAACGAACTGGATCGTCAGCAAAGCCAGCCCGAAAAAGATCGCGAACTTCACCGGGTAGAGCGGAAAGCGGATCGCCCCCCACTCCTGCTCATTCATTGCTAGCGATTTCGTCGCGAAGCCCCAGGCAGCGTAACTGCACCAGGCGAAGAAGGCTGCGCCGAGCAGCATCGCGAGCAATTGCGTCGAACGCTGCCAGAACTGTGAGAAATGCTGGGTGACCAGCACGACATGGATGTGGCCACCCTCGTATTGCGTCAGCGCAAGCGAGAGAAAGATCAGGAGCGGAAGAGCGCATTCGGTGATTTCAAGCGTGCCTGCAATCGGCGCGTTAAAGGCGAACCTAAGCACAGCATTCACCAGCACGAGGCACATCATCAGGAAAGTGATCACACCGGCGACAACGCCGCATCCGTAAAGGAAGCCGCCAAAGATGCGACGCACGCGGTCCACGCTTTGCATGACGAAAGACCTACTCCGCTGAGACTGCATGCGGGTTCCAGCATGCAGTCGATCCGAGCGGATGGTTTGGGTTCGCTACAATCTGACGGTCAGAATTTCAGTACTTCGACAACCGCTTCGGCAGGAACACCGCGGGCCTTGGCGCGATCGACCCACTCCTTGCGAACCGCCTGAATTTTCTTGTCGTCGATGACCTTTGCGAGGTCCCCGCGGGGGAAGGGCACGATGGTGACGGCGAGCTTGCCCTTCCACAGGTCGAGCACGCGATCGCGGTCTTTGTCGAGCAGGCGCGTATATTCCTTGGCGTAGTCCTTGCCGAGCTGATCAACGATTTTACGCGTCTGGTCGTCCATGCCGTTATAACTGTCAAGATTCATCGCGATCAGATGGCCGAACGAGGCGCCGAACGGCACTTCGTTATAGTACTTCGCGACTTCGTCGTACTTCCAGCCACGCGCAAGCGCTGGCCCGATCGGCGTGCAGTCGATGATCCGGCGCTCAAGCGCCTCATAGGCTTCCGCAGTATTGATCGAGACCGGGGTGGCGCCGAGTGCCTCGATCAGAGCGGGGTAGGCGAAGCCGTAGGTGCGGACCCGCAGTCCTTTGAGATCGTCTGCCGAATGGACCGGCTTGGTGCAAAGCAGCCCGTATTCCTCAAGTGGCCGGTAGCCGACTGCCTTGAGATTGGCTTTTGCGAGCTCCTGCTCAAACTGCGGATATTTCTTGTGCCACTCCTCCATCAGCTCGGCGATTTTCAGGGGCGGATTCGGTTGCGGGATGAAGAAGCCGACGGCGTTGTTGAGAGGGAATTTGTCGGGAAAATACGGGGTGATGATATCGCCAAAATCGCCGACGCCGGCGGCGAGCGCGTCGGGAATCTCACCGGTCTTGGCGACGCTGCCGCCCCAGAACACCTGGATATTGTGCTTGCCTTTGGTGCGCTTGGCGAACTCGTCGACAAACCACTGCGTAGAGATTGCTTGTGCGTCTCCGGCGCCCTGCGGCTTGAAGGTGATCCATTTGTAGGTGGTTGCCTCGGCGGCGCGTGGCGACAACATTATGGCGCCGAGCAGACAGAAAGCGGCGCACAGGCGCTGTGACTGTTTCATATTTTCTCCCTCGGATTGGGCTGGTTATGGCCCTTGTTTCCGCATGCTGTGTCGCCGATGCGGCATATTTCAAATACTATATCGGCATGCTTCCCATGCCTCTGCGGCATGACCGCTAGCGCCAGATGCCGCGAGCGACAAGGTCTTGCACGATCGCGCGGACTTCCTCGGCGACAACCGCCAAAGCCTGCTTGCGACCCTGGTCGGCTCGCATCGCAACGCATAGCGTCCAGTCGATCCGAGGCGTGTGGATGGGCGCCGCATCAAGCGTGCCATGTTGAATCTCGGAGAGAATGGCCCCGTAGGTCAGGATGGTGAAGCCATGCCCGAAACGCACCAGCGCCTTCAGATGCCAGACGCCATCAGCGCGCTGCATCACATTCAATGGATAGCCGCAGGCGTGGGCGTGCTCGTCGATCAGGATGCGCAGGAAGTTCGGCCGGCTGGGCAGGATCAGCGGCAAAGCCGTGGCTTCGGCGAAGCTGTAGCTGTCCTTCTCCAGCGTGCCCGTTCGCCCGATGACCCAGAGATGCTCAACCAGAAGCTCCGTTACCTTGATGTCGTCGCGCGGGACCGGGTCATGCATTACCGCGACGCCGATTTCGTTGTTGTGAAGCTTCCGCTCCAGTTCGCCGCTGAACCCTTCGAAGAAATGAAGTTCGATTTCCGGATAATGCGCCTTGATCCGCGCCAGCAGTGGCGGACCGATGAACTCGCCCGGCGTCGGCGGCATTCCGATGGTCACGACGCCACGCGGACTGGTCGCATCCGAGGTGACGTCGTGGTGCGTCTGTCTGATCTGGTTGAAGATCACATAGGCGCGCCGCAGAAGCGTGTCGCCGGCTCCGGTGAGTTCGACGCCGCGGGGCGTGCGCACAAAAAGCGCAAGACCGAGCTCCATCTCGAGTCCCCGAATCTGGCGGCTCAGCGCGGGCTGCGCGATGTGCAGGCGGTTGGCCGCCTTGGTCAGACTCTTCTCCTCGGCGACGCAGACGAAATAGCGTAGCGTGCGTAATTCCGGTTGCCATTCGGGCGGCATGTAGAGAACCCGTCACGGGTGGCGTATGTTCAAACCAGGCCGCCCGAATTTGACCGCTTTTCGCCGAAAAACACTAGCAACCCGCTCATCGTCGCCTCCGCTTCGGGGCCAACCCTCAGCCACGACAGGTGCCATCGAATCGAAGCCCTCGAGTTGCAGCGCCCTGTCCAGTAGTCAGATTATCAACTATTATCAACGGTGTTGCTGTCGAAAAGGAGGGGCTATCGATCGGGCACGCTGGCCAGCGACGTAGCCTTCGTCGGCTCTAAGGTCTCCTTTGGGTCAAGGAACGAACCCGCTCACGCGGGAAGTTGCTGCATGAAGGTTCGGCGGGCGTGGCGAGTTCAGCGGCAACCAGTTGAGGCGTAAGCGGTGACAGGACGGTC
>CAZTTL010000184.1:0-7478 GCA_964616635.1 uncultured Rhodoplanes sp. | reverse complement strand
CATTAAGTCGTTTCGCCTTAAATTTGCGTAATGCAATTGTCTGACAAGGCCTTAGCCGATCCGTATGCGCCTTGCCCTCCAGGTTTCACGCGAGTTGATTCATGTTACAAAATTGCAGCTCATCGCCATTTCCCGAGGATGACACCGTCCCTGAAGAGATGGACCTCGATTATGCAAACAATACCGCGGCGCTCGCCATCGAATTGATGACCTGCCATGGCGTGCCGCAGACCGCCGACAATTTTGGTGTTTGGTTCCATTACGTGCTCGGCACCGATGCGGCGTTCAACCGGACCATCGACGTCATCATCACGAACAAGACTAAATTCGACAAGCGGATCAATTGGGGTCTGGTGAAGACCCTCAGGGCCCTGCAAGGCAGAGAGGCGCCCATCAGCAGTATCGTGACTGATCGCCTCAGCGAGGTGCTCGCGAAGGCGACGAGCTATCTGGCGAAAGCGGCTGCCGATAATCGTGCGCATGTCGCGAAGCTCAGCGATGTCGCAGCGCAGGCCGAGAACGGCTGCGATCCATTGATACTTATCGGCGAACTGGCAAACGAGTTGTCCCGCGCCGCGTTGCGCGCCACAAGCTTGGAGACGCAGTTCACCTCCACCTCGAAGGAGCTCGATCGGCTCCGCACTTCGCTCCGAGTGGCACAACATTGCGCCAACACGGATCCGCTCACCGGCTTAGCCAATCGACGCTGTCTCGATGATTTCATGCGGGCCGCACTCATCAAGGCAATGGAGCACGACGAAGCATTGAGCGCGATGTTGATCGATATTGATCACTTCAAGAAATTCAACGACAGCTTCGGGCATCAGCTCGGCGACCAGGTCTTGCGGCTCATTGCCGGCGTCCTGAAGAATGATCTGCGGCAAGCAGATTTGGCGGCCCGCTACGGCGGGGAAGAGCTCGTTGCGGTGCTTCCCGGCGCCGATCTATCGGCTTGCAAAGAAGTCGCGGAACGTATCCGGTTGACGATCGCGGAACGCCAGATCGTTCGCCGCACGACGGGCGAGGCTCTCGGCAAGGTCACTGTATCGATCGGCGTGGCGCAGTTTGTGCTCGGTGAGACCGTCGCGGAACTGTTCGAGCGATGTGATCGGGCGCTATATTTTGCGAAGGAAAGCGGTCGAAACCGGACCATGACCGAAATCGATCTTCGCGACGAATTTGCTGTCGAGGCAATCGCGGTCGGTCTTTGAGACCGCGTTACGTCCCGCCGAGCCACCTCAATTTCCATAGCGCCGGACGATGACTGTTCGGCTTGACCTGTTGCAGACCGGCCAACCGCCTTGTCGCAGGAGAAGACTACGTACCGCGATTTTCGCCTAAACCATGAAAGCGGATGCCGCCCGCGTTCGCGCAGGTTCCCGCCGGGCAGTAACCAGCCAAGGTCGCAGCAGAGTCTCGCCCGATTTTAAGCGCCCCACGAAAAAAGCGGGTGCCGAAGCACCCGCTGCTGTTCCGTCGTGTCCCTGCTGCCAGCCCAGAGCAAGTTCCGATTCTGGAGCGAATTCCGCTATCACGGAATCGGAATTCGCTCCGTTCTCTTTGCGTGATCGCATTTTCTGCGGCGAACCGGCATCCACTTCGCCCGAAAATGCTCTGCCGGAACGGAATTCGCCCGACCGGCAACGCATGGACGTAGCGCGCAGAACTACTGTGTCACCACCACGGTGGTGCCGACGCTGACGCGGCGGTAAAGGTCCATGATGTCGGAATTATACATCCGGATGCAGCCATAGGAGACGAAGCCGCCGACCGAGCCCGGCCGGTTGGTGCCGTGGATCGCGTACTCGGTGCCCATCAGGGTCATCGCTGCCACGCCCATCGGATTGCTTCTGGTGCCGCCCCGAATGAGATTCGGCAGACGCGGAATATCGTGCTTCACCGAGGCGGGCGGTGCCCAGTCCGGCTTAAGATACTTGCCGCTGATCATGGTCCGGCCGGACCACCGCTTGCCGGATTTGCCGACGCCGACCGGATAGCGCAGCGCGCGGCCGTTACCGAGCACATAGTAGAGCCGACGCTGGCTGGTACGGATGACGATCGTCCCAGCCGAGTAGTTCGGGTCGCGGAACGCGACGACATCGCGCGCATCGGCTGGTGTCGGCGCGGCGAGGCCCGCCAGCACACAAGCCGCAAGCGCGAAGAGGGCTGAACGTGATGCGAACTGTGTCATGGTCCCCCCAGAGAAAAAGTGCCCGCGCCCGCGCCGAAGCACGGGCGGCATGCCCCCATCCAACACGCTCAGAATTGATAATTCGTCGCGCCACGGCAAGGACTTCGCCTTTCCGTGACCAAAGTAAATGAAAGGTGAGGCAGCGCCGCCACAGTTACGGCGACATTGCGGCCATTTGCGCCGGCCGCGGGCGCCCTCTCGCGTGACTCTTGGGGGAAAGTCGCTCTCCCTCCCCGCTCTTGCAGGGCAGGAGAGACCCGCGCCGAGAAGACGATCAGGCGCTCTTTCGGTTCTGCCGATTCGTCACGAGATCGTCGACCACCGTCGGGTCGGCGAGCGTGTCGCCAAGATTGCTGAAGTCATCCTCGGCGATCTTGCGCAGGATGCGCCGCATGATCTTGCCCGAGCGCGTCTTCGGCAGGCCGGGCGAGAACTGGATCATATCGGGCGAGGCGATCGGCCCGATCTCCTTGCGCACCCAGGTGACGAGGTTGACCTTGTGCTTGTCGCACACCTCCCAGAAGCGCGACATGGTCGGATAGTTGGCAACAGCCGGCAGGCTCGATACAACAGCGCCTAAGCTCGGAGCCGGTTCCCACCCGTTGCGGGAAATTGCTCCAAGCTTGAACGATTGCAATCACCCGTCCAAGCCTTTCCGCAAGCCGCAAGCCTTTCTCAACAGACTGCAGGTGTTTGAGCGATGACCGACAGCATCAAATATCTTCTGCCCGAGGATCGCATTCCGCGCGCCTGGTATAACATCGCGGCCGACCTCCCGCAGCCGCTACCCGCGGTGCTGCATCCGGGAACGGGAAAGCCGATCGGGCCCGACGATCTATCGCCGCTCTTTCCGATGCCGCTGATCCTGCAGGAGGTGGCGACCGAGCGCGATGTCGAGATTCCGGAGCCGGTGCGCGACGTCTACAAGCTCTGGCGCCCGTCACCACTGCATCGCGCGCTCCGGCTCGAACGCGTGCTCGATACGCCGGCGCGCATCTTCTACAAGTATGAGGGGGTGAGCCCGGCGGGCAGCCACAAGCCCAACACCGCGGTGGCGCAGGCCTTTTACAATCGCGAATCCGGCATCAAGAAGCTCTCGACCGAGACCGGCGCCGGCCAATGGGGCTCGTCGCTCGCCTTCGCCGGCGCCCTGTTCGGGCTCGAGGTCAAGGTCTACATGGTCAAGGTGAGCTATCAGCAGAAACCGTACCGGCGGGCGCTGATGGAGACTTATGGCGCGACCTGCATCCCGAGCCCCAGCAATGAGACCGAATCCGGCCGCGCCATCCTCGCCGCCAGCCCGGATTCGCCCGGCAGCCTCGGCATCGCCATTTCCGAGGCGGTCGAGGTCGCGGCGAAAAACCCCGACACCAATTATGCGCTCGGCAGCGTGCTTAACCATGTGCTGCTGCACCAGACGGTGATCGGAATCGAGGCGATCGAGCAGATGGCGATGGCCGGCTTCTGGCCGGACGTGGTGATCGCCTGTGCCGGCGGCGGCTCGAACTTCGCCGGCATCGCCTTTCCGTTCCTCGGGATGAAGCTGCGCGAGGAGACCAACCTGCGGCTGGTTGCGGTCGAGCCGGCGGCCTGCCCGACGCTGACCCGCGGGACCTATGCCTACGACTTCGGCGACACCGCGCATCTCACCCCGCTGGTGAAGATGCATACCCTCGGCTCGCAATTCGTGCCGCCCGGCTTCCATGCCGGCGGCTTACGCTATCACGGCATGGCGCCGCTGGTGAGCCATCTCAAGGAGCTCGGCCTGATCGAGGCGTGCGCCGTGCACCAGACCCCGTGCTTCGAGGCGGGCATCATGTTCGCTCGCGCCGAGGGCATCGTGCCGGCACCGGAATCGACCCACGCGGTGCGCGTCGCCGTCGACGAGGCGCTCGCCGCGAAAGCGGAAGGAAAGAGTCGGACCATTCTGTTCAACCTCTCCGGCCACGGCCATTTCGACATGCAGGCCTATACCGATTACTTCGCCGGCAAGCTGCAGGACCGCGATTATGACGAGGCGGCGCTGAACGCGTCGCTCGCCGCCCTGCCCAAGGTTGCGGCGTAAGATGGGTGGCTGGGAGGATCAGTGGCACGCATTCTGATCGCTGAAGACGAGGAGACGCTGCGCAATCTTGTCGTACGCGCGCTCGCACAAGAGGGGCACGAGGTGCTTTCGGCCGCCGACGGGGCGGAGGCGCTCGACCTCATCACCCGCGACGAGGGCCAGTTCGACCTGCTGCTCACCGACATCCGCATGCCGCTGATGGACGGGATCGCCCTCGCGCTGTCCGCCGCGCGGGACTACCCGGACCTCGTGATCCTGCTGATGACCGCCTATGCCGACCAGCGCGAGCGCGCCTATGGCCTCGAAGCGATCATCCACGACGTGATCACCAAGCCGTTCACCCTCGCCGAGATCAAGGTCGCAGTGGCCGAGGCTTTGGCCGCGCGTCCCGCCGCGGCGTCCTGACGGCCCGCGGCGCCAGGCTGCCGCTAAGGACCGCTCCCCCGACCGAATCGGCCGTGCGCGCCTACCAGACCCAGCACGGCTTAAGGCAGACGGGATCGTCGGCGATCGGACCTGGTGGGTTCCCGCAGGAGGAGCCGGCGCCACCCTCGCTTCATTGGCCGGATTGGTGACGGCCTAGCCATCGCCCGGCATCGGCGCGGTGCGGCTGGCGCAAGTACAGGAGGCTCCCCGCGGACATGACCGCGCGCGGCACGATGTTGGCGCGCGGTTCGGTTTCGTCCGTCCAACAAAATTGACGGCCTCAGTCACGCCGCGCCGATTTGTCGTCAGCGCTCGCGGTGCCCTGGCTCGTCGAGCTGGACATATGCTCGCCGTACACCGCCGCAGCGAGCGCCGGCGCCTTGATTTCCTTATAGCCCTCGGTGGACGTCGGATAGTCCTTGAGGTGTTCGTAGATGATCTTTGTCGAGCTGGCCATTTGTTGCTCCTTTTGGTTCCCGCCCCGACTTTTTGTTCGAAGGGCCTTGGTGCCCGGCTTCAATATAAATCGTTTATAGCCAAAAGTTGAAGAAATTGATCTAGCCTCATCTCGCAACGCACACTGGTGGGTGCGGCCGGCCCCGGTAGGGCTTGCGCCAACCAAACCGTCGCTCCGGCACTTACCTCTATGGCGCCGCCGCCCGATACCCGTCCTCGGTCAGCCGGATGACGGTTGGCGAGGGAATTCTGATCCAGTGATGGTCACTCGCATAGTGGAGGGCGGCGACGAAATCCTGAACATGCCATTGGCGATCCCTCAAGAACTCGATCTTGGCAGGACGGCGGCTGAGAACCTGGCCCGCGCGCAATTGTTCGTTATGGGCATGGGCGAAGACATCGAGCAGGTGGCGGGCGGATTGTTCCGGCGTCGGTACTGTAAGCATTTTAACTCCGCTCCTGGGTCACCCCCGTGCGTCGTAGACTTGATTATTGATCTTGATCGCTCTGGCGCGTTCTTAACTGACGCGCGCTCGCAGCACGTCGTCGACCGATCCCTGCATTGGCTTTGCCCGCCGCTTCGCGCACCCTGCCAAGACCAGCGTCCCGCAACTCGTTCGACCGCAGCCGACCCTCCGCGCCATGTCCCGCATGCCGCGCCCGATCGCAAACGTGCGCTTGTTAGATAATCACGCCCATCGGTATTGAAAGGACAGATCGCGCCGATTTATTTTGGGGGGGGATCAGAGTCGGTCTCCCGACGCAAGAGGCCCGGCGGCATGCCGCCGGGCCTTCATGTTGTGACGCTATGTTGAAGCGTTCAGCGGCAGACGCGGAACAAGCGCCCGCCCGGACCACGGCGCCACCGGCAGGCATTGCGGCCCCACGGGCCGCGCGGGGCAACGTTCGGCAGGCAACCGCTGTAGGGCCCGCGGTGGAAGCCTCTGCCACAGCCTTGGCGAACTTGGATAATCTGGCTGGACGGGCTCGCCGGATTGGCGATCGGCATGGCCTGGGAGCCGGCAACCGTCGCCAACAACCCCGCAGCCGCAAGAGCCGCGATCGTGGTCGAGTTGAGCATGCAACGTCCTTTCGTTTCAGTGGAACGGGGGGCGGACGGGCCGTCCCGGCAACCACGGCGCAGCCAGGTACCCGGGCCCGATATGCACGCGCAATCATCTCATCGCCGCGCGCGACACTTCGAGGCAGATGGCGATTCATAACCCCGCTGGTTTTGCTAAGATCAGCCGACGATTCGGCAGCGTCTATCGACCAGCCGAGGCGGGAGGGCGGCGCTGGATTAAGAGCAGGAACCCTGTCGAATGAGGGCCAGACCTCCGGGCCTGCCCTTAGCTGCGCGCCGACGAGTGATGCGCTAATTGGAAATATTGGGACCACTTATCCAGCGGACGATGTGGCCATTTTTGAGAGGAGACGTGAATCATGGGACGGGTAGCGCTCGTTACAGGTGGTACGCGCGGAATTGGTGAGGCAATCTCCAAGGCGCTGAAGGCTGCAGGCTGCACGGTCGCGGCCGTCTACGGCGGCAATGACGAAGCCGCCCAAAAGTTCAAAGCTGCGACCGGCATTTCCGTCTACAAATGGGACGTGTCGTCCTACGAGTCCTGCGCCGCTGGCATCAAGCAGGTCGAGGCCGATCTCGGCCCGATTGAGGTTCTGGTCAACAATGCCGGCATCACCCGCGACGCCATGTTCCACCGCATGACACCGGAAAAATGGAACGCGGTGATCAACACCAATCTGAATTCGCTGTTCAACATGTGTCGCCCGGTGATCGAAGGCATGCGGTCGCGCAAGTTTGGCCGCATCATCAACATCTCATCGGTGAACGGTCAGAAGGGGCAGGTCGGCCAGTCGAATTATTCTGCGGCCAAGGCCGGTGATCTCGGCTTTACCAAGGCATTAGCGCAAGAGAATGCCCGCAGCGGCGTTACCGTTAATGCGGTTTGTCCCGGCTATATCGCCACCGAGATGGTGAAGGCTGTGCCGAAAGACGTGTTGGAGAAGAGTATTCTGCCGCAAATCCCGATCGGACGGCTCGGCGAGCCTGAGGAGATTGCGCGCTGTGTGGCGTTCCTCGCATCGGACGACGCCGGCCTCATCACTGGCTCGACCCTGTCGGCGAACGGCGGCCAATACATGATGTAGTCTACCGAAGGCGTCCGTCGCATCAGTGGATCTGCATCAGTGGAGGGGTGATGGTCTCTCCGCTTAGCTCCTTCTGCGATCTTCCCGTGTGAAAACGCGTGATATTGCAGAGGCGCATGGCGGAGAGGGAGCCACTCATATCGCATAGTAATTCTGTATTGATAACATGCA
>CAZTTL010000183.1:0-7562 GCA_964616635.1 uncultured Rhodoplanes sp. | reverse complement strand
TTAAGGCTATAATTTTCGTTTTTCACGGCGCATTGCACAAACCTCGCGCAACGGAACTAATATTTGTTCGGGACTCAAATGTCGTCGCCCTCCGACATTGCGAATTCGAATGACTTATCGTTTCAGGCCAATTGGCGCACAAACTGCCTTGCGCACCTCGCCGGAACGGAAGAACGGGCTGAAAAAGGCGGGTCGGTACCAGGCGGACGTTTGTTGAGTGCGCGCGTCGTCTGAGTGGACGCAAGGTCCCGTCCACTAGAGCATTTTCCGGCGAAGTGGATACCGGTTCGCCGCCAGAAAATGCGACCACTCAAAGAGAAATAGAGCGAATTCCGATTCCGTCAGGACGGAATTCGCTCTAGCCTCGCAGGGCCGGTTGCGCTCGTGCGGGCAAGAGCTTGCCGTCATCCCGGCGACGTGTTTGCATTGCATTATCCGTGCGTTAGTATGACGGTGGCCGGTCGGGGCGCCCGACGCCTTCTGAATCCATTTACAGGACGAGATGATGCCGGTGAGTGCACGCACCGAAACCTATGCCGTTTTTCTCGATATTGATGGAACCCTGCTTGATATCGCGCCGTCGCCGCAGGCCGTAGTCGTTCCCACCGACCTGGTCGAAAGCCTGACGCGCTTGCGGGAGGCGCTCGACGGCGCATTGGCTTTTGTCAGTGGCCGCACGCTTGGTGAGATCGACCGTCTGCTCGCGCCGCTACATACGGCGGCGGCGGCCGAGCATGGCGCCGTCGTGCGGCTCCCCAATGGCGAAATCGAAGAAGCCCATGTCGAGGTTCCACCGGAGTGGCGGACCGCGCTCTCACAACTCGCCGATCAGCATCCCGGCGTCCTCATCGAGGAGAAGGCGCACTCCATTGTGACGCATTATCGTCTGGCCCCGGAGGCGGAACCGATTGTACGGCGGACGGTGACCGATATCGCCGCCGGCGCCTCCGATCGCTTCGATGTTCTGCCGGCGCGCATGGCCTACGAACTCTGCGGGCGTAATGTCTCGAAAGGCGCGGCGGTGCGCCGTCTGATGACAATCCCTCCGTTCGCTGGCCGCAAGCCAATCTATGTCGGGGACGACGTTACCGATGAACCAGCCATCGCGACGGCGCAGGAGGCCGGCGGGCTCGGCCTGCACGTGGCCCGCGATTTCGGCGGCCAACCGGACAAGGTCCGCGCCTGGGTCAAGTCGCTGGTGGAGCCGGACCCGGCGACGCGAATTGCAGCCGACTTTGGAATAGCCGGCTGACCCCACCGGGTCGCGCAAAAATCCCGTTCCATCCGCCCGCGCCCGCTCGCGTCCGCGAATCTCCGGACTTCGCGCGACCTCGCGCCCCCGCAGTCGCGGGGACGCGCCGACCACCATTGGGCTCACTCAAATCTGTCGGAAGAAAGCGTGCAGGCGATGGACTAGCGTCCGCGCACGAGTCGCCCGACCCAGATCAAGATGCAGGCGCCGGCGACTCCGGCAATCAGGTAGCCGATCCAGCCGGCCAGCACGATGTGGAAGTAGGACAGGATCGCGCCCGCGATCGCCGCCCCGACCATCCCGAGGATGATATTGGCGATCACGCCCATGTCGCTTTTCATGAATTTTTCGGCAAGCCACCCGGCGATGCCGCCGATAATGATCCCGGCGATCCAGCCAACCTGGGGATCTCTCATCACAGTCTCCTCTTTACCTGCAGACAGACCAATCATCCCCCGTTCGGGTCCCTGCAGTAAGCGGCGCCCGTCCGGTCAGAGCCTATTTATCCTGTTTTGGTGACTGTTATCACGCTTGTTTGGCGAAGCGCACAGACTTCGGGGCCTCCCCAAACGTTCAGGCAGCGGTACCGCGTACGGTGGACAGGACCGCAGCGGCATTGGATTGCGCCAATTGCTCGATCGCCAGTCGCCGCCGCAACTGGGCCGCATCCAGCAGCATCTGCCCGGCCCAGCGGTAGACATTGCGCGTGCGCACCAGCGCCCGCATCTGGCGCATGCGCGCCTCCTGCTCGGCAACCGGCATCAGCAAAGCGTGGTGCATCGCCTCCGCCATCTCATAGGCATGATAGGGATTGACGATCAACGCTTCGGCCAACTCGCGGGACGCGCCAGCGAAGGTGGAGAGCACCAGCACGCCGCGCTCATCATCGCGCGCGGCGACGAATTCCTTGGCGACGAGATTCATCCCGTCATGCAGGCTCGAGACCACGCAGAAATCGGCGCCGCGGAATACCTCGAAAACTTCCGGCGGCTCATAGTGGCGGATCGACAGCACGATCGGTCGCCAGCCATTCGCGGTGTGACGCGAATTGATCGTATCGGCGAGTGCCACGGCCTCTTCCTGGAGCTGGCGATAGGATGCAATCTTGCTGCGCGTCGGCGCCGCCGCCTGCACGAAGGTAAAGCGCCCCTTCCACTCCGGATGGCGTTTCAACAGCGCGTCGACCGCGTGCATGCGGTCAAGGATGCCCTTGGTATAGTCGAATCGCTCGATGCCGACGCCGATACGAACCTGGTTGCCGAGGCCATAACGCGCGCGCACCGCGGCCCGGCAGGTCGGCACCGGCGCCTGAGTCGCGAGCGCCGAGGGCGGCCATTCGATCGAGATCGGATAGGCGCGCACCAGGGTCTCGTCACCGCCGAGCGTCACCGAGCGCCGCTCGCGATCGATCCGGCTTTCGACGAAGCGGTCGACCGTCTCGAGGTAATTGTTGCAGTGGAACTGGGTGTGGAAGCCGATCACCGAACTGCCGAGCAGTCCGTCGACGATCTCCTCCTTCCACGGGCAGATGCCGAACGTTTCCGCGTTCGGCCACGGAATATGCCAGAAGGTGATGATCGTCGCATTCGGCAGCTTGTTGCGCACGAGGCGCGGCAGCAGCGCGAAATGATAGTCCTGCACCAGCACGACCGGATCAGACGTGCGCGCCTCGCGCACGACCGCGTCGGCAAACTTGGCATTGACCGATTTGTAATAGGCCCAGTCGGTTTCACGGAAATTGGGACGTACGAAAGCAATATGGCAGAGCGGCCAGAGCCCTTCATTGGCGAGGCCGTAATAATAGCCGTCCTGCTCCTCGTCGGACAGCCAGATGCGGCGCAGCGTGTAGTTCGGCGCGCCCGGCGGCACGCCGATGCGATCGTTGGAGTCGACGGTTTCGCGGTCGGCCGTGCCGCTGCCATGAGCGATCCAGGTACCGCCGCAGGCGCGGATCACCGGTTCCAGCGCCGAGACCAGGCCGCTTGCCGGAATCTGCACCACGATTTGCCCGTTCTCGCGGTTATGAATGTACGGCTCGCGGTTCGCCACGACGATAACTTCGGTGTCGGGCAGTTCGCTGCGCAACGCGCGCCTGAGCGTCTCCGGCGACCAGTCGATGTGAACGCCGTCGATGGTGCGGCGGACGAGATCATACTGATCGAGCGCCTGGCGAAGCTCGCCCGGCAGCGAGGTCGGCGGATGCGGGACATCGACGCGCCCGGCGCGGATATCCTCGATGGCGCTGCGCAAGGCTGCGCGCCAATTGCGGTACAGCACGAGCGCCGCAAACGCCGCCGCAATACCCACCAGCGTCGCCGCGGCAATCGTCGCGATCAGAATATAGACGCGGGCCTGGTCAGAGCGCGAGCGTGCATAGGTCAGATCTTGCACCATCAGGAGATGGCCGTCCTTGCCGCCATTGAGCGGAAATGCCGAGACGAGGACGTCCTGCGTGTCGAAACTGATTTCGGTGGTTGTTTCCTTTTTGCTGCGAGCAATCTTGTCACACGTCAGGCGCGCCGGCATGGTCGGCGTCGCGTTGCGGATCTGGCCATCGGGTTCGCAAATACCCACGGCTTCGAGGCGCTCGTCGCTGATCAGGCGTTTGAACAACTTCTCAAGCTGAAGCTTCGCCACCGGCGAGGTGTCGCGCAGCAATGCCTCGACCTGATCTTGCGTCGTCAGATGAATGATCCGCGCGCGCAGCTGCAAGTCGCTGCGGCTCCAGCTCTGCACCACTGCGGTCAGCAGCGACGACACCAGCAGGAGCACCGTCGCCACCGCGATCGCACCGCCGAGAACGACGGCGACAGGCCGAAGTGTCTTATAAGGAGTTTGACGGGAATCCAGTCGCAGGGTATGCGCAATGCGCTTGAAAAAAGATTGCATTGCGCTGCCAACTGCCATGCCAAATCTCCCAGTTTCTTCGTCACCCCATCATAACCTGCCGGCGGCACGAACGAAACCATTGCGGCCGATCGTGCCCGCCTTCGCTGCCTGCAATGCAGCAGGGTTTGCGGGTTAGCACCGGATGCTTGCGCTTAAACGAGCGCCTCGATTCGGATCTGCGGGCCGCGCGATGGCGCGCAAACCGGGCTTCGCTGAAACGATCTTGGCGGTATCTGGGCACGCAAACATCCATGCTAAGTGGCTAGTCTCTAAACGTGATCCGCGCATTGACATAGATCGTGGCGGAACCGAGCCGGCGACGGAAGGCAAACCTTCTCCTGTGCTCGGCAAGATCGGCACGGTACGCATGACTGTCGGACACTGCGCGGCGCAAGGCGCCAAGGTTCGCGCCTTGAAGAGGCGGAAACCCTATGCCATAGGGGGCGGCTGGCCGGGAGTTCCGGCAGGATCGAGGATCGTTCATGCCGGATTCCACAGGACTCTTGCGTAACAAACGCGGCCTGATCCTGGGGGTTGCCAACAACCGTTCAATTGCCTGGGGCATTGCCCGGGCGGCGCGCAGCCACGGCGCGGAACTCGCCTTCACCTATCAGGGCGACGTGCTGAAGAAGCGGGTGGAGCCGCTCGCGCGCGAGCTCGGAGCCCATCTCGTGGGGCATTGCGACGTGACCGAACCGGCGACACTCGACGCGGTCTTCGCGGCCGCCGGCGACCTGTTCGGCACGCTCGACTTCGTCGTTCATGCCATCGCGTTTTCCGATAAGGACCAGCTCGACGGCCGCTATGTCGACACCACCGAAGAGAACTTCGTGAAGACGATGGTGGTCAGCTGCTATTCGCTGACCGCGGTGGCTCAGCGCGCCGAGAAGCTGATGACCAATGGCGGCGCGCTCCTCACCCTCACCTATTACGGCGCCGAGAAATGGATGCCGCATTACAACGTGATGGGCGTCGCCAAGGCGGGGCTTGAGGCCTCGGTGCGCTATCTCGCGGCCGATCTCGGCGCCCAGAATATTCGGGTGAACGCGATCTCCGCCGGCCCGATCAAGACCTTGGCGGCGGCCGGCATCGGCGATTTCCGCTACATCCTCAAATGGAACGAATTGAACTCGCCGCTGCGCCGCACCGTCTCGATCGAAGAGGTCGGCGATACCGCGGTGTATCTCCTGTCCGATCTTGCGCGCGGCGTCACCGGCGAGATCCATCATGTCGACGCCGGCTATCACGTGGTCGGGATGAAACGGCCCGATGCGCCGGATATTGCTGTGGTGCACGATTGACGGCGCCCGTCGAACGGCCAATCACATAGCAGCCTTGCGCGAAATCGGGGTTGCTCTGCGGGCCGCTCTTTGCATCATTTAAAGTTCACGTTCAAATAGGCCCTTCGAGACATCCGGCGGGGACGAGAGATGAATGACGCCGAAATCCTGCGTGCCCTGAAAGAGGTCCACGACCCCGAGCTCGGCATCAACATCGTCGATCTCGGCCTCGTCTACCGCGCCGAGCGCACGCGCGAAGGCATTGTCGTCGAGATGACGATGACGACCCCCACCTGCCCGATCGGCGAGATGATGGTGATGCACGCGGAAGCTGCGGTGCGGCGGCACTTTCCCGATGCCGCGACCATCCATGTCCACCTGCTGTGGGATCCGCCCTGGTCGCCGGACCTGATGACGGAGGAAGGGCGGCGCGCACTCAACGGCCCCGATCGGACGAACTGAGCAATGGCCGGGCCGGGGGGCAAGACCAGGCGGCTGCGCTACATTCCGCTCGCCATCGGCGGCGTGTCGCTCATCGCCGGGTTTTGGACCGGCCTCGAGCGCATCGGCATTGCACTACCGGGAAACGGCTCGCTCGACGACCTGCACGGCGCGCTGATGATCTGCGGCTTCTTCGGCACGCTGATCAGCCTTGAGCGCGCGATCGCGCTCAATCGCGGCTTCGCCTATGCCGCACCAGCGCTGTCCGTGTTGGGGGTGGTGGCACTCTTGTTTCATGCGGTGCCGATCGCAGGCGGCTTGTTCATCCTCGCGAGCGTGATGCTGACGGTCGCAACCGGAACCATCCTTGTCCGCTTTCCCACGCTGTTCACCGCCGTGCTCACCCTCGCCGCCATTTGCTGGGGACTGGGCACGCTGCTCTGGCTCACCGGAAGGCCGATGACGAATGCGGCCGGCTGGTGGCTCGCTTTTCTCGTGCTCACGATTGCCGGCGAGCGGCTGGAACTGAGCCGCCTGCTTCTGCCGTCGCGCCCCGCCCAGGCGCTGTTCGTCGTCGCCATGATGCTGATCGTTTTCGGTGCCGCACGCGGCGAATTCGATCGTGACCGCGCGCCGCTCACCGCGCTCGGCTATCTCGCCTGCACCGCCTGGCTGCTGGTCCATGACATTGCGCGGCGCACCGTGCACCAATCCGGGCAGACCCGCTTCTCGGCGACCTGCATGCTCGCCGGCTATTTCTGGCTCGGCGTCACCGGGCTCTATCTGCTCGTGTCGCCGCCGGGCTCTGGCACGTTCGCTTATGATGCGGCGGTGCATGGCATCGCCATCGGCTTCGTGCTCTCGATGGTGTTCGGCCATGCCTTGATCATTCTGCCGGCGGTTACCGGTGTCACCGTCCGCTATCATCCCGCGGTCTATGGCTCGCTCGTGCTGCTGCACGCATCGGTCGTGCTGCGGGTGGTGTCGGACTATTTCGAACTCATCACCCCGCGCGCTCTCAGCGGGCCGCTGACCATCCTTGCGCTTGTCGGATTTGCCGGAACGGTTGCCTGGGCCTCGCGTGGTTCGCGCGCACCGGGAACTCCACAAGCCTCGCCAGCCGAGCCGTCGAAGAGACCGTAACCGTACCGTGTGGAACGCAATCGTGAATCCTCGCTCGACATTGCACCGGCCTATGATTGAATTGAGCCGCGACCCGCGCGGCGCCGCGCGGTCACTGACGAGACGCGACAGCATCGCGTTCCGCGAAGCGAAGGGAGAGTTCCGACGCGATGCCGTTGGACAATCGCAGTGCGCTTATCCGTCCAGGGCTTTGTCTGAATCGAGCGACCTGCGTGAACAGCAGGCTCCGGCGCATTTGCTCGTGCAAAAGAGGAGCAAGAGGGGAGGAACATGGCTGAAGAGCTTCAGGCGCCGCTGTCAGGAACGATCGTGTCGGTCCTGGTGGCACCGGGCGCGAAGGTCGACGTCGATGACGAGCTTCTCGTCATCGAAGCCCTGAAAATGGAGAACATGATCTATGCGCCGTGCGCCGGCGCCATCAAGGACATCATGGTCAAGGCGGGGGACAAGGTCGAAGCCGGTGATCTTCTTCTCGTGATCGCGTAGGTGGCGTTGCAAGAAAGGCGAGGGAGCGATGGAGTTTGAGCTGAGCGAAGAACAAGCGATGACGAAGGAGA
>CAZTTL010000182.1:5386-7567 GCA_964616635.1 uncultured Rhodoplanes sp. | reverse complement strand
TACAGCGCGCGGTGCATCACCAGCGCATCGACGAAACCAAGGCTCGGATGTTCAAACACGCCGGGCAAACGGCCGACGATCGCAAAACCCATCGCTTGCCACAACCGCACGGCTCGCTCGTTGGTCGCGATGACGAAATTGAACTGCATCGCGCGAAAGCCGCGCGCCTTGGCATGGGCAAGCGAATGCGTGCACATCGCCCGCGCAACGCCACGTCCGGTCGCGCCGGTCGCAACCATGTAGCCGCAATTGGCAACATGCGCGCCGCCGCCGGCATTGTTCGCCCGCAGATAATAGGTGCCGACGATACTGTCGCCCTCGACCGCGACGAACACCTCGTGCTGCGGCGAAAGCCAATAGGCGATTGCCGCCTCGCGCTCCATGTCGCGTGGCAGGGGATAGGTTTCGCCGGCGCGGATCACCGGTTCGAGAATGCCCCAGATCGCATCACGATCGTGATCGGCTGCAGCGCGGATATCCATCGGCGCAAGATCCAGGGGGCGCCTTTGGCGCGAGGCGAGGTCTAGAGCGAACCCCGTTTTGATAGAATCGGGCTTCGCTCTTTTCTCTTTGTGTGGTCGCATTTTCGGACGGCGAACCGGTATCCACTTCGCCTGAAAATGCTCGAAACGCTCTGCCTCAGGAGTTCACCGCGAGTTGCGCCGCTTCCGCGAGGTTCGGGATCTCGACCTCGATTTCCAGCGTCGAGATGGCCGCGCCGCGGTCCATTTTCACCTGCACCTTGTCCGGCTCGACCGCGACATGGCGCGAAATCGCCGCCAGAATCTCCTCGCGCAGGATGGAGACCAGGTTCGATTGACCGAGCGCGGAGCGCTCGTGGGCGAGCAGGATTTGCAGCCGCTCGCGCGCGACTGGCGCCGAGCTCCGCCGCTTGAATAATAGCGACGACCAGTTCATGCCGCTCTCCGTCCGAACAGCTTGTTGAAGAATCCACGCTTCTCACTAGGCACGACCATGTCGATCTGTTCGCCCAGAAGGCGTCGGGCGGCGTCCATGTAGGCACGGGCCGGCGCGCTCGCAGGATTGTTGAGCACGACCGGCGCGCCGAGGTTCGAGGCGCGCAGCACCTCTTCGCTCTCCGGGATGATGCCGAGCAGCGGCAGGGAGAGGATTTCCATCACGTCGACGATGTTGAGCATCTCACCGCGATTGGCGCGCGAGGGATCGAAGCGGGTGATCAGGATGTGCTTGGGCATGCGCTCGCCGCGTTCCGCCCGCTCGGTCTTGGCGTCGAGCAGCCCGATAATGCGATCGGAGTCGCGCACCGAGGAAACCTCCGGATTGGTGACGATCACCGCCATGTCGGCGTGCCGCATGGCGAGCGTCGCGCCACGCTCGATGCCAGCCGGGCTGTCGCACAAAATCCAGTCGAATTTGGTGCGCAGCTCGGTAATCACGCGAGCGACGCCCTCGTCGGTGAGCGCATCTTTGTCGCGAGTCTGCGAGGCCGGCAGCAGCCACAGCGTCTCCACCCGCTTGTCGCGGATCAGCGCCTGGTGCAGCTTCACCACGCCCTGGACGACATTGATGAAATCGAACACCACCCGGCGCTCGGCGCCGAGCACGAGATCGAGATTGCGCAGGCCGACATCGAAGTCCACCACCGCGACTCGTTGCCCGGTTTGTGCCAGCGCCGTCCCCAGGCCAGCCGTCGACGTGGTCTTGCCGACGCCGCCTTTGCCCGATGTTACGACTACCACATTGGCCATTTTCGTTTCCTTCTCCGCAACACTATTCTAGGGCTGCGATCACCATGGTCTCGCCGTCGAGCCAGGCCTGGATCGGCCGGTTCCGCAGGTCCTCTTCCAGGTCGTCCGCAGTCCGGTAGTAGCCGCCGATCGCGAGCAGCTCGGCCTCGATCTTGCGACAGAAAATGCGTGCCTTGGCATTGCCGTTCGCGCCAGCCATCGCCCGCCCGCGCAGCGCGCCGTAGATATGGATCGAGCCGCCGGCGACGATCTCGGCGCCGGAGCCGACCGATCCCAGGACGACGACGTCCCCGTAGGGGTGATAGATGGTTTGGCCGGAGCGCACCGGGTTCTCCACCAAAAGCGAGCTCGGCTCTGGTGGAGGCTGCGTCGCTTTCGCTGGTGCCTTTTTCGCCGGCGCTTTTTCTGCCGGCGCTTTTTCTGCCGGCGCTTTTTCTGCCGGCGCTTTTTC
>CAZTTL010000182.1:0-5286 GCA_964616635.1 uncultured Rhodoplanes sp. | reverse complement strand
GCGCTTTTTCTGCCGGCGCTTTTTCTGCCGGCGCTTTTTCTGCCGGCGCTTTTTCTGCCGGCGCTTTTTCCCTCGGAGGCTGCGTTATTTCTCCGCCGGAGGCGGGCCGGCCGCTGGTCAGCACGGGCGGCAGGCCGGGCCCGAGGGCGGCCGGGTTCACGCCCTCGATTCCCATGATGCGGATATCGCGCGCATTGAGATCCTGAATCAGGCGAGCAATCTCCTCCGGGCTCAGCTCCGTATGCGCGAGGTCAAGTACCGCGGGACGTCCGACGAAAAAGCCGGCGGAACGTCTGATCGCCGCGTCGAGATCGACCAGCCAGTTCGCAAGCGGCAGCTCCGGCGCCAGCGAGAAGGCGAGGTACGATCGACCGCGGAAATGGACGGGACGCGGACGGGCTTGGCTGTTCACTGCGTTCCTTACCGAGACCCACAGCTCCGAAACCGACAACAAACCACGCCCGGCGGACGCAACATCCGCCAGCTTTACGATCACGCCACGCCGGCGGCGAAGGAGCCGGGTGATTCGCCCCGCGTGAACAGCACGGGATCATGCCGGCAGGAATGAGTCGCGTAAAGGATGTTGCGGCCCTGTGGGTAATCTCTTGTGCGGGGTCGCGGCGGTGCGCATGGAAGGGGCGGGCGCTGGCGCGCCGTCCGGATCGGTTGAAGGCTGGCCCTCATGGTCAGCGTCGCCGCACGCCGTACGGCCAGCGAAACAGGTGGCTGCGGCAAGAGCGACAGTCGGAGCTGCCGAATCCACGAATCGGGGCCGGCAGATGCGCCAGCGAGCGCGCCAGGGCGCATTCGTCGCCGCCGGGAAAAATCCAGGCGCCGCGGACCTTGCCGGACGTCGTCAGCCGGTCGATATGCCAGCGGATCGGCTTCGCGGCGCGCAGATGCCGGGCGATGCGCGCCCGCAGGCCGCCGGGGCCGTAGGCCGAGCCGCAATAGAGGTAACGGCCGGCGCCGAGCGTTCGCGTCACGCCGCAGATCGTGATGGCAAGCGGTCTTGTGAGCGCGAGCACCAGCACATAGGCTCCGGGAACGACAGGGATGTCCTCGGGCCGACACACCAGGGGCGCGTCGTCGGGTAGCCCGGGAGGGCATCGATCGATGGCGGGGGCGGGGGCCGCCGCTCGGCAGGAAGGGTGCGTACCGCCCACGATGAACCGCATGTCGCTTTGCTGACTCTATCCTATTAATGCACTTCCGAGCCGCCGGCATAAGGGAAGCGCAGGGTTGTAAGATGCGCGCCGTCGCGTTCGGGATGAAGGGATGCATTTTTGGCTGGCAGCCGGGCAATGGCCGCGCCGGCTCGGCGTCTGAAAAAAAGTTCACGAGACAACACAGGCGTCGTCGGCGACGATGGCCGTCGGAACGGCGAACCGGTCGACCGCTGCGGCGGTGTTGCTGATAAATCGAGGAATCGCTGCATGACGACGAAGCACCCGTGCCGGAGCGGCTTGCTCGCAATCGGCCTAGCGCTGTTTCTGGGAACGGGCGCGGTCGTGGCGCAAGGGAACATCTCCGCGGCGCAAAAGCGCTTCCAGCAGTTCTTCGCCGCCGGCAAATACCAGGACGCGTTTGCGCAAGCGACCAGGACCGAGCGGCAGGCACGGCGTGGCGGCACCAATTCGTTCACCTATGTGCTGGCGCTGAATGATCTCGGCCGCGCGCAGCAGGCGCTGGGGCAGTACCCGGAAGCGGCGCAGTCATTCGAGCGCGTTATCAGCATTCTCAGAAGGAACGTGCCGGCGAACGATCCGAACCTCATTCAGGTCAACGCCAATCTGGCGAAGGTCTATCTGCTGATGGGTCGCTATGGCAAAGCCGAGGCGATGTTCAAGGCGGCGCGCGATGCCACCGCAAAAACCGCGGGCGACAGCCCGAAGCTCGCGACCCTCATGATGAATGTCGGCGACGTCTACCGCTTCCAGGCGCGCTACGATGAGGCGGAGGCCCAATATGACAAGGCGCTCAGCCTTGCCGAGAAGACCGCCGGGGCAAATAGCGTCGAAGTGGCGGATACGCTGAACAACCTGACCAAAATCTACGAGGATCAGGGGCGCTTCGATGAGGCCGCGGCGGCACTCGAGCGCGCCCGCGCCATCAATGAGAAAATCCGGCCGTCGCATCCGGCGGTCGCTTTCAACATCAACAATCTCGCTCACCTCAACGAGCGGCTGGGCCGCTACGCCGAGTCCGACCGCGAGTTCCAGCGCGCGATCGCACTCGCGGAAAAGTCGCTCGGCCCGAAGCATCCGGCGCTGGCAACGATGCTGAACAATCTTGCGAGCGTCTATGCCGACGAGGAGCGCGTCGACGAAGCCGAGGCGCTCTACAAGCGCGCGCTGGCGATCCGCGAAGGCGTGTATGGTCCGACCTCGACCGAAGTGGCGACGGTCCTCAACAACCTTGCCCAGCTTTACGAGCTGCAGGGGCGCTATGCCGACGTTGAGACCTATGCCAAGCGTTCTCTCGCCGTCGTCGAAAAGACGCTTGGCCCGGACAATCCCGACACCGCCAAAGTCGTGCGCAAACTCGGCGTCGCCTATACTGGGCTTGGGCAATATGACCAGGCGGAGAAGCAGTTCGAGCGCGCGCTCGCTACGTTTACCAAGACCTTTGGGCCGAACCACCGCTATATCGCGACGGTCCTGATCTCGCAGGCGAAGCTGTTCGAGCTTGAGCATCGGTATGATGATGCCGAGGCGGCGCTGAAGCGGGCGCTGTCGATCAACAAAGAAACACGTGGCGAAAACCATCCCGAGGTCGCGCGCGTCCTCAATCAACTCGCCGCCCTCAATCTTGCGCGCGGCAATGCGAAAGCTGCGCTCGATTATTCGCGCCAGGCAACCGCGGCGGTGCTTGCCCATGCTGCGGCCGACTCCGCGGGGCAGCCCGGTGAGTCCGCCGGCCTGCTCGAGCAGCGTTCGAACTATTTCGTGAACCACGTCGCGAGCGCTGCTGCGGCGCGGCAGGCGGGGCTCGAAAGCGCGCCGGCACTCGGCGAAGAAGCCTTGGAGAACGCGCAGCGCGCCGGCCAGTCCACCGCGGCCGCGGCGATCCAGCAATTGGGCGTGCGGGTCGCGGCCGGCAATGATGCGCTGGCCAAGCTGGTGCGCGAGAACCAGGATCTGACCGCCTTCTGGCGCAGCCGCGACCGTGCGCTGACGGACGCGTTGTCGAAGCCGAGCACGCCGGAAAACGCCGCGATCGCTGCCACCATCCGCAAGCAGATGGCGGATACCGAGAAAAAGATCGCCGACCTCACGGAGCGGCTGCGACGCGAATTCAGCGACTATGCGGCGCTTACCAATCCCCAGCCGATGACCCGTGAGGACGTTGCGCAGCGTCTGCATGATAATGAGGCGCTGGTCTTTCTGCTCGTCGGCGACAAAGAGAGCTATGTCTTCGCGCTCACCCGCAACGGCTACGAGTGGAAGACCATCCCTCAGGGTTTCAATGCGCTCACCGACAAAGTCGCACGTTTCCGCAAGGGTTTGGGGTTCGGCGCCGACAGTCCGGGTGGCAAGCGCGACGGTTTCGACCTCGATACCGCGTATGACCTTTACGAGACGCTGATCGGTCCGGTCGAGCGGCTGGTGCGCGACAAGCAGCAATTGCTGATCGTGCCGTCGGGGCCGCTGACCGCGCTGCCCTTCCATCTGCTGGTGACTGAAAAGCCCGCTTTGGCGCTGCCGCAGGGCTCGTCAAAGCGTGCGAGTGCGGAGGCGCAGCGCTATCGCGACGCTGCTTGGCTGATCCGGCGGCACGCCGTCACGGTGCTGCCGTCCGTCGCGAGCCTGCGCGCGTTGCGTTCGCAAGTGGGCACGGAGCCGGCGCAAAAGCCGCTGGTCGGCTTCGGCGATCCAGTATTCAATGACAACGAGGCGGGGCCGGCGCCAGGACAGGCCCGCGGGCACAAGCGCAGCATCACCCGGGCCTATTCGGAATTCTGGCGTGGTGCCGGAATCGATCGCGGGAAACTGGCCAGTGCGCTACCGCGGCTGGAGGAAACGGCCGTCGAGTTGGAAGAAGTTGCGCGGCAGCTGGGGGCGTCGCCGAGCGATATCAAGCTGCGTGAGCAAGCCAGTGAAACGACGATCAAGCATATGCCGCTTGACCAGTACCGGATCGTCTATTTCGCGACGCACGGTCTTGTCGCTGGCGACGTTAAAGGTCTTGCCGAGCCGTCGCTTGCCTTCACGCTTCCGCGCAAGCCGACGGCGGAGGATGACGGCCTCCTGACCGCCAGCGAGGTGACGCAGCTCAAGCTCAATGCCGACTGGGTCGTGTTGTCGGCGTGTAACACCATTGCCGGCAACCGCCCGGGGGCGGAGGCGCTGTCCGGCCTCGCTCGCGCTTTCTTCTATGCCGGTGCCCGGGCCCTGCTGGTCTCGCATTGGGCGGTCCAATCGGATGCGGCGACCAAGCTCACGACCTCGACCTTCAAGATCATGGCGGAGAATCCGGGCATTGGCCGGGCGGAGGCTCTGCGCCGCGCCATGCTCGCCTATCTCGACGACAGGACATCCCCACGCAATGCCGATCCGGCGTATTGGGGGCCGTTCTCGATCATCGGCGAAGGCGCGAAGCCTTAAGCGCGGGGGGCGGGATCGTCGGCTGCGCGGAATCAATCGGAAGAGGCTGGGGACACAGACGCAGCCATACGAGATTATTATGCAATATTGTTAATACTGGGTGTCTGCGCGCGCGGGCTATGCCAAACCGTTGCAAGTATACCACGTTGCCGACGAAAAGGCAGAATGATGGCAACAGCGCCCTCCACAAGGACGCGCGGAATCGTTACGATCCGTTTCAGAAGATTGGGGGGCACAATCATGAAGCGGATTCTGCTGTCTGGTGTCGGGCTGCTCGCGGCGATCGCCGTTGCAGTACCCGCTCTCGCCGACGAACCAGTGCCGGTGCGGCGCGTCAAGCCCGCTCGGGTTACTCGCCACGCTCCGCCGCGGCGCGCTGCGCGACCGGTGCGGCGAGAGCCGGTTCGCCAAGCCAAGAGCTGGAGCGGCGGCCAGGTCGGCGGCTCCAACGGCGGCAGCTTCGCCAGCAACAACTTCGTCGAACCCGGCGCATATATCTGCCCGCCCTATTCCACCCTGGGCAGCTACTGCTACGAGACGCCGTTCAGCTTCAAGGAAAATGCGCCCAGCTATACGTTTGGTGGGTTCCTTGGCTATCGCGTTCAACTCGGGAATTTCGTGGTCGGCGTCGAGGGTGATGCGTCGTACAAGAATTCGGAAAGCTCGGTGTCTCAGCTCA
>CAZTTL010000181.1:6244-7637 GCA_964616635.1 uncultured Rhodoplanes sp. | reverse complement strand
CGGGGCATAGCGCAGCCTGGTAGCGCGGGAGTTTTGGGTACTCCAGGTCGCAGGTTCAAATCCTGCTGCCCCGACCAGAAAATGCTGTCAATTCAGGCTCGGATTCTGACAGCGGGAAACCGACACTGACTTTGGCCCGGGGGGCTCGTTAATGATCGCTCGCATTTATAAGCCCGCGAAAAACGCCATGCAGTCCGGCGCCGGCCGCACCAAGTTCTGGGTGCTCGATTTTGAGCCGAGCGAACCGTGCATGGTCGAGCCGCTGATGGGCTGGACCAGCTCGACCGACATGCGCCAGCAGGTCCGTCTGCGCTTTGAAACCAAGGAAGAGGCCGTTGCCTATTGCGAAAGCAATGGCATCCCTTACGAGGTGCGGGAACCGCATCGAGTCAGCCGCCGCACCGTCGCCTATTCGGATAATTTTTCGTTCTCCCGCCGCAACCCCTGGACGCACTGAGCGAGCATATCAGGCCGAGGCGCGGGCTCATGGCCTCGCATCTGCCATCCGTTCGATAGGCCCCGGTCTTTCCCTCTCCCACGCGGGAAGAGGGAAGATTCGGCAGTGCATCCGTCGGCACAATCGGACGTCGGTTCAGTAATTGATGGTGGTCCGGACACCGAAGACAGCGGCGTCTTTGATGGGGCGGATGCCGGCGGGATCGGTGGGATCGGCGATGTGGCCGCCGGGATGCCAGATGTACTGGAAATCCGGCTGGATGGTCCAACCCGGGATGATCTGTGCCTTGTAGGAGACTTCGATCACCGCCTCATAATCGCGGATCGGGGAGGGGACGCCGGAGAAGAACACGACGTCCTGGTCAAAGGCGCGGGCGTTGGACGAGATTTGGGCATAGCCGAAGGCGACCCCGAACGCATCGTCCGGCCGGTAGGACACGAGCCCGGCGAAATTGATGCCGGCATCGACATAGAAGTCGATCTGGTTGCGATCGGCCGGGCTTGCCGACACCCGGGTGAACACGCCGATGCCCTTGTCGGCGCCGCCGCCCGGCAGCCGGTAAATCTGCTGGTCGATGATGCCATAGGCGCCGCGATCGTATCGGTGCCGCAGCGGATTGCCGCTACTGTTGTCCTCGTCGGCCAGCAGCAGGCCGTCGTCGCTGAAGCGCAGATCGTCGAATTTGCCGAAATGCGCCCAGGCGCCGAGCTTGACGGTGCCGGGCAGGCCGAGCGCGGCATGCTTGATCTGGACTTCGCCGATCAGGAGCGGCAGATCCTTGAGGCGGAAATTCAGGCCATGGCGGTCGCGTACCTGCGGATCCTCACTCTCGCCCGGCCCGGGCGGGCCGGCGGGATCGCCATTGAACATCGCGGCGAGGAGCGAGATGTTCTCGCTCGGATCAAGCTTGATGCGCACGCCGGGCGTCGCCAGCGG
>CAZTTL010000181.1:2893-6144 GCA_964616635.1 uncultured Rhodoplanes sp. | reverse complement strand
CGCCATAAGGAGATATGCGCGCGTGTGTCCAAGAGGGCACGATGCGGCTTTTATGAAGCGCACCCCGTGCACCACGACCCTCGACAACATGCCCCATTTCAGCCTTTCCCGATCTGTTATGTTATAGTATAACATTTCGAGCCGGGCTGCCGGTCAATCCGGAGTTGCCCGATTTCGATCGATCGCCCGGCGGTGTCTCAAAAGCGCCACAGCGGCGGGGACGCGCGGGGGAAGACGGCACGAGGCATCGCCGCGCGCGGTTCGTCTGGTGCGAGCGGGCCGAATGGCTCCATCGAGGAGATGATCAGGTGAGACGAATCTTTTCTATTCTGGCGACGCTGTTGGTCAGCACGCTCATGGTTGCGACGGCACAGGCGGCCGACAAGGTGCCGGTCGTCGCGAGCTTCTCGATCATCGGCGATCTGGTGAAGCAGGTCGGCGGCGACCATGTCACTGTCGCTCTCTTGGTCGGGCCCAATGTCGACATGCACAGTTTTCAGCCGTCACCGGCGAACTCCAGCAAGCTCGCGGGGGCAAAACTCGTCGTGTTGAATGGGCTCGGCCTCGAAGGCTGGGCCGACCGCCTGATCAAAGCCTCGGGCTATCACGGCGCCACGCTCGTCGCGAGCAAGGGCGTGAAGGCGCTCACCGCCCATGAGCATGAGCACGACGAAGGCCACGGCCACGCCAAGGCGCATGATCACGGCGCGAGTGATCCACATGCCTGGCAGGACGTTGGCAACGTCAAGATCTACGTGACCAATATCCGCGATGCGCTGATCGGCGTCGATCCCGCGAATGCTGCCGCCTATCGCGACAATGCCGAGCGCTATCTCGGCACGCTCGACGCGCTCGATCGTGACATCAGGGCGGCCGTCGCCACCATCCCGGCCGATAAACGGCGGCTGATCACCACCCATGACGCCTTCAATTATTTCGAGAAGGCCTATGGCATCGAATTTTTCGCCGCGCAGGGCGTCAGCGGCGACACCGAGCCGAGCGCGCGCGACATCGCGCGACTCATCCGGCAGATCAAGAATGAGAAGGTGACGACCGTCTTTTTCGAGAATGTCGAGAGCGACCGGTTGCTCAGCAGCATCGCCAAGGAGACCAATGCCAAGGTCGGTGGTACCCTTTACTCGGACGCGCTGTCGCCCGCCGACGGCCCGGCGGCGACCTATGTCGACATGATGCGCTACAACACGCGCACGATTGCCGATGCCCTGAGCGGAAAAAGCGGTTGAGCCTGGCGTAAACAGCTAAAACGGCCGGACGGAAGATTCACCCAACGCAGTCCTCTCCGGCCGCGTTGGCACAGCAGGGCGTGGGCGATGGCAAGGGTTTGCCGGGATGGGCAGGGCCTGCCGCGGCACTTGCGTCCGCCTCGTGGCCATTGCCTTCTCGGGCGCCGTGGAGGACAAGCTTGCTTGCGGCAGTGACATCGAGACGGAAGAGACTCCAATGGCAAGCTACGACCCCAACAATGTGTTCGCGAAAATTCTGCGTGGCGAAGTATCCTGTCAGAAGGTCTACGAGGACGACCGTGCCTTCGCCTTTCTCGACATCATGCCGCGTGCGCCCGGCCATACGCTGGTGATCCCGAAAAAGCCGGCCCGCAATATTCTGGACATCGCCCCGGACGACCTCGCCCATGTCCACAAGGTTGCGCAGAAAGTGGCGAAGGCGGCGGTCAAGGCGTTCAAAGCCGATGGCGTCACCGTCCACCAGTTCAACGAGGCGGCCGGCGGCCAGCTGGTCTTCCACCTGCATGTGCACGTGCTGCCGCGCCATACCGGTGAGCCGCTGAAACCGCCCGCGACCTTTCGCGAAGAACCGGCCGTGCTTGCGGAGCAGGCGGAAAAGCTCGCCGCGGCGATTGCCGCGTTGTCGTAGAGGGCTTGCAAGGTCGGAATGGGAACGGCTGCGAAACCTGTAGGAGCATGGCCCCATCGCCTTCGCCCTTTGCGATCCTTAAGATCCCGACGCGACGCAAAATCGGAGCTCAACGATGAAAGTTTTCGGCATTGTCGGACTCGCCATGGCCGGCAGCATGATGCTCGCACATCCGGTTCAGGCGCAGACCACGATTGATGTCTCGAAGATCACGTGCGAGCAGTGGTTATCGTTCAAAGTGGCCGATCCGAACTTCATCGCGCTATGGCTCAGCGGTTATTATAACGGCAAGCGCGACAACACCATTGTCGAGGTTCAGGCCTTCAAGGACGATATTGAAAAGCTGAAGACATTTTGCATTACCAACCCGAAGACCTTCGTCATGAAGGCGGTCGAGACCAAGATCATCAAAAAGAAGGACTAACTTTTCCTGCTGGCCTGCAAGCGCCCGCCGTTCGGGCGGGGACGTTTGCAGCGCGTCCCGCCCGACGATGCGCGATCATCCCAGACTCATCGGGACTGGAACGAGCCGCGCACGATCTCCTTCGGCGGCAGTGGCTGCGGGTTCAGCTCGACGGGCGTGCCGGGCTTGATCTGCCAAGGCCGGAGCACCTTGATGGGCATCGGCCGATAGTGGAAGGCCGCGGCCGGCAGGGCGGCCGATGCGAGCGTCAGCGCCGCCAGGGCGGTAACGGCGAGGGCTTTGAGCGTCATGGTGTCGTCTCCTGTTCCGCCGCGCGCATTGGCGACGGGCGTGAGGGTTGATGCGTACGTCCGCAAGACCGATCAGAAGTGGTCGAAGTTGCACTTCAGCTTCGGAACCACCTTGATGGAGCCGGTCGCCTTGTCGAACACGGCCTCCTTACCGAAGATGCAGCCCTTGCCGTCGAGCTTGCCGTCGTCGAAGATCGTCTTGCCCGAATCCTGGTCGAAGACTTTCAGGTGCTGCACGGGGCGAGCCTGAGCAGCGCCGGTCGCGGCGGTCACAGCGAGAGCGGCAGCGGCGGCAAGAAGAAGAGCAGAGCGGAACATGGCGAAGTCCTTTCGAGGTCGAGCGCTTCCTCGTTGGAAGCACGCTTATGGTGCGCGATGACCGTCGAAGGTTTGTGAGCCTGTTCACATTGATCGACGTGAATACTTACGGATATTTGATGAATGACTGTTCAGCAAAGTCTTCTTGTCTTTGCCGCGATCGTTGAGGTCTTGACCGGTGTGGCGTTGATGCTGTCGCCATCGTCGGCCGGGGAGCTGCTGCTCGGCACGGAGCTTTCCAGCGCGGCGATCGTGTTCGCGCGCCTCGCCGGCATCGGCTTGTTCTCATTGGGGCTCGCGTGCTGGCCGGGCAAACAAGCAACGCG
>CAZTTL010000181.1:0-2793 GCA_964616635.1 uncultured Rhodoplanes sp. | reverse complement strand
TTTTCTGGCGGCGAACCGGCATCCACTTCGCCGGAAATGCTCTAGAGGTTGAATCGATCGCGCTCTTTATCTTCTTGTTTTGTCGCATGATCTTTTCCGAAAAGTCGGCAACTGTTCGGGATCATGCTCTACTCGGCAGATTGAGAATCCTGGCTTTGATAAACGCTTGGCCTGTCGCCATTGGCGCGTTGGTCGGCCGCGAGTGTCGCAAACATGGATGCGATCGTCTCGGCGCCGCAGGGGAGCGGAAGGTATTCCTTGGCACCTGCCGCGAGCGCGCCCGCTGCCGTGCGAGCATCACTTTCCGGGCCGCAGGCAACGACTGGCGTCGGCAGGCCCAGCGCGTCGATTCGGGCAACCAGGTCGCGGATGTCGATCCCGAGGTCTGCAAGCAGCAAATCAACCTTGCCGGACCGCGCGAGCTGTACCGCTTCTTCGATACTGTCCGCATCGCACAAGTCGAATCCTCTGCGGATCGCTATGCTCGCTGCCTGCTTGAAAGCGCTTCCCGGAGCACCGATCGTTAACAGTCTCAAGGACCTTCCCCTTACCGCCGACCAGACCAATTATTTTTATGCATACATTATGCTCAGCGAACAAGGAAATAATAGTTCGAGAATTGGTGATGGCACGAAAGGGAGCGCGGTTCGCCGCCGTGTGGCACTGCAATATCCGATCGGAGATGTTAAGGTATTCTAGTAAGTTAAGGCTATCTAAACTATCAGATTACCATTAAAGCCGTAGTAAAAGATAATTATAGGTTGAAAAACAACGAATCTTGCGGCATCATTTTTACAAATGCACAGGTTTTGTGTCGAATTGCTAGCCTTTGCGGAATGAGAACGGTGTCGAGAAACATTTCGATCATTCTCCACCATTCCTGGTCAAATAGTGAGGGCGCTGATGCCATGACGAGCAGCCCGATCCAATCTGCGCATCGTCAAAAGGCGATCAGCGAGTTGCTTTATGCAGTTCGCGCGTACGATTGGCATCCCAAGCCGGAGATCGTTAGGGCGATCGTCGAATGGCATATAGAGGGGGTCACCGAGGCAAGAACGGAGATTTGGGTGCCAGGGATGGCCCCCAACGCGAATCCGAAAGTCGAGCAAGTTTTGCAGAAATATTATACGCACCGCATCAGAAGTATGATTGATCGCCTGACTGCAGAAAACGTTTGTCTAAGGCAGCAAGTCTCGGCAGCCATCGACTGCCTCAAGTACTACGCGAGCGGTGACACCGATGGCGGGGCCCGGGCCAAATCACAGCTTAAATTAAATAGATAAGAGCCCGGCGCCATCGTTCGCGCCGATCAAGTTCGACGACATGCCTTTCCGGGAAACGTATGCTCTGCATCCGGGCCGCGACGGTCCGCTTTCAGCCGATGACGTAATGGCGAGATGGAAACATCGGCCGGCGAGTGACCGCCGCCTCCACGGACCGCTGGGGCGCTGTTCAAATCTTCAGCGGATCAGTGTTGATACGCATATACGCGGGCTTTGTTGCGTCTATAAGCCGGCAATTACGTGGCTGATACTGCCGAGCGAGAGACAGGACTCTTCGCAGCTTCGTAGGTCCTGACAAGCCAGAGGGGGTGCTGATGATCAGAACGCTTATGCGGGGGTTGCCATACGTTGTGGCAGGGCTTGCTGCTTTCGTCGCGATGACGCAGGTAAGACCCGAATGGGCCGCGGAAGTCGGCCTTCTCATCTACTTCCCGGTTCTCCTATTGACTGACGGAACTGACTTTTTTGATCGCGAACGCTCCGAGAAATTCATCGCGCAACAGTGATTCAATTGCTGCTGTTGCCGTAGCAGCCTTCTTCTTCTGTTTCGTTGGGGCCCCCAAAAGGGGCCCTTTTTTGCCGGTTCCCGTGTCTCCGTCGCGCGCCAGTCCGGCCTCGCATCGGCTCGGCATACGCGACCCGGGCGCACTGGCTTCTGCGCCAGCAATGACTTGGCGTACCTGCCAATCGCCAGTCATTCCTCGCGGCCGCAGTTCGGGCAGCGACGCGATGTTGGCTGTGATCCGCGTCTTGGGTGTACGCGCTCGGTTGTTGAGCCTCGTTCTCGGCCTTGCCGACGCGGGCCGGAAGCACATAAATCAATACGGGCGGTAACTGCGCTTGAACGAGTAATAGGGACCATAGGCCTCATACCATGGATTGCGGTAACAAAAGCCGCCGTTACCGCTGGCTGCCGCGCGGCACTGCTCCCAGGTCGAGAAGTAGCAATTGGTTGCTCCGCCCGAGCGCCCGCCACTAATGATGGCACACCATGGATAGACCCGATAGCCGCCTCCCTGTGCGAAGGCCGGTACGGTATGGAAAATGAGAGCGGCGACCAGCGCCGCGGCTCCCAACAGGCTGGTCTTACACATGAGGAGGCTCTCGTTCGCAACAGGGCTCACCGTTCAATCTAGCCGCCCCTATGTGGTAAGAGCAGGTCTGGTTCGCCAATCCCCCGATGCCGACATCCTTCCAGTCCGGCCTTGCGTCGGCGATCCCGCACGGGGGAAGGAGCGGGCGGCCGAGTTTGCTCACAGGGATCATCTTCAAGCGTGTCGGCTGCGCCGTCATAATGCAGGCGCGCCTGAGCTGCGACGGCCAAAGGCGGTGAAATCAGACCGGTGGCCGATTTGAGCGGAGAACGCCTCGGGAAGTCCAGGCCCGCGCGGGCTCGTCTGCATCTCGCCAGCTATCCGGTCGGAGCCGAAGTACGGTCGAGCGCGTCGAACTCGTCGTCGCTCAGGCGCCACTCCAGAGCCTTCAAATTGTCGGCGGCGTGCTGCGGTTT
>CAZTTL010000180.1:0-7655 GCA_964616635.1 uncultured Rhodoplanes sp. | reverse complement strand
ATCAAATCACATAGACGAATGATTCGTAGGCCTCGCGGCTGAGAATCTGGTCCATCGTGCGCGCCGGTTCGGCGCATCCTGCCGGACCTACGGTACGCGCCGGCACGCCCGCCACCGTGGTATTCGCCGGCACCGGCTGCAGCACGACCGAGCCCGCGGCGACCCGCGCGTTATGATCGACTTCGATGTTTCCCAGAATCTTGGCGCCGGCGCCGATCAGCACGCCGTGACGAATCTTTGGATGACGATCGCCGATTTCCTTGCCAGTGCCGCCGAGCGTCACGTTCTGCAAAATCGATACGCCGTCCTCGACGACCGCGGTCTCGCCGACAACGAGACCCGTCGCGTGGTCGAGGAAGATGCCTTCGCCGAAGGGAACAGCGGGATGAATGTCGGTCTGGAACACTTCCGACGAACGGCTCTGCAGATAGAGGGCAAAATCGTGCCGTCCTGCCCCCCAAAGCCAATGCGCCAGGCGGTGAGTCTGAATGGCGTGAAACCCCTTGAAGTAAAGTACTGGTTCGATGAGACGGGTCGCAGCCGGGTCGCGATCGATGACGGCGAGCACGTCGGCACGCAGCGCTCGCGAAATCGCCGGGTCATGGCGAAAGGCTTCGTCGAACGCATCGCTGATCAGATGCCCCGATACATCCGCGCTGGCGAGCCGCGATGCGACGCGACGGGCGACCGCAGCTTCGAACGACGGCGCCTTCACGATGGAGGGAATGATCAGGTTGCCGAGCTCAGGCGAGGCGCGCAGCAGCGAGGCGGCTTCCTCGCGCAAGCGCTCGAAGATAACATCCGACTTCGACGAAGGGATGAGAACGACCGGTGCGGGCGACGAAGCAGGCGACGAAATGGCATGGCTCATGACGTTCTTCCTTGATGGACCCGCGGCACCGACCCGCCTAGGGTAAGATCGCCCGGCTGGCCTTCGCCATGTCGGATTAACGCGCCGCCTTGTCAAGGAAATGACGTACTCTTGTTAGGCCGTCACGCAGTGGGGTTGTCCTCCAGCGCGCGCAGCAGCGTCGCAGTTTACATATACGGCGGAACCTTGCGGCTCCGCCGCGCTTTGTCAGGGAAGGAGATTTATTATGTCTGGTATCGCTGATGCATTCCAGTCGGGACGGCGCCGCGCCGGTTCGGAACCGCGTGCGCAGAACAAATCCGATTCGTTCCAGCTCGGCGCGACCTGGGTCGAGACGGTGTTTGTTCCCGCGGTCACGCAAGCCGATCAGTCCCTGCGGCAGCACGGGGTCGGGGTGCGCCACGACCTCAATCTCAATCATAGCTCCACCAACCATCCCCACGCCGATTTCTGGCTCGTCCAGACCGCGACCGGGTCCGGGCAGAGTTACGACGGCCCGAAATATTCGATCAATGTCGTCGACCGCGACATCATGCTGTACAAGCCTGGCGCCTCCGGCCGTTCGCTCGGCTCGATCGACAATTTCGGCCCCGAGCAGATGAATGAGCTGCTGCGGGCCGCGGCGGAGGAATACGGAACGATGTTCCGTCAGGAGTGAGTTCGCGGCACTGAAGCGCCCCCGGCGTTGGCCGGTTCCGGCGGACAAGGGTCTCATCCCTATTCCGCCGGGACGCCGACCGCGGCGATCTTGTGCTCGGGCCGCCATGCTGCCTTGCACAGAATCAGCACCATCAGCGCGAGCATGACGAAGGTGCCGAGCGGGATCAGGATTGCACCTGCAACCGACCGCGCCACCAGCGGCACCAGCCACGCCGCTGCGAGCAGGCTTTTCTCGTAGGGCAAAACGCCGCGCTCGATTCCGTCGCAGGCCAGAAAGGCCAGCGCCGGGGCGAGCACCATCAGGTCATAGTCGAGCGCATAGGGCGTCGCGAGAATGGCGGCGACCGCCAGCGCCGCGGCTTTGAGCGCATAGGCCGCTTCACTTCGCCACAGCCAGACCAGGGCAACAGCCAGCAGCGCCGTGGTCATCGCCTGCCCGGCATAGGCGAGCGGCACCGGTCCACCCCACATGCGGATGGCCGAAAACACGCCCTGGATCTTCTCCCAGCCGGTCGAGCCAGCTTCCAGCACGACGGTGCGGGTGAAGGCAGTCGAGTGCGCGAACGCCTCCCAGACCGGAACGCCGAGGGCGAGCGTGACCAGCGCAACCAGAGCCGCAACTGTCACCGCCGCGGCAGTGAACGTGCGCCAGCGTCCGGTCGCCACCAGCACCAGCGGGATCAGCAGGCCGAATTGCGGCTTGTAGGCCAGAAGCCCGATCAGCACACCGGCGAGCAGCGGGCGTCGATCAAGAATCGCGAGGGCTGCCCCCAGCAGCGCCGCGGTGAGAAAGCCGTTGTGGCCGTGTCCGAGATTAATGAACACCGCTGGATAAGCGATCGCCAGGAGCAGCCACAGGTTGCCGGTATTGCCGAGCCGCTCGCCAAGGCCGGCCCGAGCCGCGGGCGTCCCGGCGCGCGCCGGCGCAAAGCCACCCAGGATCAAGGCAATCGCGCCAAGATAGAGCGCGAAGGTGACGCCCTGCCACACCGCAAGGGCGGCCCAATAGGGCAGCAGCGCCAACCCGGCCGCCACGATCAAGAAGAACGGCGGGTAATGCCAGCCGTAGAACCCGACTGTGGGGCCGAAGATCGCATGTTCGCGCGCATATTGAAGCGCGGGATTAAACGGCGCCGCCGGCTGTCCGTCGAGGACAAAGGTCCCGGCGGCATAGACATTGGAAAAATCGGTCCCCAACGGGCGACCGAAGGAATCGGTGAGCCCGTTCGATCCAATCAGCAGATAGCCAAGCCCGGCCACGCTCGCGACCAGCGCCGCCCAGGTCCAGACACGGATGCGGTGTGGCGTCACCCAGTCGCCGTTCCGCACCATCGCGAGAGCCGAAGCCATACCCACTCCTGCGCCCACAATTGCCCCAGCCGGGTCCGCGGGCGCTCCGCCATAAGAAAGCTCTGACCTGCGGTATCTACCAGCCGCGCCTTAAGGGAGGGTTGCCCGGAACCCGGTGCTGCAACCTCCTTCGTGGCTTTCTGTTACCAGCGCAGGAACAGGCACTTGCCGTTCGCTGGCGCGGCCGTTACCACGTTGGCGCAACCGCCCATGCGGAGACAGACATGCCCTTCATCGCCGACTCCCTCAGCCGCATCAAGCCGTCGGCCACCATGGCCGCTGCCGACAAGGCGCGCGTGCTCAAAGCGGCTGGCCGCGACGTCATCGGTCTCGGTGCCGGCGAGCCGGACTTCGACACGCCCGAGAACATCAAGGCGGCGGCGATCAAGGCGATCGAGCGCGGGGAGACGAAATACACCGCGGTCGACGGCATTCCCGAGCTGAAGGCGGCGGTGGTCCGCAAGTTCAAGCGCGAGAACGATCTCGACTACAAGCCGAGCCAGATTTCGGTCGGGGTCGGCAGCAAGCACGTGCTCTACAACGCGCTGATGGCGACCCTGAACCCGGGCGACGAAGCCATCATTCCCGCTCCATCCTGGGTGAGCTATCCGGAGATGGTGCTGCTCGCCGGCGGTACGCCGATCGGGGTCATGACCACCGCGGAAGCGGGCTACAAGCTCGCCCCGGAGGCGCTCGAGCGCGCGATCACGCCGAAAACCAAGTGGCTGATCCTCAACACGCCATCGAACCCGACCGGCTCTGCCTATACGCGCGACGAGCTGAAGGCGCTGACCGAGGTGCTGGTGAGGCACCCGCAGGTCCACGTGATGACCGACGACATCTACGAGCACCTCGTCTACGACGACTTCCAGTTTTCCACCGTCGCGCAGGTGGAGCCGAAACTGTACGACCGCACCCTCACCGTGAACGGGGTATCGAAGGCCTATTGCATGACCGGCTGGCGCATCGGCTTTGCCGGCGGGCCGGAGCACCTGATCAAGGCGATGGCGACCGTGCAGTCGCAGTCGACCTCGAACCCGTGCTCAATCTCGCAATGGGCCTCGATCGAGGCACTCGACGGGCCCAAGGACTTCATTCCGCGCAACAACAAGGCCTTCAAGGAGCGGCGCGACCTCGTCGTCAGCATGCTCAACCAGGCGAACGGCCTGCATTGCCCGACGCCGGTCGGTGCCTTCTATGTGTTCCCATCCTGTGCGGGCACAATGGGGAAGGTTGCCCCGTCGGGCAAGAAGATCGAGAACGACCAGGATTTCGTTACCGAGTTGCTCGACGCCGAGGGCGTGGCGGTGGTGCAGGGATCGGCCTTCGGCTTCGGCCCGAACTTCCGCATTTCCTACGCAACGTCGAATGCAGCGCTACAGGAGGCCTGCCAGCGCATTCAGCGGTTCTGCGGCAATCTGAAATAGCGCGGCCAGCCGCGCAAATGGAACGGCGTCAACAAAGGGAAGTATCCATGGGCAGGCAGATCGCGGGGCTTGGTGTCCTCGCGGCGGTGCTGGCGCTTGCAAGCGCGGCGCCAGTCGAGGCACAGGAACGCGTCGAGGCGGGAAGTCTCACCTGCGACGTATCCGCCGGGATCGGGCTTATCATCGGCTCCAAGCGGGAGGTTTACTGCACGTTCACGCCGGCGATCCCCGGTCCGGTTGAAGTCTATACCGGCAGCTTCACACGGGTTGGTCTTGACCTCGGCGCAACCAGTGGCGGGGTCATGATCTGGATCGTCTATGCGCCCACCGACCGCCCGGCCGGGGCGCTCGCGGGTGAATATGCTGGCGCCGGCGCGGAAGCTTCCGTCGTTGCCGGGCTGGGCACCAATATCCTTGTCGGCGGTTCCGGCGGTACGGTTGCGCTTCAGCCGGTTTCGGTCCAGGGTCAGTCGGGTTTCAATCTCGCTGCCGGCATCGCCGGTCTCGATTTGCGTTTCGTGCGTTAAGTCCTTCCCTCCCGTTCCGGCATAGCCGCCGGTTTTCAGCGCAGGCGCAAGGCGCACGCCGCATCTCTGGAGCGAGCCGCTGACAGGCGGCCCGGGCGCCGGCGCGCGGAGCATGTTGCGCCGCCCTCGCCCTTGCCAAGCGGCGTGCCGGCTGGAACGATAGAGCCTCTTCTCGCGGCCACGCCTGCCCCCTCTGATCGGGGGCGGGGAGCGGCTCGCCGATGACGATACGGATTATGATCGAAAGCGCGAATTCCGATTTTCAGGAGCGGACTTCGCTCTGACGCAGCCCCGCAAGAGGGCTGAGCTCAAGACGACGGAGAACAAGAATGGGCGATAATGGCGGCGGACCGAAAGGACCCAGATGCGTTGCACTGGTTGGGCCATTTCAGAGCGGCAAGACGACGCTTTTGGAGGCCATCCTCGCGCGGACCGACGCCATCGGACGGCAGGGATCAGTCGATGCGGGCACCAGCGTCGGCGACGCCAGCAAGGAAGCGCGCGAGCACAAGATGAGCGTCGAGCTCACCTCTGCCACCACGACCTTCATGGGCGACACCTACACCTTCATCGATTGCCCGGGCTCGGTCGAGTTCATCCATGACATGCGCGCAGCGCTGCCCGCGGTCGATGCCGCAATCGTCGTGTGCGAGGCCGACGAGAAGAAGACGCCACAATTGCAGCTCATCCTGCGCGAAATCGAAGACCTGAAGATTCCGCACCTGGTCTTCCTCAACAAGATCGACAAGGCCGACACCGGGCTTACCGATGCGCTGAAGATGCTGCAGCCGGCGTCGCGGTCGCCCCTGCTGCTGCGCCAGATCCCGACCTGGAACGGTGACATCGTCAGCGGCTTTGTCGACCTCGCGCTCGAACGCGCCTATGTCTACAAGGAGCACATGCCCTCCGAGATCGTGCCGCTCGAAGGTGACATTCTCAGCCGTGAAAAGGAAGCGCGGTTTTCGATGCTGGAGACGCTTGCCGATCACGACGACGAGCTGATGGAGCAGTTGCTCGAAGACATTCCGCCGCCGCGCGACAAGGTGTTCGATGATCTCGCCAAGGAAATGCGCGCCGGCGAAGTCTGTCCGGTGCTGATCGGGGTCGCGACCCGCACCAATGGCGTGCTGCGGCTGATGAAGGCGCTGCGCCACGAGGTGCCCGGTGTGGAGGAAACGGCGAAGCGGCTCGGCATCGACGCCAAGGGCGAGGCCGTTGCCTATGTGCTGAAGACTTTCCACACGACACATGGCGGCAAGCTGTCGCTCGCGCGTGTGCTCGCTGGCCAGATTTCCGACAGCAACACCCTGAACACTCCCACCGGCGAGGCTGGCCGCATTGCCGGCCTCTTCAAGATGACGGGTTCCGCGACGGAAAAACGGCCCAACGCCACGGCTGGCGACACCGTCGCCTTCGGCAAGCTGGACGGCGCCAAGACCGGCGACACGCTCTCGACCGGAAAGACGCCGCCCGAGCCGGTCGCCGACGTGCCCCCGATTCCGCCGGTGCTGTCGATCGCGATCTCGGCGAAGGAGCGCAAGGACGACGTGAAGCTCGGCCAGGCGCTGACCAAGCTGGTCGACGAGGATCCTTCGATCACGGTGATCCACAATCCCGAGGCGCACGAAGTGGTGCTGTGGGGCCAGGGCGAGATGCATCTGCGGGTCGCCACCGAACGGCTCGCCGAGCGCTTCGGCGTCGCCATCGAGCGCCGGCGCCCGAGCGTCGGCTACCGCGAAACCATCCGCAAGCCGATCACCCAGCGCGGCCGCCACAAGAAGCAGTCCGGCGGCCATGGCCAGTTCGGCGACGTGGTGCTGGAGGTGAAGCCGCTGCCGCGCAGCGGCGGCTTCGAGTTCGGCGAGCGCATCACCGGCGGCGTGGTGCCGCGCAACTACATCCCTTCGGTCGAGGAAGGAGTAAAGGACGGGCTGAAGGAAGGCCCGCTCGGCTTTCCGGTGGTCGACCTTGCGGTGGCGCTGATCGATGGCTCCTATCATACCGTCGACTCGTCCGACATGGCGTTCCGCACGGCCGGCCGCATCGGCATCACCGAGGCCTTGCCGCAATGCAATCCGGTGCTGCTCGAGCCGATCCACCAGGTCGAGATCACGTGCCCGACCGACGCGACGGCGAAGATCAATGCGATTCTTTCCGGCCGGCGCGGCCAGATTCTCGGCTTCGATACCCGCGAGGGCTGGCCGGGCTGGGACCAGGTCCGGGCGCTGATGCCGGAATCGGAGATCGGCGACCTGATCATCGAGATTCGCTCGGCGACCGCCGGCGTCGGCACCTTCACCTTCAAGTTCGACCACATGGCCGAGCTGACCGGCAAACCGGCCGAGCAGATCGTCGCCGCGCGGAAAGCGGCGGAGTGAGCCTGTCTCCATTCTATAGTCGCCCATCGCTACGGCGGGGACTGATGCCCCCGCCGTTCTTTCCCGAGCGCGCGCAAATTCAGGCGAGAGGAGCCGACCATGACGGACGCCGACAAAAAGCCGGAGGCTCAGGGCGCCTTCAAGAAAGCGCGCCAAGAAGGCGACGCCAAGAAGGCGATGGCCGAATACGAGGCGCAGGCGATCGCCATCCGCGAGAAGACCGAGCGCTTGCGGGCATTGCGGCTTGCGCGCGAAGCGGAAATGGCGGCCTCGGCGCCACCGAAGCGCAAGCCGGCGGTCAGAAAATCCGCTAGCGGCGCCGGCACCAGCGGCCGATCGAGCAGCACTCCGGGCAAGCGCGGCAAAGCGGAGAAGCGGTCCCCGGGCACCCTCGCCGACTGGCTCAACCAGCAGGACCGCAGCGGCCGCCGGACGTAAGCAT
>CAZTTL010000179.1:0-7665 GCA_964616635.1 uncultured Rhodoplanes sp. | reverse complement strand
AGGATGAGGCGGTACTGTGGTCAGAGCCAAAATGCGACCTCGCTGCAGGCGCAGCGGTCAAGAATGCCAGAACAGCGAGGCCCAGGTCCCGGCGCTCAGTCCCAGCGCGAGGACCAAGGGCGCCATTGCAGCGGCGCGGCGCACGAGCGAGCCGGTGTACAGGGCCGCGATCTGCCAGCCGAGCCACAGCGACCACGCGACCGCGCCGAGCAAGAGGCCGGCGCGCAGCGGCGAGACGAAATCGAGCGCAAAGCCGTCATGGCGCAGCAGCGTGACCGTCAGCGATGACAGGCCGAGAAAGACGCCGCATCCCGCGAGCGGGATCAGCGCCTGCGCCAGATGATGGAAGCGCGGGAGCGACCAGCGGCCGAGCAAGCGCATCGAGACGACGAGCAGCGCCGCAACGATGCCACCGATGCACACCATCGCGCCGAGCATATAACCAACAAGCACGGTGCCATCGAGCAGGGACATGACATCGTTCTGCGCCGGATAGTTGGTGAGAATCCACCACGGCGCGAGGCCTTCAAGCGGCCAGAGAATGCCGTGGCCGACCAGCCATTCGGCGATGGCCTGCTTGACTGTGATGTAGACATCGCTGTTGGTCCAATGGAAGGCGCCGGCGGCAAGCCCCATCAGGCCGAACACGATCAGCAGCGTTTCGACCGGCCGCGGCTCGGTGCCCGCAACATGCACGATCTCATGGTTGGGTGAGCGGCGGGCGAGCGTGATCGCGCCGCGAAAGCCGCTGCAGCGTCCGCACATATGGCAGGCGGCGGCGCCACGCATGGTGCGGATCGGCACCAGCGGCGCGCAGTTGAGCTTTTGCGCCGGCCGGCCGGGGACTTTGCGCCAAACCTCCCAGGCCGTTTTATCGACGCGGAAATGCACCGGCGCCAGCTTCGACAACAGCGCGAACACGCCGGTGACCGGGCAGAGGTAGCGGCACCACACCCGCTTGTTGCGGCCGTAGAAATAGGCGACGCCGATCGCGCCCACGGTCGAGAGCCCGAGAATGGCGAGCGCGGGCTTGGGATACTGATAGACGCTGATCATCTGGCCGTAGATCGTGGTGCCGGCGAAGGCGGCGAACGGCCAGCCCTGCCATTTGAGCCAGGCGGGAATCGCATAGCCGCGGCTATAGGCGCTGACCTCCTCGGACAGCGCGCCTTCGGGGCAGAGCAGGCCGCACCACAGCCGGCCCACCAACATCATGCTGAGCAGCACGAACGGCCACCAGATGCCCCAGAACACGAACTGGGAGAACAGCGTGATGTTCGTCCAGATATGCGCGCTGCGCGGCGGCAGGTCGAGCAGCACCGGCACCGTCAGCAGCGTGAAATAGACGAGAACGACAAGCCATTGCCCCGCCCGGATCGTACGCTGATGGCGCATGAGCCAGCCGCCGACAAAACGCAGCGCCGCATCGATATCGGCCGCTACGCTCTTGCTTTGTAAGCGCGCGCCGCGCTCTCGCTCCCTCCCCCCTTGTGGGCGAGAGGTGGGGAGGGCGGCATTCTTTTCTTCTATGCCTTCGAAAGTACCCTCCTCCCGGCCCGCTTCGCTTGCCGACCTCCCCCGCAAGGCGGGAGGGAACAAAAGGCCGGCCGATGTTCTCAGCTGACGGCCGCGCCAGACGGAGCAACGCGCGAGAAAAGTCATGCGGTCTTTGCCTGCGGCCGAGACCAGTACAGTGCCCAGTAGATGATTCCCCAATAGAGCGCGAAAACGAGGACCTGCAGGAGATAGGGGCGCGCGCGATAGCCGGTGAGCGCCCCGACCAGCCCGCCGATCGGACCGGAGTCGGGCAGTATGGCGGAACTGTCCCACAACCGTCCGGACAGTGGCGGCAACGCGCCGAGACCGACGAGATTGTCGATGCCGTTCACCAATAGCGACGCCGCGAGGAACAGCAGCATCACTTCGGTGATGCGGAAGAACACCCGCCACGAGAGCACGCGGCTGCCGACCTGCAGGAGATAATAGGTGGCGAGCGCGAGCCCGAATCCGATCGCGGCCGCCATCACCGGCCCCGCCAGCGACGCGGACGCGTAGGACGCGGCGGAAAGCGTGCCGTACAGGAATACGACCGTCTCGCTGCCTTCGCGCGCGACCGCGATCAGCGCGAGCACGAACACGCCCCACCAGTTCGACCGGTCGGCGGCCTGCTGGAGCGAGGTTTCGAGCTCCCGCTTCAAGGTGCGCCCGTGCTTGCGCATCCAGAACACCATCTGGACGATCAGCGCGGCGGCAACCAGCATCGCGCCGGTCTGGTAGGCCTGCTGGGCGTCGTCTTCGAGCGAGTCGCCGAACAGCAGCAACGCCGCCCCCAGCGCAACCGCGAGCAGGAGCCCCGCCACCACGCCCGCCCACAGAAAGACCTGGCCGCGCCGGGCGATGTCCTGCTGGCGCACCAGCCAGGCATTGAGGATGCCGATGACGAGCAGTGCCTCGACGCTCTCGCGCCAGATCACGAAAGCAATATTGCCGAGCTGACCACCCACGCTTTCCTCCCGCTATTTGGCAATCAGCACCGCGGGCGGTGCATTGGGGTGAAAGTCATCGAAGAAGTCGTATTCGCCGGGATCGAGCGTACGGATCACGATGAACGAGCTGACGCCCGGTCCGAGCACCTTCTCCTTGCGCAGCTCGCGGCTTTCGAACTCCGCCGGCGTCTTGCCGGCATTGTGCAGTTCGAGCTTGAAGCGGGTGTTTGCCGGCACCTCCAGCCGCTGCGGCGTCACCTTGCCGTCGTTGAACTCGATACGGAACACCGGATCATCGGCACGGCTGGTTCCCACCGGGCCGACGAGGATGAAAGCGCCCAAAACGAACAACGCGAAAAGGTGTGCCGCGCGCGCGGCACACCGGAATCGGTCAAACCCTGTCATCGGCACCCGCCTTGGTTTCTTCTGCGGTGATGGCGGCGCTGCCCTCAGCACCCGCCGCGCTCGCATCGCGCGCGAAAGTGGGAACCCGTTTCGCGCCAACGCGATGCGACAACGAAAAGGTAAGGGAGCGCAGCGGCCACCTCATCGCCACCGTTGCGCTCCCGATTGCTTGTTAGTAGGCGCCCTTCTTGCCGGTCCCGGCATAGATGAAGTCATATTCGACCGAGAACGGCTGGAACCACGGGCCGACCCCGGTTTCCCTGTCGACGTGGCGGCCGAAATGGTGACCGTCCGGCGGGGCAATGTTGAGCTTCAGCTTGTATTTGCCCGGCCCGGCAAGCTTGACATTGTCGCCGTAATGCGGGCCGTCGCTTGCGACCATCGGCATCGCGTCGCCCTTGATGGGTTCACCGCCGCCGTCTTTGGTCAGCTCATAAGTCACTCGGAGATAGCCGATCCAGTCACCTTCGGCATAGCCGTTCTTATTACCTTTCAGCGCCTTGATGTCCGCCTCGAGATGGACGTCAGAGTCTTTCGCCGCACGCATCATGCCCGGCGGCTCCATCTCGATCGGCTGCAGGTAGACCGCCGCGACCTCCATGCCGGCGGCATCGACTGTCTTCGGCTTGCCGATCGGATACTCCTTACCCATCGCCGCCGCGCCAAGCGCGACGACGGCGGCAACGCCAACCGTTGCGGCAACAAAACCTCGCATCAGATCCCCCGTGCAGCGCCCGTGCCTTCGCGGGCGACGATTGTTTAGGATTGGACGCGCCGACCTTGCTCTTGCGAATGGTTCGCGTCAAGGAATTTAATTTAGAAAATCAATAAGTTAGAACAGATCAAAAGTAGATTTTCGCTGCCCGCGCGGGAGCTTGGCGGTGCTGGGCGCCGACGATTGACGATACTGGTCCGGTGGTGATCGCGGCGATCGGGCCAGGAGGCGACCGCGGCTTCGCCTCTCGGCGCGCAATTCTTCTCGCCATGCTCCGCGACGGCGGAGCATCCCGTATTCGACAATCGTCAGTGTCGTTCGCAACGCCGCGGCATACCGGATCGTCCGCCGGCGCGGACGATGACGAAAGGAACGCACGCCCTCACCCAACCGATCCCTCATGGGCCAGCGGGAGCGCTCGCGCTTCTGCCGGCTGCCGCCGGCCCCACAAGCGGCGATGCAAGCGATCGAGCAGGAGATAGATCACCGGCGTCGTATAGAGGGTGAGCACCTGCGAGACCACGAGCCCGCCGATAATCGTCATTCCCAGCGGCCGGCGCAGGTCGGAGCCGGCGCCGGTCGCAACCAGCAGCGGAACGGCGCCGAGCAGCGCCGCCATGGTCGTCATCAGGATCGGGCGGAAGCGGACGATGCAGGCCGCATAGATTGCCTGCTCGGCGGTAAGCCCGCGGTGGCGCTCGCCCTCAAGGGCGAAGTCGACCAGCATGATGCCGTTCTTCTTGACGATGCCGATCAGCAGAATGATCCCGATGAAGGCGATCACCGTCAGCTCGGCGTGGAACAGGTTGAGCGCGAGCAGCGCGCCGAGGCCGGCCGAGGGCAAAGTCGAGATGATGGTGAGCGGATGGGCGAGGCTCTCATAGAGCACGCCGAGCACGATATAGACCGCGATCAGCGCGGCGAGCAGCAGCAGCGGCTGGGCACCGACGCTCCGGGCAAAGGCGCGGGCGTCGCCGGCGAAATCAGCGCGTAGCGCGTCCGGCAGATGCATCTCGGCAACCGCGGTCTTGATCGCATTGGTCGCGACCTCAATCGGCGTGCCGGCGGCGAGATTGTAGGTGATGGTGACCGCCGGGAACGGCCCCTGGTGATTGACCACGAGCGGCGAGGTTCCCTTCTCGAAGCGGGCAACGGCCGACAGCGGCACCTGGCTGCCGCCGGTCGCCTTGACATAGACGCGATCGAGGTCGGAGGGGTCGCGCTGGAACTGCGGATCGATCTCCAGGATCACCCGGTACTGGTTGCGCTGGGTGAAGATGGTGGAAATCTGCCGCTGCGAGAAAGCGTCGTTGAGCGCGTTGCCGATATCCTCGACCCGCACGCCGAGGCGGGCCGCAGCGCCGCGGTCGATGACGATGCCGGCTTCGAGGCCGCCCTGCTCGCGGTCGGTCGAGACGTCGATGACGCCGGGAATCTGGCGGATGCGCGCCTGCACCCGCGGCACCCAGGTCTGCAGGTCCTCGAAGTTCGATCCCCACAGCGTGAACTGATACTGCGACCGGCTCGGCCGGCCGCCGACCCGTAAATCCTGCGCCGGCACCATGAACACGCGTACCCCGGCGATCCGCTGCAAGCGGCTGCGCAGGCGATCCACCACCTGGGCGCTGGAGATCTTGCGCTCGGCGAGCGGCTTCAAGCCGATGAACAGCCGCCCATTGTTCACGGTGCCGCCGAACATCGAGCCACCCACCGACGAGCCGACCGCCGCAACGGCGGGATCCGCGAGCACGATATCGGTCGCGCGCCGCTGCAACTGCAACATCTGCGGATAGGACACGTCGGTCGCGCCAATGACGCCGCCGAAGACGAGCCCGGTATCGTCTTGCGGGAAAAACCCCTTCGGCGTGACGATGAAGAGATAAACCGTCAGCGCGATCGTGAGCAGCAGCGACAACAGGCCGAGCACGCGATGGCGCAGCACGACGCGCAGGCTCATGCTGTAAAGGCTCAGCATGGCGCCGAGCACGCGCTCGGCCAGCCGGTCGAAGCGCGTCGCGTCCGGGCTCGGCGGGCGACGGACATAATGCGCGCAGATCATCGGCGTCACCGTCAGCGCCACCAGCGTCGAAACGGCAATCGCGAAAGCGAGCGTGACCGAGAACTCGCGAAACAGCCGGCCGACAATGCCCCCCATGAACAGCAGCGGCACGAAGGCGGCGATCAGCGACAGGCTGATCGACAGCACGGTGAAGCCGATCTGGCGCGCACCGGCGAGCGTCGCCTGCAGCGGCGCCTCCCCTTTCTCCAGGTTGCGGAAGGCATTCTCGATCATGACGATGGCATCGTCGACGACAAAGCCGATCGAGACGACGAGCGCCATCAGCGACAGATTGTTGATGGAGAAGCCGGCGAGCCACATCAGCGCGCAGGTGCCGGCCAGCGACAGCGGCACCGTGACCCCGGCGGCAACCGTCGCCGTGACGCGGCGGAGAAACACGAACACGACCAGCATCACCAGAATGGCGGTCGCGGCTAGCGTGAGCTGCATCTCGCGCACACTGGCGCGGATCGTCTGGGTGCGGTCGGTGAGCACCGAGACCTTGATGTCGGCGGGGATGCGCTCCTCAATCTCGGGCAGAATGGCGTGAATGCGATCGACCGTCTCGATCACATTGGCATCGGCCTGCTTGGTGATGATGAGGATCACCGCGGGCTCGCGATTGAACCAGGCGGCGGAGCGGCGATTGCGTGAGCCCTCCTCGATTGTCGCGATCGATTTGAGGCGAACGATGGCGCCGTTGCGCGAGCGCACCACGATCTGCTCATAGTCCTCGATGCTGCGGAGCTGATCGTTGACGCCGATCGTCTCGCCAAGCCGCGGGCCGTCGAACATGCCGACCGGGCCAGTGGCATTGGCGCCGACAATGGCGTTGCGCACCTCTTCGAGGCTGATCCCCATCGCGGTAACGGCGACCGGGTCGACACGGACGCGGATCGCCGGTTGCTCGGCGCCGCTGACGGTCACTTCGGCGACGCCGGGAACTTGCGAAATCCGCTGCGCCACCACCGTGTCGGCGGCGTCATAAATTGCGCTCGGCCGCAGCGTTTTCGACGTCAGCGCCAGGATCAGCACCGGCGACGCCGCGGGATTCGCCTTGCGGAAATTCGGCCGCGCCGGCATATCGCCGGGCAGATCGGTGAGCGCCGCATTGATCGCCGCCTGCACATCACGCGCGGCGCCGTCGATGGAGCGGCTCAAGTCGAACTGTGCTGTCACCGAAGTCAACCCGAGCGAGCTCTGCGAGGTCAGTTCGGTAACCCCGGAAATCTCGCCAAGCCGCCGCTCGAGCGGGGCCGCGACCGTCGCCGCCATGGTCATCGGATCGGCGCCCGGCCGGTTGGCGGAGACGCGAATGGTGGGGAAATCGACCGAAGGCAGGCTGGCAACGGGGAGAAACTCATAGGCAATGGCGCCGGCGAGAAACAGGCCGATCGCGAGCAGCGCCGTCGCCACCGGCCGCCGGATGAAGGGCTCGGAGAGGTTCATCGAACTCACCTCTCCACCCTGGAGCAAGCGCACAGGAAGGGATTGTTATGGTTCGCGGCGCGCAGTTCTTCCCCTCTCCCCTCGTGGGAGAGGGTGCCCGACCGCGGACTTGATCCGCGGGAGGACGGGTGAGGGGGAGAACAGCACCGGTTAAATCTCCGGCTCGCCCCCTCACCCCGCGCCTCGCTACAGCTCGGCGCCACCCTCTCCCACGAGGGGAGAGGGTAACCAACTCTCGGACGAACCGACCTTCGTGTGCGAAAGCGGTCACAGTTGCTAACCGCCATGCACCCTACCCCGCCACCTGTGGTGCGGCCGGCGTTGCCGTCCCCGTCAGTCGCGCCCGCACGCGTTCCAGCGCGAGATAGATCACCGGCGTCGTGTAGAGGGTGAGCAGTTGGCTCAGCAGCAGACCGCCGACAATGGTGATGCCGAGCGGAAAGCGCAGCTCCGCCGAGCCAGTATAGAGCAATTTGCCGCCCAAGGCATCGCCGGTCGAGGTGTCGCGTGGCCCGACGCCCGCGAACTTGAAGCCGCGCAGGGTCGCCCCG
>CAZTTL010000178.1:0-7701 GCA_964616635.1 uncultured Rhodoplanes sp. | reverse complement strand
GGTACTGGGTGCCGACGTCGTTGCCCTGGCGCATGCCCTGCGTCGGGTCGTGGCTTTCCCAGAAGATCTTGAGCAGGCGCTCATACGGGATCACCTTGGGATCGAACACGACCAGCACCACCTCGGCATGGCCGGTGCGGCCCGAGCACACTTCCTCATAGGTCGGGTTGGGCGTCTCCCCCGCGGCATAGCCGACCGCGGTGACATAGATGCCGTCGCCGAGTTGCCAGAACTTGCGCTCGGCGCCCCAGAAACAGCCGAGCGCGAACATCGCCGTCTCAAGCCCCTCCGGATAGGGTCCTTTCAGCTGGCGGCCGTTGACATAGTGCTTGGCGGCCGTCGCGATCGGATCGGGGCGGCCCGGCAGCGCCTGGCCCGGCGCCGGCATCTCGACCTTCTTGCGGAACATGAACATCGTCATCTCTCCATCGCCTCGGCTGGGCAGATTGCATATAGGTCTTGCGCCCGCCTCTCGCTTGTCTGTTCGCTCGGCGTCGCCCAGTCGTTACCAGCGCGACTGCCGCGTCGCCGCGGTTCGCTTGCGGCCCAGCAGGAGCAGCACGAGGCCGAGAATCCCAAGCACGAGCCAAGCCGGCGAGGTGAGGATCGTCAGCACGACCGGATCCCACAGCCATTGCCCGACAAAAGGCTCAACATGGCGCTCGATCGCCGGCTGCAGCAGCAGCAGACTGTTCCGGTCGAGATAGGACCACCAGTCACCGACCTTGGCGACATGATCGGCGCGCCCCGTGAACAACGCGAAGGCGTCATAGGCTCCCGCCGCCAAAGCGGCCGCGAGCGCAATCATTCCGACGAGACGGAGCATTCGTTCGCACGCTCGGCAGGCCGCCAGCGCTGTCCGCTGCGATAGCGATCAGGGCGGCAGGCGGCGCAATGGTGGCGATCAGCGGCGGGCATAGCCGATCAGCGGCTTCTTCTTCTGCCCGGCAATGATCATGACCGCGCCGATCACCCCCAGAATCAGCCAGGCCGGCTGGTCAAGAATGGTCCGCACCACCGGGTCCCATACCCAGGGCGGCAAATGATTCATGACCCACAATTCGAAAGCCGCGCGGCTGGGATGATCAATGCTCGACCACAAATCCTTGGCGATGGTGAAATGGATGGCGTTGGCGGCGATCGACTTGGTGCCGTCATAGACCAGGAAAATGAACGCCGCGGCGAGAGTCCACAGGCCGAAGAATCGGAGAATGAATCGGATCATGGGTGCTGCTGAGTTGAGGTTGCGGCTGGCCACCCGTTCCGGCGGCTCCTCTCCTTACCATAGCCCGGCGAGGCTCGCGACTGCCGGATGGCCGGCTGTCGACAGTCAACGACGGATAGCGGCCGGCACGGTCCAAGGCAGGCCATGCCGATCGCGTGTTCTGCCAAGTTTGTGTTAGGAAGAGCCGAACGGGTTCGCCGAACGGAACTGCCATGACCTCTCCGTCGCCGCGTGGCGTCATTGCCGCCATCGCCACCGCCATCGATCGCAACGGCCATATCGATACCGCTCGCTCGCTGGCGCTGGCCCGCCATCTGCTGGCGCATGGCTGCGACGGGCTGAACGTCCTCGGCACCACCGGGGAGGCGACTTCGTTTTCCGTTGCCCAGCGGACCACGCTGATGAGCGCCTATGGCGAGGCCGCCCTGCCGCTGTCGCGCTGCGTGGTGGGGACCGGGGCGGCGGCGCTGGCCGACGCGGTCGCGCTCACCCGGCATGCCGCCGAGATCGGTTTTGGCGGCGCGCTGCTGCTGCCGCCGTTCTATTACAAGGACCTCGCCGATGAGGGGCTGTTCGCCTATGTCGAGCGCATCGTCGTGGCGACCGCGGCAACGCCGATCCCGATTTATCTCTATCATTTCCCGGCACTTTCCGGCGTCCTCTGGCCGCTCAAGCTGATCGCGCAACTGATCGAGGCGTTCGGCGCAGCGATCCGCGGCCTCAAGGACTCCTCCGGCAACATGGCCTATGCGCAGGCCGCCGCCGCCTTGGCACCGGACTTCGACGTGTTTCCCGCCAATGAAGCAACGCTGCTCGAGGCGCGCGATGGCCGGTTTGCCGGCTGTATCTCGGCGACCGCCAATCTCAATGCCGATTTGTGCGCGCGTGCTTTTCATGGCGGCGACGCCAATGCCTTGGCGCAGGCGGTGGCGATCCGCGAACTGCTCTCCGGCAGGCCGACCGTCGCCGGCGTCAAGGCGCTGCTTGCCCATTGTCATGCGGACCCCGCCTGGGCGCGGATGATGCCACCGTTGTCTGCGCTGAACGCCGCCGAGCAGGCCGCCCTCGCCGCCCAACATGATGCCATCCGCGCCGCGCAGGCGGCCTGAGCGCATTTGGAGCCGGGCTACCCCTCCCTTTCCCTTGCGTGAGGCGGGATAGTCTTCCGCCGACGCCGCGGAAGGCGTTGACGGTCGCCGTGGGCTTTCCTATAAGCGGCGCTTGCTTTCGCCGTCCGAAGAGCGCCCGTCAGCTTTCATCCTGCCGGTGCGCCCGCGTGCGTAAACCCAATCGGAATCCGAAATGGCCAACACCAAATCCGCCAAAAAGGCGACCCGCAAGATTATTAGCCGCACCGAGGTGAACAAATCCCGGCGCTCACGCATGCGCACCTGTGTGCGCTCCGTCGAAGACGCCATCGCAGGGGACGACAAGGCTGCCGCCGCTGCGGCCCTCAGGGCAGCCGAGCCGGAAATCATTCGCGCGGCCCAGAAGGGCGTGCTCCATCGCCGCACCGCGAGCCGAAAGGTCTCACGGCTGGCGCATCAAGTTGCCAAGCTCAGCCAGAGCTGAGTCGGCGCGGAGCGAGCGCCGGGCCACCTATGTTGGGCGTGTCTTGAACCCCTTCGCGTTTGCAACTTGTAGCTAGCGCGACTTCCCTAACTGACTAGCACTGTTCCGCTATTGGCGAGTGTGCGTTGCAAAATAAAAAACTGTCGTCATTTCTAAGGGTTACCCTATCAATTTGCGCAGGAAAATTGAAGCGACCGCAAGGATTTAAGGGAATAGCGGGACCTTGGAGTTGAAATTTTAACAAATCCACGAAGCTGCGCCCGCCAGTTGTGACCATTTTGTGTCAAAGATATCACAAAATTAAGACTCTCACAAATTCAATAAAGGACAATTCATTAGGTCGGGCCTTTTAAGTGATGCGTAAGCGGCAACGCAGGTTTGGCCGCGTCGCGCGATGATAGACGCCGTGGTGGCCTTGCGCGGACAATAGAGGCCGTGTAATCCTGCCAGAGCTTTCCCGGGCGGCAGCGGGAAAGAAGAGTTGAAGCTAAGCTCGGGGCCTATTGTCTACTCTTCGAATGTTTTCGAAGGTATAATCGGCACCATGTGAAGCTAATAAGCTTAGTAAACACGTATCATTCTGCATTCTAGTATCAAGTGCTTGAGTTTCCGCCACGTGAAAACGGGAGGAAAGCTGAGAAGTACTGATCTTTTTTGGCTTCCGATTTATCGGAATTGAAGTGCATCGAGGTCCAACATGATAAAAATGTGGCAAAATCATTTCGTCATCAGAGCGCCGGTACCGCCTCCGCTGCAGCCGGCGCGGAGCAGGGGCAGTCGCATACGTCAGCATTTTTGGCCCAGGCGCCAATGAGCCTGGAGCGCCGGTGACGCGACAACTGTCGCGATATCCACCTGCGAACTGACTGCGCCTGAGGGGCAGCAAACGCGCATTCCGACTTAATTCTCGTTCGACCGCGACAATAGCGTAAGCGCGATCGCTTCGCTTTGCGGATGAACCTTACATCGTGCGCTCCAGAGGCTGGGCGCGAGAGGCGGAGCTATGAGCGAATCCGATCAGGATCAGTGGTCGCGGGTGAAGGCACGGCTGCGCGCCGAAGTCGGCGAGGACATTTTTTCCAGCTGGTTTGCCCGCATGGATTTCGAGGGTGTCGCCAGCGAAACCGTTCACCTTTCGGTTCCGACCCGTTTTCTGAAGAGCTGGATCCAGTCGCACTACCATGACCGCGTGCTGGCCTGCTGGCGCGAAGAAAGCACCGAGGTCCGCCGCATCGACCTCACCGTGCGAACGGGTCTCATCCGCCCGGCCACCACCAATGGCGCCAAGGTCTTGCAGGTGGCGAACGCCAACGGCGCGCCCGCCTGCGCGCGCCCTACTGTGGTGGCGATGGACAGCCGGATGGCCGCCGCGCGCCCGACCACGCCTCAGGATGCCTTCGGCGGGTCGCCGCTCGACCCCCGCCTGAGCTTCGAGACCTTCGTCATTGGTCGATCGAATGCGCTCGCCCATGCCGCGGCAAAGGAGTTGGCATCGGCGCGGCGCGGCGAATCGGTCATGTTCAATCCGCTTTACGTTCATGCGCAGGTGGGCTTGGGCAAGACCCACCTGCTGCAGGCGATCGCCTGGGCCGGAACCGTGGACCGTCGTCGCGTCCTTTATCTGACTGCCGAAAAATTCGTTTTCGGCTTCGTCTCGTCGCTGCGCACGCAGACCACGCTCGCTTTCAAGGAGCTGCTGCGCGGAACCGACGTGTTCCTGATCGATGACCTCCAGTTCCTTCAGGGAAAGTCGACCTTCGCGGAATTCTCCCATACACTCAATATGATGATCGATGCCGGGCGGCAGGTCGTGGTGGCGGCCGACCGTCCCCCGCTCGACCTGGAAAACCTCGACGAACGGGTGCGCTCGCGGCTCGCCGGCGGCCTCGTCGTCGAAATGGGCTCGCTTGGCGAGGAACTGCGCCTCGACATTCTCAACGCCCGGGTCGCCGCCGCGCGCGTGCATCACCCCAATTTCGAGGTGCCCGCGCCGGTGCTGGCGCATATCGCCAAGTCGGTGACGCACAATGGCCGCGATCTCGAAGGGGCGGTGAACCGCCTGCTCGCGCTCAGCAAGCTGTCCGGGCAGCCGATCACCCTCGAACTCGCCGAGCGCGAAATCCGCGACCTCGTCCGCCCGCAGGAGCCGCGCAAGGTCAAAATCGAAGAAATCCAGCGCATTGTCGCCCGCCGCTACAATGTCAGCCGCGGCGATCTCCTGTCCTCCCGCCGCACCGCCAATGTGGTGCGGCCGCGCCAGATCGCGATGTATCTCGCCAAAACCCTGACGCTGCGCTCGCTGCCCGAGATCGGCCGCCGCTTCGGCGGCCGCGACCACACCACGGTTCTTCACGCCGTGCGCAAGATCGAGGGTTTGGTCGGCAATGACGGCGCGCTTGCCGAAGAGATCGAGGCGATCAAACGCGAGCTGCAGGATTAGGCCGATCACGCGCCTTGCTCGAGCGAATTGCGCTTCGATGGGATCGTGTTTTGTTCCATTTGCCTGCAGGTGATCGCGCTTTATCCGGCGAAGCGGCGCCCGCTTCGCCGGTAAATGTTTCAAATTGCTTCCGCGGCCGCCTCGCCGGCTGATCTCGGCCATTGCGGGAAAAACGGGAAAAACCCGCCTTCCCCGTGTCCATCCCCTTGCCGAATCCGCGCCGGCGCGGCAGTTTCATCGACCCGGCGCCAGAAGGGTGCCGCCGGCGCGCAATTCTTGCGTCCCTCCCCTCGGGGACGCTTGCGCCCGATGTTGAGTTGATCGGAGTGCCGCATGAAGGTCACCGTCGAGCGGTCCGAGCTGTTGCGCTCGCTGTCGCATGTCCATCGGGTCGTCGAGCGACGCAACACCATTCCGATTCTGGCCAATGTGCTGATCCGGGCCGAGAGCGGGCAGCTCGCTTTCAAGGCGACGGACCTCGATCTCGAAGTGCTGGAATCGATCCCCGCCGAGGTGGCTTCCGGCGGGGTGACCACGGTGCCCGCGCACATGTTCTACGACATCGTGCGCAAGCTGCCGGAGGGCGCCCAGATCATCCTCGAGGGCTCGGGCGACCGCGCCGTGCTGCTGATCCGCGCCGGGCGCTCGCGCTTCACGCTGCAGACCCTGCCGGAGAGCGATTTCCCCGATCTCGCCGCCGGCGACATGACGCACAGCTTCACGCTTGCCGCCGCCGACCTCAAGCGCCTCATCGACAAGACCGAGTTCGCCATCTCGACGGAGGAGACGCGGTACTATCTCAACGGCATCTACCTGCACACCGCCGGTGCCAACGGCAAGGCGGTGCTGCGCGCGGTCGCAACCGACGGCCACCGCCTCGCCCAGGTCGAGCTGCCGGCGCCTGACGGCGCCACCGACATGCCCGGCATCATCGTGCCGCGCAAGACGGTCGGCGAGGTGCACCGGCTGGTCGAGGATGTCGACGGCGAGGTCAAGGTCGAGCTGTCGGCGACCAAGATCCGCTTCACCATGGGGCCGGTGGTGCTGACCTCGAAGCTGATCGACGGCACTTTTCCCGATTACGGGCGCGTCATTCCGGTCGGCAATGACAAGGAACTCGAGGTCGAGAAGCGCGATTTCGAACAGGCAGTCGACCGCGTTTCGACGATCGCGAGCGAGCGCGGGCGCGCGGTCAAGCTCTCGCTCTCCGGCGGCAAGCTCGTGCTCTCGGTGACCAATCCCGACTCCGGCAGCGCCACCGAGGAGATCGAGGTCGGCTACGATTCCGACCCGATCGATATCGGCTTCAACTCGCGCTACCTGCTCGATATCGCCGCGCAGATCGAGGGCGACACCGCCGTGCTCAAGCTCGCCGACCCCGGCTCACCGACGCTGATCCAGGACAAGGACGCCAAAGGCGCACTCTATGTGCTGATGCCGATGCGGGTGTGAGCCGATCAATGCCCACTCGATTGCTTAAGAAGGGCGATCGACTCATAAAGCCGGCGCGTAGCTGGAGTGAAGGAGTGGAGTTTCCAGAAGATCCAGTCTTAAGACACGGGTACATTTGGAACGGGTACATGCGTGCTGCCTCGGAGTTGGTCGTTATCACGAGGAGCGATAGGCCTGTACAGAATATTCTCGTTTACCCGATCATGTTCAATTATCGTCATGCTCTGGAATTGGCGATGAAATGGACCATCGACCAATATGGATGCCTTGCGGGTGTATCCCTCACTTCGGATAATAGAAAGCAAAGCTTTTGGAGCGTTCAGAAGCTTTGTAGCCGTGCGGATAATCGAGATCACAACCTGCTGAACCTCTGGAGTCTTTGTAAGGAAGTAATCACGCGCGCGGGTTCGGAAGGCGATGACGAGAACCTGCAGGTTGTTGGGCAAATCGTGAAAGATTTTCACGACATCGACAAGTCTGGCCAAGCATTTAGATACGCCGCTACGAAGACAGGCAAGCTTCTGCAGTTGCGGCCCTCTGACGTCGACCTGGAAAATGTAAGGGTCGTGATGGAAGGCGTGGATAACTTCTTCAGCGGTGTTGATGGGCTGTTGAGTGAATTGACGCAAGCCGGGTGAGGGGTCAACAACCTTGAAACCGCACCATCGCTCTATTGGCAAAGTGATGCGTGGCAACGCGCGACGCATGCGCCACCGGCCAACCGACGCCGAAGCCGCGATGTGGCGCCTGCTGCGCGACCGCCGTTTCGAAGGCCTGAAATTCAGGCGCCAATTCCCATTGCAAAAATATATTCTTGATTTCGTTTGTTTCGAACCGCGAGTGGTCATCGAAATCGATGGAAGCCAGCATTTCGGCGCGGTGTGCGACCAGCGTCGAGCAGATATATTGCGGAGAGAGGGGTTCGAAATCATCCGATACTGGAATAATGATCTGCTCCAGCGGCCCAGGCTTGTGTTGGAAGATCTGTTTCATCGGATTAGCCGGCTGAAAG
>CAZTTL010000177.1:0-7805 GCA_964616635.1 uncultured Rhodoplanes sp. | reverse complement strand
CGTCCGCAATCAGAATATCGGGCTTGTTGCTGAGTGCCCGCGCGATGGCAACGCGCTGCTGCTCGCCGCCCGACAGCTCCGCCGGGCGATGATGTACCCGCTCCTTGAGCCCGAGATAGGCGAGCAGCTCATTCGCCCGGTTACGCGCCTCGGCGCGGGGAAGCCCGCCGATCATCTGCGGCAGCATGACGTTTTCCAGCGCGGTGAATTCCACCAGCAGGTGATGCGCCTGGTAGACGAAGCCGATCTGGTGACGGCGGATGCGCGTGCGCTCGGTATCGTTCAGGGTCGAGGTCGGCACGTCGTCGATATAGACCTCGCCGGCATCCTGATGCTCGAGCAGCCCGGCGATATGCAACAAGGTAGATTTGCCGGCGCCCGACGGCGCGATCAGCGCCACCATTTGACCCGACCACACCGCGACCTCGGCGCCTGTCAAGATGTCGAGCGCGACGCCGCCCTGCCGGTACTGGCGCTCGATCTGGTGAAGGAAAATGACGGGGCTTTGCGATGCGGGCATCCGGCCTACTCATAACGCAGCGTTTCGACGGGATCGAGGCGCGCGGCCCGCCAGGACGGATAAAGCGTCGCCAATAGCGATAGCGCGAGCGCCATCACCACCACCGCCGCGGTCTCCGAGATGTTCATCTCCGCCGGCAGGCGAGAGAGGAAATAGAGCTCCGGCGAGAACAATTCAGTGCGCGTGATCCACGACAGGAACTGGCGGATCGACTCGACATTGAGGCAAATGACCGTGCCGACCACAAAACCGGTGATCGTCCCGACGACGCCGATCGAGGCGCCGGTAATGAGGAAGATGCGCATGATTGCGCCCTGCGTCGCGCCCATGGTGCGCATCACCGCAATGTCGGTGCTCTTGTCCTTCACCAGCATGATCAGGCCGGACACGATATTGAGCGCGGCGACGAGCACGATCAGCGTCAGGATCAGGAACATCACGTTGCGCTCGACCTGCAGCGCATTGAAGAAGGTGGCGTTGCGCTGGCGCCAGTCGATCAGATAGATCGGCCGCTGCGCCGCCTCGTTGATGAGCTTGCGATAGCGATCCACGTGGTCGGGATTGGCGGTATAGACCTCGATCGCAGTCACGTCATTCGGCCGGTTGAAATAGGCCTGCGCCTCCGGCAGCGGCATGAACACGAAGGCCGAATCATATTCCGACATCCCGATCTCGAACACGGCGGCGATCTTGTAGGCCTTGATGCGCGGGGTCGTCCCCATCGGCGTGATGGCACCGCGCGGCGCGACCAGTGTGAGATTGTCGCCAGCACGCAGCGAGAGCTGGTCGGCAAGGCGCTTGCCGATGGCAATGCCCTGCGAGGTGTCGAAGTTTTCCAACGTGCCCTGGCGGATATTGTTGGCAATCGAGCCGAGCTTTTCGAGGTCGGCGGCGCGGATGCCGCGCACCAGCACGCCATTGGCGGCAAACGGCGAGGAAGCGAGCGCCTGCCCTTCGACGATCGGTGCCGCCAGCTTGACGCCGTCAACGGCGGAGATGCGCTTGGCGACCTGGTCGAAGTCGGTCAGCGGCGACTCGAGCGGCTGCACCAGGAGATGGCCGTTGAGCCCGAGAATCTTGTCGAGCAGTTCGGCGCGGAAGCCGTTCATCACCGCCATCACGATGATGAGGGTCGCGACGCCGAGCATGATCCCAAGGAAGGAAAACCCGGCGATCACCGAAATGAATCCCTCCCGCCGCCGCGCCCGGAGATAGCGCAGCGACAGCATCCACTCGAAGGCCGCGAACGGCCGCGTATTGGCGGCGGTCTCACTCATCAGAGCCTCTTCACCGGAGATTTCACCCGATTCTGGCAGATTGACGCCATCGCGATTCCCGAGCGTAAGCCCGTCGCACACAGATTCTTGAAGGGAAACGCGTCGAATTCGCGCAACCGGCGACGAACGGTGCTGAGCGCATCAAGCGGCACCGGTCGACGCGAACTGCGCAAGGACATCGGCGGGCGACAAGAAAGCCCGGTCACCGCCGGCCCGGCGCTTGAGCTCGACCTTGCCTTCCTTCAGCCCCTTGGGACCGATCAGCACCTGCCACGGGATACCGATCAAATCCATGGTGGCGAACTTGGCGCCCGGCCGTTCGTCAAGGTCATGGTAAAGCACCTCGACGCCTTGCGCCGTGAGCCCGCGATAGATGGACTCGGCGGACTCGTCTGTTGCGGGATCGCCCTGCTTGAGATTGGCAATGGCGACCTGGTACGGCGCCACTGGTTCCGGCCAGATGATCCCCGCCTCGTCGTGCGAGGCCTCGATGATGGCGGCGACCAGCCGGCTTGGACCGATGCCGTAGGAGCCCATATGCACCGGGTGTTCGCTGCCATCCGGACCCGCGACCACGGCCTTCATCGGGGCGGAATATTTGGTGCCGAAATAGAAGATGTGGCCGACCTCGATGCCCCGGGCCGATACCTGATCCGCCGCGGAAAGCGCGGCGAAAGCCGCCTCGTCGTGCTTCTCGGAGGTTGCGGCATAAAGCGCCGTCCAGGTGTCGACGATTGCCTGCAGCCGCCTGGAATCGTCGAACGGAACGTCCTCTCCCGGCGGCTCGAAGGCGAGATAGTGGCGATGGCAGAACACCTCGCTCTCGCCGGTATGCGCGAGAATGATGAACTCGTGGCTGAGGTTGCCACCGATCGGCCCGGTGTCGGCTACCATCGGGATCGCCTTGAGCCCCATGCGTGCAAAAGTGCGCAGATAGGCAACGAACATCTTGTTGTAGGCGTGGCGCGCGCCTTCATAGTCGACATCGAAGGAATAGGCATCCTTCATCAAGAATTCGCGCCCACGCATCAGCCCGAACCGCGGGCGAACCTCGTCGCGGAACTTCCACTGGATGTGGTAAAGATTAAGCGGCAAGTCCTTATAGCTACGAACATAAGCGCGGAAGATCTCGGTGATCATCTCCTCGTTGGTGGGACCGTAGAGCATTTCGCGCTCGTGGCGGTCCTTGATGCGCAGCATCTCCTTGCCATAGTCGTCGTAGCGTCCGCTTTCCCGCCAGAGTTCAGCCGATTGCACGGTCGGCATCAGCATTTCGATCGCGCCGGACCGGTCCTGCTCTTCCCGCACGATCCGGCAGATCTTGTTAAGCACGCGTAGCCCTAGTGGGAGAAACGCATAGATTCCAGCGCCTTCCTGGCGGATCATGCCAGCGCGCAGCATCAGGCGGTGCGATACGATCTCCGCTTCTTTCGGCGTCTCGCGCAAAATCGGCAGGAAGAAGCGGGACAGGCGCATGAGATTTCAAACTCCGGCGAAAACAGGAGTCCGCAGAACAACCCGGATTGCCTACAAAAAACAAGCCTGCCGCAGTTGTTTTCACCCGTTGAGCGAAGACATACCAATCTAAAGGGGTAGGACTTCCGCAGCGTATTTGACAATGTTGCACTGCACGACAACTATGGTGACAAAGCTACGACATTCGTCTAAGAAGTAACTGTCTGCTTCCGGTGCCGGGTTTTTTGAAACTTTCTTGCCGGGAGTAGGGGTCCAGGTCTGTGGGAGGAAGAGCCGACGGCGCGCTCGAACGCAGCCGCTCCGACTGAAAATTTTCTGCGGAGAATGGCAAAAGACTTCTGTTGAACAGCAGGACAGCCGTCCTGCTGTTTTTTTTATGGACGCAGCGGAGCGCCTTCCATTCGGGTGGAATCGGAACGCACGAATTCGCTCTATCCCTTTACGAAGGACCGCATTTTCTGCGGCCAGCCAGCGTCCGGATCAAGTCCGCGGCATGCTTCGCCGGAGAGTGCGCTGAGCGCCCGTATTCTCAACGCGGGGCCATGCCCCACAGCGTGCTGAACTTCTCAAGGTTGATAAACTGTCCGTTATAAGCAACGAAGAATATTAATAAAATTACTGCCGAAATGACTGTCGTCCAGCCGAGTTTCGCACGCAGATTCGGAACCCTCGGCGCCCCGGGCTCGGTGCCGGGAACGATGTCTCCGCTTTCGTCCTGAGAGGACACGCCAAATGGCAGGGTCGCGAATAGCACGACCCACCACACGACGATATAAATGCCAATATAAGTCGTCCAAGCCACGCGAATTCTATGATCGAGCGATTGTTATGATTGCCCGCGTCCTGCCGGGCCGATGCGCCTGCGCGATATAGCAGGCAGATCAGAAAAGGCGAATTCCGCGTCGGGCGAATCGGAATTCGCATTCATATGCAGGCGGTTTCATGGAGTGACGCGCCAACGCGTTGCGCCTTGTCGATTCTTTTGAGCGTCCGAGTCTATGCCTGCTCGAGTTCGACCAATGTGCCGCAGAAATCCTTCGGATGCAGGAACAGCACCGGCTTGCCATGGGCACCGATCTTCGGATTGCCGTCGCCGAGCACGCGGGCGCCTTGCGACTTGAGCTTATCGCGGGCGACGAGGATATCGTCGACCTCGTAGCAGATATGGTGAATGCCGCCGTCCGGATTGCGGTCGACAAAGGCCTGGATCGGCGACTTCTCGCCCAGCGGCTCCAAGAGCTCGATCTTCGTGTTGGGCAGCGTGATGAAGACGGTGACGACGCCATGGGCCGGCTGCGGCACCTCCTCCGAGACCTCGGCACCGAGTTTGGAGCGGTAGAGTTCGGAAGCCTTCTTGATGTCCTTCACCGCAATCGCAACGTGATTGAGACGTCCGATCATAGGCCTTTTCCCCTTGTTGTTGGTGCCGCGTCGCGGACCATCCGCGCCCAGTTTTCCGGCAAACTTGTGTCCCGCCGGCCTTATACCGTCAAGACGTGCACAAGGCACAGGGGCTTCTTGCCCCAGCCCTGGGCCACCCGAGCACGCACTGCCCGGCGCACCGCTTCGGCAACCGTATCGGGATCGCGCCGGCGCGGGCGCGGCAGATGCTCGACCGTCTCGGCCGCGGTCTCCTGGACCATGCTCAGAAACGAGCGCCCGCCGGCATCGGTCTCCGGGATGCCGATGAGTTCGACTTCGGGATCGGCGGCGACCAGTCCGGTGTCGTCAAGCGCCAGCGCGACCGACACCACGCCGACAAAGCCGAGCCGGCGCCGGTCGGCAACAACGCGGCCTTCGGCCGGGACGATCAACGCGCCATCCTTGTAAAGCCGTCCCTGCGGCACCTCATCGATGATTCCGGCGGGATCGGGTGCGAGCCGCACGAGGTCGCCGTTGCGGCACAGGATCGCTTCCCCCACTCCGGCCTTGCGCGCCAGCGCGGCATGCTCCGACAGATGCAGCGCCTCGCCATGGACCGGGACCACGATGCGCGGCCGCACCCAGGACAACAGGTCGAGCATCTCGTCGCGCCGGGGATGTCCGGAAACGTGGATGAGATGCTTACGGTCGGTGATCACCTCGACGCCCTGGTTGATCAGGCCGTTGATGATGCGGTTCACCGCCTTCTCGTTGCCGGGAATGGTGCGCGAAGAAAAGATCACGCGGTCCCCCATGCCCAGGCTGACCTCGGGGTGATTGTCTTCGGCAATCCGGGCAAGCGCCGCCCGCGGCTCGCCCTGGCTGCCGGTGCACAGCGCCACCACTTTGTCCGGCGGCAGATGGGCGAAAGCCGAGGCCGGCCGGAACGGACGGATGCCCTCCAGATAGCCGGTCTCGCGCGCGACCTGGGCGATCCGCTCCATGGCGCGGCCGATCATCACCACCTCGCGGCTGCAGGCGTAAGCAGCCTCGGCAACGCTGCGGATGCGGGCCACATGCGAGGCGAAGGTCGTGACCGCAACCCGCTGCGGCGCCGACGCGATCAGCTCCGCCAGCGTCTTGGCAACATCGCGCTCCGAGGGCGAGCGACCCTCGCGGATGGCATTGGTGGAATCGCCGATGACGGCAAGGCAGCCCTCCTCACCGAGCGCCCGCAACGCCGCCGCGTCGGTCGCCGGACCGATCACAGGGGTCTCGTCCAGCTTCCAGTCGCCAGTGTGCAGCACCGTGCCCGCCGGCGTGCGGATGATCAACGCGTTCGATTCCGGAATCGAATGGGCGACGGAGACGAACTGCACGTCGAAAGGCGGCAACGAGAGCTTGCCGCCGAGCGGCACGATTTTGATCGGCACCTCGGGCGAGCCCGGTTCCGACAGGCGCTTGGCCTCGAACAACGCGGCCGTAAATGGCGTCGCATAGACCGGCACCCGCAAATGCGGCCACAGGTCGAGCACCGCGCCGAAATGGTCCTCATGGGCGTGGGTGAGGATGACTGCTCGCAGGCCGCGCTTCTCCTGCCCGAGGAAGCGGATGTCGGGCATGATGACATCGATTCCGGGGAGATCCTCGCCGCCGAAGGCGACCCCGAGATCGACCGCGATCCAGGCGCGCTTATGCGTCGGCCCAAAGCCGTAGAGGGAGAGATTCATGCCGATCTCGCCGACGCCGCCGAGCGGCGCGAAGACGAGCTCGTCGGCGCGGCTGATCATGCCGGCTGCCGGCGTATCGCGGCAGCGGCGCGGATGTCAGCACCGGCGGGACTTAAGGGAAACACATCACCCGCGGTGATCCGGCGCCTCGTGCCATCCGCCTTCCTCAGGATCAGGTTCCCCTCCTCGTCGATGGTCTCGAAGCGCCCGGTCACCTCGCCATCGCTGAGCCTGACCCGCAATCCTGCACCCGGCGCCGGCCCGCGGGCAAGCCACGCCGTGCGAATATCGGCGAAGCGCGCCCCGCCGTCCCACTGCACCAGCCGCTCGGCCATGCGGCACGACAGGGCTAAGAACATCTCCACAACGCTCACCTGCGCGCCCTCGGCGGCGAGGTTGGTCGCGGGATAGGCGGCGTCGCCCGGATGATGGCGGCAATTGATGCCGATGCCGGCCGCCACGATCATCGGATTGCGCCCCTCGCCTTCGATCAGGATGCCGGCGAGCTTACGCGAATCACAGAGGACATCGTTGGGCCATTTCAGCGTCAGCCGCGCCGCCAGCGCCGGCGCCGCATCCGTGATCGCGTCATGCACCGCGATGGCGGCAACAAAGGAGCATTGCGCCACCTGCGACGCCGGGGCGGGATCGGACAACAGCAGGCTCGCATAGAGATTGCCGGGCTCGGAGACCCAGGAGCGCCCGCGCCGGCCGCGGCCCGCGCTCTGCGTTTGCGCCATCACCCAGAGCGGGCCGCGCTCGCCTTCCTTGCCGTAGCGCAGCGCCTGCGCGTTGGTCGAATCCACCGTATCGAGGGCGATCAGCCCGATACCCGCAGCAACCGCCGTTGGGTCGAGCTTCATGGCAATCAGAACAGCGATTTCGCGGCGGTCGCAGCGGCATTCACCAGCGGGGCCGGATAGGCGAAGAACAAGAGGACGAACAAGCCGGTCACCGCGAGCACGGCGCCGAGCTCGCTGCGCATCGGCTCAAGCGCCGGCGCCGGCTCATCAAAATACATCACCTTGACGATCTGCAGATAGTAGTAGGCGCCGATCACGCTGGCGAGCACGCCGATGACGGCGAGCGTATAGAGCCCGGCATTCACCGCGGCGAGGAACACGTAAAACTTGGCGAAGAAGCCGGCGAGCGGTGGAATGCCTGCGAGCGAAAACAGCATCATCGCGAGGAAGAACGCCATGCCCGGCTTGGTGCGCGCGAGCCCGGCAAGGTCGGAGATTTCCTCGACCGGCTCGCCGTCGCGGCGCATCGCGATGATGCAGGCGAAGGTGCCGAGCGTCATCGCGATATAGATCGCCATATAGACCATCACCCCCTGCACGCCCTCGACCGTGCCGGCGGCGAGGCCCAGCAGCGCGAAGCCCATATGCCCGATGGAGGAATAGGCCATCAGCCGCTTGATGTTGCGCTGGCCGATCG
>CAZTTL010000176.1:0-7834 GCA_964616635.1 uncultured Rhodoplanes sp. | reverse complement strand
CTCTAATTCAGCACCCGCAGCGGGGGACCGTAGAGCTGCCACTTGCGCGGATCATAGCCGCGCGGGAAATAGCAGCGAAACCCGACGTAATCGCCGTAGTGGCGGTGAACGCTGGTAATATCCGGCACCTTGTTATAGCGGGCGCAGTGCGCGGCCGCGATTTCGCGATAGACGGGGGCGATTTCGGGTCTCCAGGCGATAATGCCGCCGGTGTCGTTGCCTTGAATCGGATCGGGCCCGATCCCGCCTCGCCCGGGTGCCGGCGGCGGCCCATAAGGAAATTGTGGTCCGCCATAGTCAACATCAGGCGCCCCATAGGGAGCATCCGGTGCATAGCGATAGTCTTCCGCCGCCGCGAAAGCGGCGCCGGCCAGCACCAGGAGCAGAGCGATCGACAGTCTGCGCATTGCGAGATCCTTCCGATCCTATTTCGACGATTCCACGGAGACCCTCCGCATCGCAACCCCGCGCTGGCAAAACTTCTCACCTGTTACGGCAGAGCCACACGTCGTCCGCAGCGGGCGCGCGACACACGGCAATATCGCAACCGACCGGGTGCTCGCGGGCTTGTGATCGCCGAAGCGCAGGCTGCGTCACAACCAATTTGGCTTTCGCCCGTTAGGACTAGCTGAGGAGGCTGGCGCTTTTTCGCTCGCCGCCAGGGAAGGGGATTCTCAATGGCATTTCGGAAATTTGCTTCGTGGTGCGTGGTTGCGGCCGCGCTGATGTTGCTCGGCATGGGGGTGGCTCAGGCCCGCCGCACGGACAACGGTGCGAAGGCGTTTCTTGACTCGATCTACGAGGCTTATGTCGGCAGTTCTGCTGGGCCTGCGAAGGGCGTGGTACTCGACAGCGCCAAGGCCGTCCGTCGCTATTTCTCGCCGGGTCTTGCGTCATTGATTATTGAAGACAATCCGGCCTTGAGCCAGCCGGGTGAAGCTTTCGTGACAGGCAGCGATCCTTTTGTGGGACGCGGGAGCTGGGAGATTTCGAACTTGGCGGTCGACGTCAAGGAGTCCGGTCCGGTCAAGGCGATCGGCTCTGTCAGTTTCACCAATTTCGGCCTGCCGGAGAAGGTTGAGGTGGAACTGCTGAAGGTCGGCAACGACTGGCGCATCTCCGAAATCAAATGGGGATCGCTGACCCTGCGATCGCTCTATCGCAAGAAGTGGCGGGCGGCATTGCAGATCAATTCGATTGTGAGGCAATAGCGCTCTTCGCCGGGGACTAATTCCGCACGCGTTAGAGCATTTTCTAAGCGAAGCATGCCCTCGGACGTGATCCGAGGGTGGACACCGGTTCGGCCCTGAGAAAATGCGATCACGCAAAACGCAATAGAGCGATTTCCAATTCCACCTGAACGGAATTCACTCTAGCGTCAGGCACCTTGCCCAACAAGGTCATCGACCGGCGCTGGTTGCAGGCAGGGCGCGACGCTGAGGCACTCGCCGCGCGGCCGCCCGGCATCCTATGATCGCGGCGTCCGACGAGGGCGAACGGAGAAGCTGTTCCCGTCGTTAAGATTGATGCCGTCTCGCGCCGAACAGCGCCAGGAAATGATTATGGACATACGTCCCTGCGGCTCCATTCCATCCAAGCGCATGCCCGACGACTGGTTCACCGGCACGGTGTGGCAGGACCCGATCATCGAGGCGCCCGACCCGGCGCGGCTGCGCGCGGTCTGGGTGCGTTTCGAGCCCAAGGCGCGCACCGCCTGGCACACCCACCCGCTCGGCCAGACGCTGGTGATCGTGTCGGGGCTCGGCCGCGTGCAATCGCAAGGCGGGCCGGTGCGCGAAGTGCGGGCCGGCGATGTCATCTGGTTTGCCCCCGGCGAGAAGCATTGGCACGGCGCCGGCCCCGACACCGCGATGGAGCATCTTGCCATGCAGGAGGCGCTCGACGGCCGCGCCGTCGACTGGATGGAGCATGTCAGCGACGCGGACTATTCGGCCGCGGCTGAACGCTAGTCTAGCGCATCATGACCCGAAACAGCGTCATGGGCGGCAGGACAAGCGATGAGCGCCCGTCCCACGAGAGCTTGCGGATTTGGGTATCGCCCATGTACTCGACCACCGCAGTTCGTGGAGGCACGCCAGACAGACGCAGCTTGTGCCGTTTCGTGCTGAAATTCCCGCCATAGATGGACAGCTTCCCGTCCGGCCCGCGCACGGCATTGGCGCGTACGGCGCTGTCGTCGCTGATGGCGCTTTCGAGCAGCGCGCCGCGGTGATAACGGCTCAGAAAGGCCTGCGCCTTGGCATGTTTGGCCAGCGTGCCATCCGGCAGAATCGCGCCGTGAGGCCATTCCCTCGGCAGATCCTCGGGGAACCAGGTCCAGCCAAGAAAGGTCATGGCCGGGCTCGCCAAGGCCTCACGCACCAGATCGGCATAAGCCAACACCACCGGCCAGGGCCAGGGCTGATCGCTATGCGTGCTGTGATCGCCGATCAAGCCGTGAATGGCATTTTCCAGCAGCACCGACGGCATCGGCGGACCGGAGTGCCCCCACTGCCCCGGATTGACGGTGAAGTAACCGCGCTGGGTTACGCCGGTTTTCACAAGCTTCGCCTGATTGTCCAGCGTAGCCGCGGTTGCGCCACCTGGTCCGGCGGTCAAGCCCACCATGCCCCGGTAGCGGTGCAAGTCCAGCGCTACGCCTGGTGTGTTCTTCAGCGCTTCGTAAAGCGGCTGGTTCCAGCTATTGGCTTTGAAGGCTTCCAAATCCGCGCTGTCCGACGCGGAGGCGACGATGATGACTTTCTGATCCGGGATTTTCTTGCGGATGCGCTGGATCAGTTTGGCGTAAGTCAGCACCGCCGCGGGCTGCCCGTAATGCCGCCATTCGCAACCGGCAGAGAGATAAACGCGCGCCAGCCGACGCCATCCGGGCTGCGCTTTCATGTAATCGATCAGGCGCGCTGCGTGGTCGCTGATCTTTTCAATTGTCGGATCGTCGATGGCATGCGTGAAGAAGTTTGGCCCCCAGCGCACTTTCGTGCCGTCCAGCACTGCCAGCGGCACGGCAACGGTCAGCGCCTCCAGCCTCCAGCGTTCCGCCAGTTGCATGAGATCGCCGACACCCACCACCGTTCTTTCGCACCAGCCAGACCCCCGGTTCAGAAGCGCGATGCGCGCGCAGTCCTTTGGCCGCTGCGACCAGGGTCTTGCACTGTTTTCCCAGTTCACGCCCCAGGTGGAAAACGACACGCCCCAGGGCCAGCTGATATTGCGCAGATCAGCCTGCCGCGCCAGCGCCGCGCCTTCGCGAGCCAGCCGGTCAATATAGGCCTTGTGCTCCGCGTCGGTGCGGAGAGCGCCGGGCGCCGGATGGAGCATCCGCTGTTTCCACATCGCACCCCAGCCGACCGCGCCGGGCGGAATATGGCGCACGATTTTCGCCGGGGCGATGGTCATGGTGATCTCGGCGGCCTGCACTGGGATGGCGAGCACAGCGGCGAGAAAACTGAGCATTGCCGCTACCAGAGCCTTTTTCATACGGCTTCGTCCTTCATGTTACGAAGGCAAGGAGTGCGATATTGTCGCCGCCTTGCAGCGATCGGCATGATCGCCATATCCGCCCTGATCCGGTGTCCCGCGGTTCGATGCGGCAATGATGGCGATGCCAGCTTTGAGAGCATACCCGCCGATTGGAGGAAAAACCTCCACTGCCGGCGTGACACGGCAGACGCTTCGGCGTGGGACGACAGCGGGAAGCATTTTCCCTGAGCGATCACAGAGTTCGAAGGAGGAAGCGACGATGGTTACCGCCAAGCATATAGCGGTTGCGGCAGCGGGTGTGCTCGTCATTGCGTTCGCGACGGGCGCCTTGGCACAGCAGAACACGATGACCTTTTTCGTCACCAGTGCCGGCCCTGGGAAGGGCGGTGATCTCGGTGGGCTTGAGGGCGCCGATCGCCATTGCCAGGCGCTTGCCCAGGCGGTGGGCGCGGGCGGCCACACCTGGCGCGCCTATCTCAGCACGCAGGCCGACGGGGGCGCGACCGCCGTCAATGCGCGCGACCGCATCGGCAAGGGGCCGTGGCAGAATGCGAAAGGGGTCGTCATTGCTAAGGATGTCGATGAATTGCACGGAACCAACAATCTCACCAAGGAGACGGCGCTGACCGAAAAGGGCGAGATCGTCAACGGTTATGGTGACAAGCCGAACCGGCATGACATCCTCACCGGTTCGCAGGCGGATGGTCGTGCTTTTCCACCCGGTGAGGACCGCACCTGCCACAACTGGACGAGCAGCAGTCAAGGGGCCGCCATGGTCGGTCACAGTGATCGCCGCGGTCCACGTGACGATCCGCCGTTCAAGTCCTGGAACACCTCACATCCTTCGCGCGGCCCGGACGGCGGCTGCAGCCAGGCAGACCTGAAGACCACCGGCGGTGATGGACTGCTCTATTGTTTTGCCACGAACTGATGGGTGGGTAACCTGGCGCATGCGCGAAGCGAGCAAGGGGCGCCACCGCTGAGGACGTGAATGAGTTGGAACCGACGAATCATTGCGAGCGCCGCTGTTCTGGTGGTGCTCGCCGTCTCGACCGAGGCCGAAGCAGGGGGGCGGGATCGCGTCGTCGCCGGACCGATCATCGGCGGCATGGCCGCCAATAACGGTTACTACGCTTATGGACCGTATTATTGGCCCGGCTCGGCGCTGCGCTGGAGCCCGCTTTATGGGCCCGCGGTGCCCGTTGCTCCCGGCTGTTACATGCAGCGTCAGCGCATTTGGACCGAATATGGCTGGCAGTGGCGCGCGGCGCCGATCTGTTACTGACGGCCGGAATTTTCTCGGGCGAACCGGTCTCCGCCGGCGCGACCGGCGCGGTGCAGCCCGGGTCGGTGAACAATTATTCAGGTCGCGCAAGGGCTTGCGGGCCACAAAATCAGGCTTGCAAGAGCCGTTCGCCCAACTAACGACAAATTGCGCAGGCTTTTGACTGGTATTCAACGCGGGCTGGGGCGAGCCATTTCCGGCGAAGATTTTTTGATCCGACTCGTCCGGGCTGAGATCGGTCCACCGCAGAGAAATGTGTTTACGAAAGCAAAGCCGGGCGAGCTTCGACCGGGTCGGATGAAGGCTCGCCGACGTTGGCTGAACCGATCATCGTTGACGGACTTTGGCTCTTGCAAACCTGAGGGACCCATGACGAAGACCCTGACTGCCGTGACCGCTGCCGCCGCCCTTGTGGCCGCGACTGCTTTTGCTCCGGTTGATGCCTATGCGCGTCCGCGCGGCGGCGCCATCGCCGCGGGGATCATTGGCGGCCTCGCCGCCGGCGCCATCCTGGGTGGCGCCATCGCGAATTCACGGGCCTATTATGGCTATGCGCCGGTCAGAGGCTACGCGCCGTATCCGGCCTATGCCGCGCCCTATCCGGTCGGCTGCCCGGGCGGATACTGGGCGCGTCGTCCGCTCTACAATCCGTATGGCGAATTCGTCGGCTATTCGCGCCCGCGGTTCTTCTGCCCGTAACCTTTGTCGCTCACGCGCTGATCGACACGATGGCCGGCTTGCACAGGGCCGGCCATTTGCTTTGAGCATTTTCCGCCCCTCAGTTCCGTGCCGAGCGCGACCGCATATGCTCGAGGACGGCTGAAGTCGGCCAGCAGTCCGCGCGCAGCCCGTTCGCTTTTTGATAGGCGCCGAGCGCGAGGCGCGTGCGCATGCCGGCCTTGCCGTCGATCTTGTCCTGGTAGAGGCCGAGCGCCTTGAGCCGCTTCTGCATCTCCTCGAGATCGCGGGTGTGCAACTGAACCACCTTCTGCCACCGCGTCGCGAAGGCCGACCCGCCGGCGATGCGATCGCTGACATTGCCGACAAAGAGCACATAGAGGTCGGAGAAATTGTAGTCCTTGATCACGTAGTAATTGCGCATGATCAGGAAGGCGGGGCCGTACAGCCCGGCCGGCATTAGAAGCGACGCCTTCTCGTTCAGATCGGTCGCGCTCGGTTTCTTGCGCAACGGCACATAGCCCTGCTTGATCCATTCGCCGAGCGTGAGCAAGTGGTCGGGATCGGCGATGGTGCAGTCGATGTTATCGGGAACGCGCACCTCGTAAGCCCAGCCCTTTCCCGGCCGCCAGCCTTTGTCGGCAAGCTGCTTCGCCGCCGAGGCCAAAGCATCCGGGACCGAGTGCCAGATGTCGCGGCGGCCGTCGCCGTCGAAATCGACGGCCTGCTTGAAGAACTCCGACGGCAGGAACTGGGTCATGCCGAGCGCGCCGCCCCACGAGCTGCGCATGTCCTTGGCTCTCACATCGCCCTCTTCGAGCATTTTCAGCGCCAGCAGGAATTCATTGCGGAAGAAATCCTTGCGCCGGCCGTAAAAGCCCTGCGTGGCAAGCACCCGCAGTGCACTGTGCGGCAGCCTGTAGGTGCCGAAAGCGGTTTCGCGCCCCCAGATCGCCAGCACGACCTGCGGCGGCACGCCGAATTTCTTCTCGATCTGCTGCAGGGTGGTGCGGTGCTTGGCGAATAGCCTGCGGCCCCGGGCGGCGAGATAAGCGAGGTTGCGCTCGCGCAAATATTGGGCGGGCGTCTGCACGAACTCGGCTTGGCCGCGCGGCGGTTTTTCCTTTCGGCCGGGGATGACCAGATCGGGCAGCGACAGATCAGGCGTAAGCCCACGCGTCGCGGCATCGAAGGTCGCGCGCGACACGCCGAGCTGCTGGGCTTCCGGCCACAGCGAGGCGAGCCATTGCTGGAACGCGGCATCGCCGGCGGCAGCGGCGGGCGCGTGCGCGAGCGTCAGGCAGAACAGCGCGGCGGCGACGAAAAACACTGGGCGACATAAGCGGGTGCCAAGCATCCACGCATCTCCATGCTGGACATTGCGCGAACCACAGACGAATCGGAAACAGAGAGGGGGCAATTAAGAAGCCCTTAATGCGTTGAAAGCGCGGCAAAGGTACGGATTCCGACCCCTTTTCCCGTGTTCATGATGCGGTCTAAAAAGACGAATCGGAAACGGAGCGTGGCCGGTAAAGAAATCCTTGCCCGCACCAGGTGCCGTCACAAAGCACCCAGGAGAAACCGCAGCAGGATCGCGATCAGGATCACGGCGCCCGCGATCGACCCGGTGAGTGCCGCACGGCGCCAGAGACGCGCCTGGCGTTCATGGGACAGCGAGGGCGCCGTCCAGTCCGCGGACCGTGTGCCCCACACGCCGAGCACGCCGCCGCGCCCTTCAACCATGCCGAGATCTCGCACCTCAACGCCGGCGTGCGTGGCCAGCTCGTTGACAATCGCGGTGAACATCGACGTCGCCATGTCGGTTGCGAGCGCGCGCTCCTCGAACAGGAAGATCAGGTCGCCGTTGGTTCGGCGCAGGACATAGGCACGCTGCATCATCGCCATGCCAAAACTTCGATATGCTTCGAGCCGCGTTTCGATGGCGGCGATGTCGTCGTAGCGGAGGGTGAGATGCTGCGCTGGGAGGCGATGGATCAGCGAGCGTCCGGAGGGGAGGTCGAGCGTGACGGCGTCACCGTCGAGCACAACGCGCAAGCCCCATTTGCCCTTGAGGTCACGCCAGACATAGGCGGTCAGCGCGCCGATGAACAACGCAATGGGCGCTAACACCAAGCCCAGTTGCCACTGATCGGTCGCGACAAAAACCGCGGTCGCGGCGATGAACAACGTGACGCCACCGCAGGCCACGACGCCGAACAGCGACAGCAGGCGCGCCGCAAGTGGCGGGCGAAACACCTGCCGCTCTGGACCCGCGGCGGCAGGTCGAGCGGTGCTGGTGGCAGTAACGTTCACGGCCAAAACTCCGTGCGCTCGACGGTGCTGCATCAGTCAGGAGAAACGCGTAGCACA
>CAZTTL010000175.1:0-7847 GCA_964616635.1 uncultured Rhodoplanes sp. | reverse complement strand
TAAGTGGACGTACGGACCTGATTCATAACGATTCTCGCCGCAATCAGCGTGCTTGCTGGGGGTGCGTCGGGGGACGCGCGTCGTCGCTGGCCACGAGCGCCGCGAGACGGAGAGCACGCGTGGGGGGATGGATTGATTCGGGTCGGGGTCCGCTTGCTTTCGTTTGGAATCGCCGCAGTCGCATTGGGGTTCATTCTCAAATGGCCGGGTACGCAGCCAGATCCATCGGATCAGGAAATGCCCGTCGTGCAGGCCGGCTTCTCGGTCTTCGCGCCAACCCATCTGAGATCGCAGCCGCGGGCCAACCATCTTCACGTGGCAAGCCTGGATCCGCAGGCCGGCCTTGCCGAGGTCGGCTCACGGGATTTGCCGCCTGATCTATTGGTGACCAAGCGCGCATCGTTCAACGAACGCTTCGCCTCGCTCGCCGAACCTAGCGCATCTTTCGACGAGCGGTTCGGGTCGGCCAAACCGGAGTCTACGGGCAGCGTGCGCGTGCCGCAGGATGGCGATGTCGAGCGCGCGGATCGCTCCGGAGAACGGCAACCCGACGCGCCGCCGCTTCCGCCCGTTGCCAAGCGGCATATTCGGCCCGGCCAGGCGCGGACGGATTCCACCCCGACAGTAGACGACGGCGGCCACACTGCGATCTATGATATCTCAGCGCACGTGGTGTACCTGCCCAACGGGCGCAGGCTGGAGGCGCATTCCGGCCTCGGCAAATTCATCGACAGTCCCCGCCACGTGCGTTTGCGGATGCGCGGCGCAACGCCGCCGAATGTCTACAAGCTCACTTTGCGCGAGCGGCGGTTTCACGGCGTTCGCGCCCTTCGCCTCACGCCGGTCGGCAGCGGCAAAATGTACGGGCGTGCCGGCATCCTCGCCCACACTTACATGCTTGGGCCGAATGGCCAGTCGAACGGCTGCGTATCCTTCAAGCACTATCCCGAGTTCTTGAATGCCTATCTCAAGGGCGAGATCACCCGCCTCGCGGTGGTCGAGCATCTCGACAACCCGCCCGGCCCCAAATTCGCCTCGGGCTGGCTGCCCGATGTGATCCGAAACCTGTTCAAGCCGTCGGATAGCACCGCAGCCTACGCCGAGGCCCGCTGACGGATCGTTAGAGCATTTTCCGGCGAAGTGGACACCGGTTCGCCGTAGAAAATGCGATCACTCAAAAAGAAATAGAGCGAATTCCGATTCCACCTGAACGGAATTCGCTCTAGCGCAGGTCCTGGCGAGGCATGCTCTCGGCCTTGATCCGGGGACGAGCGAAACGCTTGTTCGCCGCAGAACATGCAATCCGGCAAAAAGAAATAGCGCGAATTCCGATTCCATCAGAACGCAATTCGCCCTGGCCTTTACGTCCCCGAACCCGGCTGCGCGAGACCGCCGATTCACGGTGCTTCCCGAAAAACGGCCGCGGCGGGTCCGCTTCGTTTCCCGTTTCGCCACTCCACGCCCCGCACCAGGGCGCCAACAACCGGATCGCGCATCACGAAACACCTTACCAGAAGATGCGCAGGCGCCGCATGATCTGGTCGAACTCGAACAGATAGGGCTCGGCGACCTGATGGTTGGCGGCAACAATGACGATATCGTGGGAGAAGACGGAGGCGTTATACCAGTTAAAGCTGCCTTCCAGGACGATATGATCGTCGATGATGCAATACTTGGAATGAATGGGCGAATAAGGAACCTTGAAGTCGTCGACACCGTAGACGAGGGCGACCGAGACGCCTGCCTCCTTCAATCGCATGATGCTCGGCAATAGCGGCCGCTTGAGCTCCTCGGACATGGGATGTTCCTTCCCGGGGCTGCCCTGGCGAGCAAGATGGCCGTTGAGGATGATCCTGACGTCGACGCCGCGTTTCTGCGCATGAATGAGGGCATCAATCACGCTGTCATGGTGCTCCCCGCGCAGCTCGCCGATCAAGAATAGAACAAGCTTGATCGAATGCTTGGCGCGGTGGATTTCGGAAATGATGGCATTGTGCGGGCGGTAGTTCTTGCCGTTCAACGTGAAATGGCGCCCGAACGTATAAAGCAGATTGAACGGACTGTAGGGATCGATGCCGTAGCGCTGGATCACGCCGCCGCGCACGCTCTGGAAGATATTGTCGAACAGCCGGCCAGCGCCGCGTGAGCGAAACGTCATGCCGGATTCCCAGTTCGCCCACCAACGGTCAAAGGTAATATTGAATGAACCGGTGATGACATCCTCGTCGCCGAAGATGATGAACTTGTTGTGCATGTCCGGGGCGACTTCGATGAGCGAATCCTTGGGCGTGCAGAAGACCCCCAGGAGATCGATCCCTGACTGCTTCAGCCGGATGTAGTTATCGCTGTTGGTCAGCGTCATCTTGCGCCAGTCGACGATGCACTGCACCCTGACGCCGTTCCAATGCGCGTGGATCAGATGGTTGGTGAAATCGGTGTCGTCGATGCAATCGACGCAAACCTTTATCGATTGCCGTCGATGCGGGTTCTCATGCTGCTTGTAAATCGTCGCATCGATGCGCTCGTGAATATACGGTTTGGGATGATAGGGATGATAGGGCTGGCCTTTGGTGAATTTCGGCGTGAGATGCAAAGAATCGAAATGATGGTTGGCCCAGTCGACGTCGCGCTGCAGCTCCCAGCCATCCAGCTCCCGCGTGCGATACCCGTTGGGCGTCGCTCCATCCATCGTGATGTTGCGATGGTGGGTACGCTCATCGCGGAGCTGCCACTCCTCGAACAGCAGGTATTCATGCTCCGACGGGATCGATCGATTGTTGTGGTGGGCGATAAACGAGAAAGTGACCCGCGTGACATGGCCCAGCTTCATCGGGAATGGATGGATATAGAAATCCCTGGTCACGCGCTTATGCCGGTCCCACTGCACGTCGTGAGGATCGGTGTCGACGATGAAGCGCTCGCAAATGCCGTCGGACCGATAGACGTTCAGCATGACCTTGATATTGAGATCGTAGCCCCAGAAGACATTGAACCAGATATGTCCCCAGCGAACGTAAAATAATTCCTTGAAGTCGTTGGTGCGGGAGATGCTCGTGCCGAGTTTTGCGCCAACAGGCGATGCGTATTGTTCAGCGAACCCCATATTCACATCTCTTTATTTGTTTTGCAGCAAACATGCAGAGGAAATCCCGGCTCGTGCCAGCGTCAAGCCCTGCTGCTTGCATGTGTTGATTGAGCCACCAGGGCCTGGAACCTTTTCTCTCATTTTTCCGTGATTAAGGAACGATGCAATGAGCGACCCAAAGCCAAGCCCAGGGGTGCTCACTGCCCTGGTCGCCATCGCTAAACAGCTCTCCGCCGGCCGCATGCGACGTCGGCGCCGGCCGTGCGAAGCGCCCCGCGCGCCGCCTCCCTGTGCGAAACCCTCTGCCTGGCAGCATGCATCATTGCGGCTCGAATTCAACGCAGTAGCCGGTGTGATCGGAGACCCGACCGTAATAGTCGCCATCGGTGAACAATTCCCTTGCGGCGACCGGCTCCAGCAGGCTGGGCTTCTGCTTGAAAATAAAATCGATGCGACCATCATGCGCCAGTTGCTGGTCGATGTTCGAAGCGTGGTTACGGAAAATATTGTCAAACACCTCGTGCGAGGTCACTGCTAGGTACTGGTCTTCATAGTCCCCCGTCTGCACGACGGCCTGGTAGCCATCCGAGCCGGCTTTGATGTTGAAGTCCCCGCACAGGAAGGTGGCGGCCACGTTGCCGCCATGCTTGCTGTTGGCCCAGGCGCGCAGCCGCTCAAACTGCTCGAAAAAGCCCCCAGTCGGCCAGCTCAGATGGGCGGAGAATATGTTCACCAAACCCATATAAGGCACGTTGACCTGGACCATCACGACTTTGCGGGAATTAATGGTATGGATGTCGTGACTGGACGAGACATAGCCGGCGTCGGTCATAAGGAAATTGAAGCGGCTCAGGACGGCAATGCCTTCGCGGAAGCGGTCAAAACCGATATGCGACCAGTCGGTATGTAGGTGATAATAGTCGCGCAGCCGCTCACGAATGATCTTGGCTGCGTTGGCGTTCAAGTCACCACCGCCGTTCCTTAATGGCTCGCCGACCTCCTGCAAGCAGACGACATCGATGTCGAGGTCGTTGATGGCGCGGGCGATCTGACTGAACTTGGCGTCCTGGTTTTCTTCTTGGTAGCAGTGCAGGTTCAAAGTGAGAATCTTTAGCCGGCGCCGTCTGGCGACATAGTTGCGGCCAAAATTGTTGTCCCAGATGATGCCGTTCGGCGTTTCGCAGCCGATCACGTACTGAACGCGAAATGCGTCGTCAATCCTGATCTGGCCGGTCCAGATGCAGGTGTCGTAGCGGTTCGGGTTGCGGGCGCTGCTTCGGATCCACTTTTCCCAGTACATCCGGTGGAAGAAGCAGGGCGTATCCTGCGTGGTGCGCCAGCCGTCCGTAGACCAGCGAATCCAGACGCGTCCAGGCTGAATCGCTTGCCGGACGGCAACCGTGATCGGATAGTGACGCTGCCCGGCGCTCAGGACCGGCGTGTAATCGACATTGAGCAGCGGGAGGTCCTGGTGCAACAGCACGCCGGAATCGGCGTTGGAATAGTAATTGCGCGCCTCGTTGTTGTCCCAGAAATCCTGTCCGCGGACCTGGTAGCGCAAGGCAAACTCGATATCGCCTGGTAATGATGCATCTTCAGTCGCTATGAGACCTGCCTGCGCGGACCAGATTTGCCGGTTCGCGTCGACCGAAGCGAGATGTTCGGCCGGAAGCATATGCCAAATCTTGTCCTCGCCCGCCCAGTGAACCTCGACGTGCTTGTCATAGGCGACGTTCTCCACGAGCATGGTAAACGCCAGATCCTGCTGGAGGCGCTGCTTATATCGCGAGATGGTGTTTGCCGCTTGAAGGAACTGAATGCGTTTCATGGGTCCGCGGAGTTGATTTCGGTTTTCGCAGCGAAAGTAGCGGGCATCCGGCCAGCGTCAAGGGCGAGCGTGCCTGATGGCTCCCGTCAACCACGTCGTAACCCGCGTAACGATATTGACTGCAATCGCGTGATCGGCCCAGGATCAGCACCGCTGCGGTTGCTCCTGACCACTCCTGGCATGGCAGGCGACAGGTTCGCCAGCCATGCACTCGATTTTCACGCGCGGATAACCGGAGGGAAAGAACGTGCCGCCTTGGACCTACAAAATCTATGAACCAGACCAGAAGGCAGGCAAGGTGTGCGTCCGCTTGCTAGTATCAAGTCTGCCTTCACAGGATTCAACAACAGAATCGATTGAGGCCCTCGTCGAAGTCCCCTGGAACGACGGCGACGAGCGGGCGATCCGGCGCGCCGCTGTAACGCGGCTGCGCGAATTACTCGGAGCAGAAGTAGAACGTGCGGGTGGATAGAGTTCATAGACGATCAGTTTGAGATGACCGCTTACGGTCAAAGTGAATCGTGACGTGCGTGACGGCGGTGTTTCCGTCGCCAGATTGCCGACGTCGTCGTTGTCATACTGCCTGTTGTCATACTGCCTGCAAGCTGCCCGTTCTCGGCCGGCAGCGGGGCATACGCATGTAGGACAACGCCGGCACGGCGCCTTTTTCACCGCACCCGCATGCCCACCGCCGGGTCGAAGTGCAAGACCTTCTCGGATTTCGGCAGCGGCGCATCCTGTGGACCGATCGTCGCCCCGAACGGCCAGTCCGGCGGGCAGATCGCGATATAGCGCGCATAGCCGCCAAGGCCGCCGCCGAACTTGGGATAGCCGATGATCACCAGTGCCCCGGTTTCGGGGACTTGGTCGAGGTTGGCGACGCCTTCCGCCTGGGCAAAGCCGTGATGCATCAGCCAATGCTCGCCTTCGAGGTTGGGCGTCGAATCGGTGTCGAGCGGCTCATGCCCGTGGAACAGAATATGGCGCTCGTTGTGCAGGAATTTCAGCGCTTCGAGTCCGACACCGGGAAACTCCTTCAGGGTGGCGAGCTTGGGATCGGGCCAGGCTTTTGACCAGTCGGAGCGGACGAAGACAACGGAGCCTTCGGGAATGCGGCCATGCTTCTTCTCGAAAGCCTCGATGTCGGAGACCTGCAGCGCGTAATTGGGGTTCGCCTTCACCTGCCCGACGATCGAGATGACGACCAGCGGCCGGATCGCATAGGTCGCGGGCAATTCGTCGATCGCCGGATATTCCGGCGCCCAATGCGCCGGCGGGTCGAGTTGGGTGCCGAGCTGATCGGTCCGTAGCGCGTAATCCGTCGCTTCGAAGCCGTGTTTTGCGTAAGTGTAAACCTCGCCCTTCGTGGCGAAGCCCTCAATGTCCGCACCCGCCTTCGCCGGCGCGAAAGTCGAGGGGGCAAAGCCCGGCCATACCGGGATCTGCGGGGTGATCGTGTGGGTGAGGTCGACATATTTCGCCTTCTTCAACGCAGTCTCGTAAACCGGCCACAGACCCGGGCCGTCGGCGGCCTCGGCTGTGCGCCACACCGGCGCGGCGCAGAGAACGACGACAACAGTTACTGACGCGATCCACCGCCTTCGCCGGTCTGGCGTCATCGGAAAACTCCTCGGTCTCGATGCCCGTTCACGCGCAGCACGTTAAGCTGCACCGGCCTCGCGCTCCTGTGCCGCTCAATATCAAATCAGCTTCAGCCCTTTGAAGCTCGTATGACCTTCCTTGCCGACGATGATGTGGTCATGCACGGCAATGCCGAGCGAGCGCGCGACTTCGCAGATCGACTGCGTCATCTGGATATCGGCACGCGAGGGCGTGGGATCGCCGGAGGGGTGATTGTGCACCAGGATGACCGCGGTCGCGCTCAGTTCCAGCGCCCGCTTCACCACCTCGCGCGGATAGACCGGCGTGTGATCGACGGTGCCGACCTGCTGCACCTCGTCGGCGATGAGCTGGTTGCGCTTGTCGAGAAAGAGCACGCGGAACTGCTCCTTGTCCGCGAACGCCATGGCGGTGCGACAGTAGTCGAGCACGGCGGACCAGGACGACAGCACCGGCCGCCGCTTCACCTCGCCGCGTGCCAGCCGGTGGGCCGCCGCCTGCACGATCTTGATCTCGGTGATGGCGGCCTCGCCCAGCCCCGGCACTTCGGCGAGACGCAACGGGGGCGCGGCGATGGTTTCGGCGAACGACCCGAATCGGGCGATCAGCTGCTTGGCAAGCGGCTTGACGTCGCGTCGGGGCAGCGCGCGGAACAGCAGCAGCTCCAGCAACTCATAGTCGGTCAGCGCCTCACTCCCCGCCTCACGAAAGCGCGCCCGCAGCCGCTCGCGGTGGCCATGATAATGCGGCGCCGCGTCGGCGAGACCGCCGCCGAAGAGCTCATCGTCCGAACTCCGACCGTGCGCCATGATGCCGCCTGTTGAGGCTGCGGAGCGGCGTCTCCACAGCCGCACGCCTGAATCGCTCGCATGTTAGAGCATTTTCCCGCAAAGCGGGCACCGATGTGCTGCAGAAAATGGCTGCCGGGAAGGCAGTGTGTCCTGCCTCCGGCAATGAGACCATCGCGCGACGGCCTGCTTCCGGTCACGCCGACGGATAGGGCGGCTTGTCGAGCCCCTTGGGCGAAAGTGTAAAGATTTCAACACCGGTCGCGGTCACGCCGACGGTGTGCTCGAATTGCGCGGAGAGCGAGCGGTCGCGGGTGACCGCCGTCCAGCCGTCCGACAGCACTTTCACGTGCGGCCGCCCCAGATTGATCATCGGCTCCACGGTGAACAGCATGCCGGGCCGCAACGGTATACCTTCCCCGGCCCGCCCGACATGCACGATGTTCGGCTCGTCGTGGAACAGGCGGCCCAAGCCGTGGCCGCAGAAGTCGCGCACCACGCTCATATTATGCTGCTCGACAAAGCT
>CAZTTL010000174.1:1934-7884 GCA_964616635.1 uncultured Rhodoplanes sp. | reverse complement strand
GCTTCGCCACCGCGCCGCTGATCGCCGCCGGCTGCATCATGATGCGCAAGTGCCATCTCAACACCTGCCCGGTCGGCGTCGCGACGCAGGACCCGGTGCTGCGCCGGCGCTTCAAGGGCACGCCGGAGCACGTCATCAACTATTTCTTCTTCGTTGCCGAAGAGGTGCGCGAGCTGATGGCGGAGATGGGCTATCGCACCTTCAACGAGATGATCGGGCAGGTGCAGATGCTCGACCAGCGCCGCCTGCTCGAGCATTGGAAGGCGAAGGGGCTCGACTTCTCGCGGCTGTTCACCAAGCCGGAAGCGCCCGAGGGCGTGAACATCTACAAATGCGAGCCGCAGACCCACCGGCTCGACCGCGTGCTCGACCGCAAGCTGATCGCCGAAGCGCAGGCCGCACTCGATCGCGGGGCGCCGGTGAAGATCGTCAGCGCGATCAAAAACACCGACCGCACTGTGGGCGCGATGCTGTCAGGCGAGGTCGCCAAGCGCTACGGCCATGCCGGCCTCCCCGTGAACACGATCCATATTCATCTCACCGGCACGGCGGGGCAGAGTTTTGGCGCTTGGCTCGCGCACGGCGTCACCCTTGAGCTTGACGGCGACGGCAATGACTATGTCGGCAAGGGGCTTTCGGGCGGACGCATCATTGTGCGGCCGCCGGCCGATGCTGGCATCGTGCCCGAGGAGTCGATCATCGTCGGCAATACCGTGCTTTACGGCGCAATATCCGGCGAGTGCTATTTCCGCGGCGTCGCCGGCGAACGCTTTGCCGTACGCAATTCCGGCGCCATGGCGGTGATCGAGGGCGCGGGCGACCACTGCTGCGAATACATGACCGGCGGCGTCGTCGTCGTGCTCGGGCGCACCGGACGCAACTTCGCGGCCGGCATGTCGGGCGGCATCGCCTATGTCCTTGACGAGGACGGGAGCTTCAAGACCCGCTGCAACATGACGATGGTCGAACTGCTGCCGATTCCGGAGGAGGAAGAGATCAATGCGCGCGTCTATCACCAGATGCACGACCTCGACGGCACCGGCTGGGTCGAGGTGATGAAGGACATGACGCGCGATGATGCGCGACGCTTGCATCTGCTGATCTCGCGCCATGCCCGCTTCACCGGATCGCGTCGCGCGGCGGAGATTCTCGACGATTGGAGCACCTATCTGCCCAAGTTCCGCAAGGTCATGCCGTTCGAATACAGCCGTGCACTTAGGGAAATCGCCAAGGAGCAGGCGGCAGCGATGCAGGCAGCGGAGTGACGAGGACGAATTTATCACGGTCATGCCCGCGCTTGTCGCCGGCATCTGCAGCTTATTCGCGTCCGGAGGAGAAAACGTGGATAGCAAGCGTGGCGCTGACCCGCTAAATTTGTGCGTTCGGAATTGGGCAGGCAGCGTGAGCAATGGGTAAGGTCACAGGATTCCTGGAGTTTGAGCGCACCGACCGCAAATATGCGCCGGTCGAGGAGCGCTTGCGCAATTACCATGAGTTCGTCCTGCCGCTGCCGGAAGCGGAGCTGCGCCAGCAGGCGGCGCGCTGCATGAATTGCGGCATTCCGTACTGTCACACCAGCTGTCCAGTGAACAACCAGATCCCGGATTGGAACGATCTCGTCTGGCTCGACGACTGGAAGACGGCCGCGCTCAATCTGCACTCGACCAACAATTTTCCGGAGGTCACCGGGCGGGTCTGTCCGGCGCCATGCGAGGAAGCCTGTACGCTCAACCTCGAAGACAATCCGGTGACCATCAAGACCATCGAATGCGCGATCGCCGACCGCGCCTTTGAGCAGGGCTGGATCGGGCCTGAACCGCCGGCGCATAAGACCGGAAGGCGGGTGGCGGTCGTGGGCTCGGGGCCAGCGGGCTTGGCCTGCGCGCAGCAGCTCGCGCGTGCCGGCCACGACGTGCATGTCTACGAGAAATACGCCAAGGCCGGCGGCCTGCTGCGCTACGGCATCCCCGACTTCAAGATGGAGAAGCATCTCATCGACCGCCGCGTCGCGCAGATGGAGGCGGAAGGCGTGATCTTCCATTACGGCGCCCATGTCGGGGTTAACTTGCCGGCGCCCGATCTCGTGCGCGACCACGATGCCGTCGTGCTCACTGGCGGCTCGGAAAAACCGCGCGACCTGCCGATTCCCGGCCGCGAGCTCAAGGGTATCCACTTCGCCATGGCGTTTCTGCCGCAGCAGAACCGGCGGGTGAGCGGTGAGCCGCAGGACGGTGTCGAGCCGATCCTGGCGACAGACAAGCACGTCGTGGTGATCGGCGGCGGTGACACTGGCTCCGACTGCATTGGCATCTCGGCGCGCCATCGCGCCAAGTCGATCGTGCAACTCGAAATTCTGGCGCGCCCGCCGGAAAGGCCGGACAAGCTGATGACCTGGCCGAACTGGCCGCTGAAGCTGCGCACCTCATCCAGCCATCAGGAAGGGGTCACGCGCGATTTCTCGGTGATGACACAGAAATTCACCGGCGTGAATGGCAGCGTGAAACGGCTGCACTGCAACCGCGTCGACGAAAAACTAAAGCCGGTGCCGGGTTCCGAATTTGTGCTCGACGCCGAGCTCGTGCTGCTGGCGATGGGCTTCGTGCATCCGGTGCATGAAGGGATGATTGGGCAGCTCAAGCTGACGCTCGATCCGCGCGGCAATGTGCTTGCCGACACCAGCGACTATCAGACCTCGGTGGAGAAAATCTTCGCCGCCGGCGACATGCGGCGGGGGCAGTCGCTTGTCGTCTGGGCGATCCGCGAAGGCCGTCAGGCGGCGCACGCCGTCGACAAGTTCCTGATGGGTTCAACCACGCTTCCGCGCTGATTTTTCAGGCGCAGCCGCTCGGTGAATGGCGCTGCGCCTGAACTGTCATTATCGCCGGAACAGGAACGGGAAGAAGCCCGGCTGCTGCGCGCGCTGCCGGGACGGCCGGCGCTGTTGCTGCTGTTGCTGCTGTTGACGCTGCCAGCCCCAATTGCCGAAGAACCAGCCGCCGGACTGCCGCGGCGTTTGCCGCGTCACCACGCGTGGTCTGGCGGCGCCGTTGGGCTGCTGCGCCGGTGCACCCGCGCCGGGGGTCGCTTCTGCCGGCGCTTCGGTAGCTGCGCGGCGCTGCTCGGCCTTCATCGGTGTCATCGGGAGCGTTGCCACCGCGACCGTCGGATCAGAGCCGACGGGTGCAACATCGCGGCGCGGCCAGGAGAAATCGTCGGCGCGTCCGGCCGGTGCCGGAACCGCGTCACCTTTGACCAGAACCTTGGTTGCAACGGCGTCGACAATCGCCGGTTGAGGCTTCGACTTGCCGCCGCCGGCCAGCGCGTCTTCGTCCTCGGAACTGCGGACCCCCGAAAGCGAAATAACTGGGCCGGCCAGCGGCCGGGCGACGCCAGGAGGCGCCCCCGGCGGCTTTTCCGTTGTCTCCGCCTTGGTTGTTGGTTCGTCGACCGGAAGCGCAACCGGCGCGGCACGAGCGGTCATCCAGCGCTGCAGCTCGCGTTCGACGAAATGTGCAAGCTTGCGGGCACCTGCCTCAGTGAAATGAACGCCGTCCGGGGAACGCAACCGGCGATTTTGCCCCTCCACGTCGGGTCCGTAATAGGAGAAGCGCCCGGCGTCGTCGACAAAGCCATCCCAAATGTCGACGTAGACGATGCCGGCCTTGTCAGCGCGGCTGCGGAACAGGTCATTGAGGAAGCTGAAATCAGCCATCGAGCGGGAGCCGCGAACCGGCGGCAAGCCGACCCAGAAGACCGGCACGCCCTGCTTCTTCATCGCCGCGATCGTTTCGTCGATGCGCTTGATGTAAAGCTCGACCCACTTTTCCGAGCGAAAATCGTAAAGCGCCCCGCGGGTTGGCTTGGCGTGGCTTTCCTGTGCCTTCTTGGCGGCGGCGGCGGCCTCTGCCTTCTTCGGGTCGGCGGCGGCGTTGTCCGCCGCTTGCGGCTGCGCTCCTTCCGCTCCCGGCTGTTGTCCCGGTGGTTTGACCACCGTCGCACGCGGCGGGCGGGTTTCGCGGATCGGCCGGCGATCATTCGTCCCGATCATCATGATGACGTAATCGGGCTTGTCGGCAGCCAAAATCTGCGGGAGCGCTTTTGGCCAGTCGGGATGCTCGCCGCGTGGGTCGTTGCGCACCTCCTGCGGGTTCAGGCCGGAATTGATGCGATCGCGGCGCACCACACCCATTTCCGGAGATTCGGTAAAGGAGAGCTCAAGCCCGTAGGCGAGCCAATCAGCCATGGAATCGCCAACCACCAGAACATTGGTCTGCGGTGGCGTCTCGGTTTTTTTGGGGGCCGGCGCCTTGGAATAATCAACCTCAGGCTGTTGATAGCGGCGGTCCTGATGCGGATAGTAGTTTCGATAGCGATAAGTCCTGCGCGGCCGATAGCTGCGCCGCTGGTGTCCCCACGAATTGCCCCAGAAATTGCCAAAACCGCCGTCGAACCACTGGGCGGACGCCGGAGGCGCCGATGTCAGCAGCACGGCCACCATGATCAGGGCTTGCACGGCGACGAGCCGCGCCAGGGTCGCCCATCGTTTGGATTGCACTCGCTTCGCCATCAAGCCACTCGGTCGTTTACTGGTGGAACCTGGCGCCGGCGCGACCGGGGTCGCGTGCCGCTGCCTGTTTGAATAACATATAAGCGGTGCAAGGTCAGTGTTCCCTGCCGTTGCAATAGCCAAAAATTAAGCCGAATCCGCATGGTCAGCGCGCCCGAAGCTGGTCGAGGAGCGATCCGCTCGGGAATCCGTCCGGCACCATACCCGCCGATGCCTGGAACTGCTTGATGGCGGCCCGCGAACGCGGGCCGATCATGCCGTCCGGCTTGCCGATATTGAAGCCATGGCGCTCGAGATGCTGCTGCAGCTCATAGCGTTCGGCAGCCGTCAGCACCCGCTCATTACGCGGCCAGGCCTGCACGATCGGGCCAAATCCTTCCATGCGGTCAGCAAGATGGCCGATCGCGAGCGCATAGGCATCGGCCGGATTATATTTCAAGATCACACGGAAATTTTTCAGCATCAGGAAGGCCGGGCCGCCGGCGCCCGCCGGAACCAAGAGGTAAGCGGGGTCGTCAGGGCGAGGAAACGGCTTGCCCCCGACGCGGGTAACACCGAGCTGCGCCCACTGGCTCGTCGTCATGGTGTGCGATTTGGAAGCAAGGTTGTAGTCGAAACCCTGAGGCAGGACGACCTCGTAGCCCCAGGTCTGACCGGGAACCCAGCCATCCTTCTTCAGATTGTTTGCCGTCGAGGCGATCAGGTCAGGAATGGAGTCGACGACGTCGCGCCGGCCATCGCCGTCAAAGTCGACGGCATAGCGCTTGAACGATGTCGGCATGAACTGGGTTGGTCCGAAAGCGCCGGCCCATGAGCCGATCAGCCGATCAGGTCGCACATCGCTGTGATGCAAGATCTCGACGGCCGCGAGAAACTCATCGCGGAAATAGGCCTGCCGTCGCCCGACGCAGGCCAGCGTCGCCGTCGAGCGCAGTACCGGGCGATCCCCGCCCATCGTCCCGAAATTCGACTCGACGCCCCAGATCGCCGCGATGATGTGGCGGTCGACGCCGTACGCCTTCTCGACGGCGTCGAAGGTCTGGGCGTACTGGGCCAAAACCTCGCGGCCCCGCTGAATGCGGGCGTCGGTCACGAGCAGATCGAGATAATCCCAGGGCGCCTTGGTGAACTCCGGCTGCGAGTCCATCAGGTCCATGATGCGCAGATCGGGGGTAAGTCCGGAAGTTAGGCGCACATAGCTTTCGCGGGAAACGCCACGCCGCGCCGCCTCGGGCCACAGCCGATCGAGACACGCCGGAAAATTCGCGGCCGCCCTGCGGATCGCGGTGGCGGTCATCTCCGGGTGGCCGGAACTCCCGGATTCGCCGCTCCATTCCTTCGTCCCGCCCGAAGGCGGTGTCGGGATTGACGATGTGGTCGATA
>CAZTTL010000174.1:0-1834 GCA_964616635.1 uncultured Rhodoplanes sp. | reverse complement strand
GTCGATACCTTGGCAGGCGGAACCGGTCGGGCAGGCATGATCGGCGCTCCTCCTCCGCTGACCTGGGCTGCCGCAGGTCCGATCAAAGCGGCAAGGAGCGCGGTGGTGGCGCCAGCACCGATCAGCCGGCTGCGAAGCATCATCCCGTTATGTTGCGCGGCCATGCGGTTCTCGTTCACAGGTTCAGCTTGGCGACGTCGTGGTTCGTTGGAGCGGAAACGCACACTGCCGAGTATTCCGCGGCGGCCCGACGCCTTCACGCCATTCCGAACAAGCACCAGTCGCAAAATGACGGCGGCAGGTTCGGGCGCAAATGCGGCGGCTCCGGGGCGATCCGGCCGGCATGCCGCGACGAGAACAGTTTCATCCCAGGAGCCGGCAGACCGACCAAAACGAGCCACGCGCGAAACACGAATCATGGCTCGACCCGGCGTTATTGTTATTCACCGATAACCATGGACTTACGATGGCAAGCGTGGTTTCGTCGCGCGATTCCTTCATTTCCGGACGAACTTTAGCCGCTCGCCGCCATGCCAATGATTCGCAAAGCCATTCTTCCCGTGGCCGGTCTCGGGACCCGATTTTTGCCAGCGACCAAGGCGATCCCGAAGGAAATGCTGCCCGTCGTCGACCGGCCGCTGATCCAGCACGTGGTTGACGAAGCCCGCGAGGCCGGGATCGAGCATTTTATTTTCATTACCGGTCGCAACAAGGCGGTCATCGAGGATCATTTCGACCGACAATACGAGCTCGAGGTCACGCTGACGGAGCGCCGTCGCTTTGCCGATCTCGAGCATCTGGAACGCGACCTGCCGGTGCCGGGACAGACGAGCTTCACCCGCCAGCAGTCGCCGCTGGGGCTCGGCCACGCGGTATGGTGCGCGCGCGAAATCGTCGGCAGCGAGCCGTTTGCGCTACTGCTGCCCGACGTGTTGGTGCAGGGTGAGCCGGGCTGCCTTGCACAGATGATCGAGGCCTATAACCAGATCAATGAGCCGGTGAACATGATCGCGGTGGAGGAGATGGCGCCGGAACGCCTCCACGAATACGGCGTGGTCGGCACCGGGCGCGAGGTCGGCAAGGCGTTCGAGATCACCGAGATGGTGGAAAAGCCGGTACGCGGCAAGGCGCCGTCGAATCTGATCATCACCGGCCGCTACATCCTGCAGCCGGAGATTTTCCATCTTCTGGAGAACCAGAGCTGGGGTGCCGGCGGCGAAATCCAGCTGACCGATGCAATGATCCGGCTGGCCTACAAGCAGCCCTTCTACGGGCTGAAATTCGAAGGCCGCTCCTATGACTGCGGGTCGAAGACCGGCTTTCTCGCCGCCAATATCGCTTACGCCCTGGAGCGGGCGGACATCGGACCAAAGCTGCGGCCGATCCTGAAACAGATGCTGGCCGACTGATCGCGGGCGCCGCTGCCGAACAGCCATGCACGAGCCGCATTGGCGCGACGCGGCGCGTCAGCGCTGCAGCCGCATGCCGAACAGCATGCTCGTCGAATCCCAGGAGTTGCCCGGGACGTTCGAGCGCTGCCAGTCGTGCCGGATCTCGCCCTTGAGCTGGACGTCGCGATTGAGCTTGTAGAGCAGCGCCAGTGAGGCGAGATAGCGCTGGTTCACCTGGTTCGAGCCGATATAGTCATCGATGCCGTAGCCGAGACGCCCGGTCGCGATCAGCCAACGCCGGAAGGCGTGATCGATGCGGAAAATGACGTCGCGCGAGATATCGCCGGAAACATCGGGGGTCACGATTTCATTGGCGAGCGTGGTGGCGGTCAGCGTTAACGTGGTCAGCGCGGTCGCGGTCCAGATCAGCGATCCGTCGATTG
>CAZTTL010000173.1:7821-7900 GCA_964616635.1 uncultured Rhodoplanes sp. | reverse complement strand
TCGTCTGGCAGACCGGCTCGGGCACGCAGACCAACATGAACGTCAACGAGGTGATCGCCAATCGGGCGATCGAGATCCT
>CAZTTL010000173.1:0-7811 GCA_964616635.1 uncultured Rhodoplanes sp. | reverse complement strand
GACCACGTCAATATGAGCCAGTCGTCGAACGACAGCTTTCCGACGGCAATGCATATCGCGACGGTGATGGAGATCGCCGCGACGCTCATCCCCGCGCTGGGGGATTTGCGCGCGGCGCTTGCCGACAAGGCGGAAGCATTTGCGCCGATCGTCAAGATCGGCCGCACCCATTTGCAGGACGCGGTGCCCCTCACCCTCGGCCAGGAATTTTCCGGCTATGCCGCGCAAGTGGGTTCGGGGCTCGCGCGCATCGAGGAAGCGCTGCGCCATCTCTATCCGCTGGCGCAGGGCGGCACCGCCGTCGGCACCGGGCTCAACGCGCCGCGGGAATTTGCCGCGCGCTTCGCCGCCCGCATCGCGGCGTTGACCGGACATCCCTTTGTGAGCGCGCCCAACAAGTTCGAGGCTTTGGCCGCGCATGATGCCTTTGTTTATGTACATGGCGCGCTCACGGCGCTCGCGACGGCATTGTTCAAGATCGCGAATGATATCCGGCTGCTCGGCAGCGGCCCGCGCTCCGGTTTCGGCGAGATCATCCTGCCGGAAAACGAGCCCGGCTCCTCCATCATGCCGGGCAAGGTCAATCCCACGCAAAGCGAGGCGCTGACCATGGTCTGCGCCCGGGTCTTCGGCAACGAAACGACGGTGACCGTCGCAGCCAGCCAGGGTCACTTCGAATTGAACGTATTCAAGCCGGTGATTGCGTTCGTCGTTCTGCAATCGGTGCGGCTGCTCGCCGAAGCCGCGCGCTCTTTCACCGCGAACTGCGTTGTCGGCATCCGCGCCAATGAGGAACGAATCACTGCTCTGATGCAGCAGTCGCTCATGCTGGTGACCGCGCTTGCCCCCAAGCTGGGTTACGAGAAGGCCGCAGAGATAGCGAAAAAGGCCTATTCCAATGGCACTACATTGCGCGAGGAAGCAATTCGTCTGGGCTATATCAGTGGAGATGAATTCGATGAACTTGTTCGTCCGCATACAATGACCAAACCCAGCTAATTAATGCGAAAGAACTACTCTGCAAACGCAGATTTTATGGGAATTATGTGCATAAATTACAATGTATGATGATAGTTTTACTATCGTGAAAGCGTCGCGTGTCCTATTGTCAGGCTACGCGATTCGAGTCGCCACACGCCGTTGGGCGAATTCCTCAGTGAGGACCTGGGGGATCGCTCCACGAAGTTCATGTTGGATGATCGCTGTGGCCGACATCGTAAACCTTCGAACCATCCGCAAACGAGGCCAGCGTGCGCAGGCCGCGGAACGCGCGGACGAGAACCGGGTTCGTTATGGAATGAGCAAGGTTGAGCGAAACCGGCTGGCGGCCGAGAAAGATCGGGCCGCCCGCAATCTCGATCAGCGCCGGATCGATACGGGAGATGACGGATGAGATCACAAGTCGTGAAGCGCTCCATCGTGATCGCCGGTCATAAAACGAGCGTCAGCCTGGAAGATGCATTCTGGACGAGCCTCAAGGAAATTGCGGGAGGCCGCCAGATGACGCTGTCAGACCTGGTTTCGAACATCGATTCCGAACGCCAGCACAGGAATCTATCGTCGGCGATCCGTCTGTTCGTGCTCGATCATTATCGGACCAGCGGCAATCGGACGACCGCGCCGATTGCGCGCGAGGAGCTGCCAGATCGCGGCCCGCCACCAGCCATCCGCGTCGGCTGATAGGGAAATCGCCTGCCTCTCGGCTCCGAGACCCTGACGGCTTTTGCAGCCTATGCTCATCAGGTCGGCCGTCATCGGCCGCCGAAAAGCTCGTCCCAAAACGATCGTCGCGGCGGCGTCCAGTGCAGAGGCGGCGGTTGTCGCGGAGCCGGCTCCCGCGGCAGCGGTCGCGCCCGTGGCGACGGGACCGGCCCAGCGATCGGCTTGACCGGCTGCGGCTTGACCTCAATCGGCGGCGGCAGTTGAGGCGCCCGGTTAGCCACCGCACTCCCACCATCGCTGGGCGGCGCCGGCACGGGCTGCGTGCCCTGTCCTGCGCGGCGGCGCTCTTCCTCGGCCCGTCGCTGTTCCTCGGCGCGGCGCATGTCTTCGAGCCGCTGCTGTGCCGCGCGTTCACGCTCGGCCTTCTCCCGCACGGCAGCAATGGCGTCGCGCCGTTTTGCCTCGCGTTCGGCATCCTCGACGCGCTTGGCCTCGTGCGCGACCGCCTGCAACGTGACATAGCTCAATAGCGCGCTGGCCTCGATCGAGCGTTCAGGGGCACCGAGCGGCCCGCGCAGTGCCAAAGCAACTTCCGGACGCCGGTCCTGCAATTCCTTGCGCGGTTTTCCCGCCAGCGTCACCTGCGCGTCCAAGAGATCGGTTGCCAGATTGAAAGTCGCAGAAAGAACGGCCTCGGTGCCGTCCGGACGGACGATGATCGGCGCGACCCGGATTTGCCCGTCGACAACATCGATCGCTGTCGTCGCGGCGGGGATCGGCAGCTTTCCGGCATCGAGCGCGGGCCCGAGATAGGTGGTCAGCCGCTCGAGCGGAAGGCCGCGCTCAGCCGCGCCGATAGCCGCATCGATCGCGTTCGGGTCAAGCCCAGAAATCTGCACCTTTTCCAGGCTCAATTGGCCGGAGCCATGCAGCGCACCGATCAGCGTCGCCGGGCTGCGGCCGGCCCCGCGCAGCGCAGCCGACACGGTGATGCTGCCTGAGGCCGGCGGCTTGCTGCGGCCGAAGTCGATCTGCGCAAGATCCGCCTTGTTAACCCTCAAGCTGACCTGCGCCGATAACCCGGCCGGCACCGCTTGGACCGTAGCATCGGCGGTGAAGGCACCATCGGCAACGGTCCCCGACAGGTTTTCGAGCGTAACCGATGATCCGTCGAACCGGGCACTCCCCTTAAGCTGGCGCGCCAGCAGCCCCGGCAGCAGCCCGGCACGTTCCGCGCCGAATGCGATCCGCCCGTGCAAACGCGCAAACAGCGGCGTGCCGAACGGCTCGGCCGACCAGACGACAGGCTGGTCCGGCATCACCGATGCGGAAGCGGGTCCGGGGTCTTGTCCCGGCTGTCCGCGGGTGGCCGGGGTGCCAAGACGGCGCGGCGCGGCGACGACATCCGCGAGCACCGATCCGACATCGACATCGGTTGCGTCGATGCGCCCCTCAATGCTGACCGGCGCGGCGAAGTTCAAAGCCAGGCGACCGGTGACGCCGGAGTCGCCGATCCGGCCCTTGAGCGTCTCGACGGTGAGCGCCGGTCCGGCGAAAGCAAGCCGGCCATCCAGCGTCACCGGCAGCGCAGCTTTGGTACCGGCGTACAATAGCGGGCGGGCATCGGTTGCGGTGACCGCTACGTCGCCGTTTCCCGACCATTCGCCTTTTCGCAGCCGCAGCGTGCCGGTGCCGGCCGCAGACAAGCCGCCGGCAGCAATCCGCAGATCGCAGGCGAGCGCGCCATCGAGCGCCCCGTTCGCGCTCAGCGTGAGCAAAGCCGGCCGCGCCTCGATCGCGACCAGCCGGTCGGCGCCGGTGAGCGCCGCGAGCAGGCGCCCGTTTTCCGCCTCGATCGATCCCGTGGCCTTCACTGTTGCTGCGCCGAGCGCATCCCGCTGGCCGAGCGCACTGGCATTCAGATTGACGCGCACCGGGCCGAGCCTCCCATCGATGGTAAGCTTGGCCTGCGATTCGGGCGCGTTCCCCTTGGACTTGTCCGCCGAATGCTCCTTGGCCGGCATGATCTCTAACCGCCCATGCAAATCCGCAGAGCCGAGCTGCGCCGCATAGCGGTTGATCTCCGCGGCGGCCTGCGGGGCGAACCGGGAGACGAGCGCCGCGAGCCCTTCGGTGTGCGCGGCGGTGAGCGCGAGCGACAGGGTGCCGTGCGGCGATGACGAGCCGATATCGATCAGGCCGGTCGCGTTGATGTTGGCACCGCGCAGATCGCCGATGGTGAAGCGTTCGATCGCAAGCCCGTTCGGATCGAGCGTGAGCTTGGCGTCGACCCGCCCGGCATCGACGCCGGAATAAGTGAGGCGGCTGATCCTGAGCGCGAGCGCCATCGTGCGCGGCCAGTCCCGGCTGATACCCGCAAACGCCCCCTTACTGATGGCGGCTGCAGTGTCGAGATCAACCTCGGCGGCAGCGAGCGTGGCATCGAGCCGGCTGGAGCGGCCGGCGGCGGCGCGCACGTAAGCGAGATGACCCTCGATCGGCTTGCCGTCGATCGTGACGTGCAGCCGATCGATCCGCACCTCGCGCTCATTGATCGCGGCCTCACAGGTAAGAACGAGCGGCCCGATCGGCGGATAGGACGAATCGGCCTTGGCTTCGAGGAACGACAGCAACGCGCCCGGCTCGCCTGACTCGATCCCGACCGGACCGGCGTAAACGACACCCGCCGGGCCCGCCTGCAAGCGGCCGCCGAGATGGACCTGGGTCGCTCCGGGCGCACGAAACTCCAGCATCGTGACCGACCACCCATCCGCGCCAGCCACGGCCTGCGCACGCACGTTTTGCACCGAGGAGCCGGCGAAGGTCACCTGGTCGAGCGCAAGGTCAAGCTTGCCCGGAATCGGCGACCGACCGTCGCGCAATATGGGGCCGAGCATGGCCGGCAGCGCCTGCAGCGGCGCGACGCCGGCGCCCGTCGTGACATCGACCCATCGGTCGAGCACCATCTGATGGCCCGCGAGCGTGATCGCAAAACGCGGCTCGGGGGCGAGCGTCACCTCGGCGCGTCCGGACAGGCGCAGCAGACGGTCCTCCGGCCCGTAATTGAGTTCGAGGTCTTCGATCGCGGCCTGTTGGGGATCGGCCCGCAGATGGGCCGTCGCCCGCCACGGATCGCGCGCGACAGCGCGTCCATCGGCGAGCACCGCACCGGCGGGGCCGGACAAAGCCAGCGTCCCGTCATAGCGGGGACGCCCGCCGTCGAGCGACAGCATGCCGTCGGTCTCCACCGTGAGCGGCCAATCTTGGACATCGAGCCCGAGGTGCAGCTTGATCCCTTGGCTGGAGCCGCGGCCGGTGCTCAGGCGAAAGCGATAAGGGTTGCCGTGCGCGGTGAACCGACCGTCCCCGCGCAGGGGCCCGGCCAACGAGCGCAGTTCGCCATTGAAGGACAGCTTTTCGAGCGCGGCGGTGCGGTCGCTCGCAGCGTCCGTCAGCACGGCGTGGCCGTCGACGATGGTGATCCGCTCGACCGACAGACGGTCGGCATCGAGCCCCGCCGGGAACGGCAGCGGCAGCAGCGTGCCGTCCCGGTCGAGGCCGAAGCGAAACCGCGGCTCGCCGAGCGTGAGCTCGCTGACCTGCCATTCGCCGCGCATCAGCGGTCCGAGCGCCAGTTCGAGCCGCAGCGAGCGCGCGGAGAATTCCGCTTTGCCGGTAGCGACGGCAACACTGTGCAGGGCCAGCGAGGGCGTCGGCAGCAGCCGCACCTCGATCGGGCCCGAGACCTCCACCGGCGCCCCGACAATCCGGCTCGCCTGCGCCTCGATCTCAGTCCGATAGCGGGTCCAGTCGACCACATAGGGCCCGACCAGCGCCGCCACCAGCGCCAGGATCAGGGCCACCGCCAAACCGAGTAGCGTCGTCTGCACGCGCGCGCTCCGCAGAAGTGCTCGCAGAGATGGCCCCGGCCCGCGCAACAGCGCGGCAAAAACGCCAGGCCTTGTGCGATCCCGCTTTGGTGAATCGCAGTCCGCTCTACCTATTACTTATGCGGTCGCCCGCTCTTATGAAACCGAAACGATCTTGCCGGGATTCATGATCCCCTGCGGATCGAGCGCCTGCTTGATCGCGGCCATGGCGGCAAGCGCCGGCTCGCCAAGCTCGCCCTTGAGATATTTCATCTTGCCTTGACCGATGCCGTGCTCGCCGGTGCAGGTCCCGTCCATCGCGAGCGCGCGCTCGACCAGCCGCCCGAGCAAGGCCTCGGCGCGTCTGACTTCGTCGGCGTCGGTGAGGTCGACCATCAGCGACAGATGGAAATTGCCGTCGCCGACATGGCCAACAATCGGCGAAATCAGCCGATTTTCGATCACATCGCGTTGGGTCGCGACGATGCACTCGGCGAGCCGCGAAATCGGTACACACACGTCGGTGACGATCGCCTGGGCGCCCGGACGCAGCGCCACCGCCGCCCAATAGGCATCATGCCGCGCCTGCCATAGCCGGGTGCGGTCCTCCGCCCGCGCCGTCCATGCGAACGGACCGCCACCGAACTCCGCCGCGATCTCACCAAAGCGCTCCGACTGCTCGGCAACGCCCGCCTCGGTGCCGTGGAACTCGACGAGCAGCATCGGGCTCTCCGGCAAAGCGAGCTTGGAATAGGCGTTGACCGCCTTGACCTGCACCTCGTCGAGCAGCTCGATGCGGGCGATCGGCAGACCGGTCTGGATGGTCATGATCACCGCATTGCAGGCCGCCTCGACGCTCGGAAACGGACAGGTGGCCGCGGCGATCGCTTCGGGAATGCCGTGAAGCTTGAGCGTCAGCTCGGTGATCACGCCGAGCGTGCCTTCCGAGCCGATGAACAGCCGGGTCAGGTCGTAGCCGGCCGATGATTTCTTGGCGCGCCGCCCGGTCGTCATCACCTCGCCATTGGCGAGCACCGCTTTGAGCGCGAGCACGCAGTCCTTCATGGTGCCGTAGCGTACCGCATTGGTGCCGGAGGCGCGGGTCGCGGCCATGCCGCCGAGCGAGGCGTCGGCGCCGGGATCGAGCGGAAAGAACAACCCCTGATCGCGCAGATCGTCATTGAGCTGCTTGCGGGTGACGCCGGGCTCGACCACGCAGTCGAGGTCCTCGGCATGCACCGCGAGCACCCGATTCATATCGCGCATGTCGATCGAGACGCCGCCCTGCGGCGCATTGATCTGACCTTCGAGCGACGTGCCGGTGCCATAGGGGATGACGGGAACGCCGTGGCCCGCGCAGATGCGCACGATCTCCTGCACGTCCGCGGTCGACTGCGGAAAGACGACGGCGTCGGGCGGCTCATTCGCGATCCAGGTCGTGGTGTGCCCGTGCTGCTCGCATACCGCGCGAGAGGTGACGACGCGGTTGCCGAGGGCTGCCGTCAAGGCCGCGACGGCCGCACGCAACGCTTTGCCGTCGGTGCTCGAACCCGATTTCGATCGCGACCTTAGCTCTACGTGTGTCATGCACGCCTCAGTTCTGTGGCATTACGGTGGCGCAGCCTGTCATGAAGCGCACAATGGTTCGCATTTGTGGCACAATGCCGCCATCTTGTCTGCGTCATGGCCATGCTCGAACGAACGGATCTCAAGCCGGTATTTTTCGCGCCTTTCGTCTCGTCTGTCATGCAGGTCGAGCCGGAGTGGATCGACTATAACGGCCATATGAATGTGGCCTATTACACGGCCTTGTTCGACCGGGCATTCGATGAGGCGCTGCAACTGCTCGGCGCCGGCACCGACTATGTCAAGCGCGACCGGCACTCCTACTTCACCGCGGAGTCGCATGCGCGCTACCTGCGCGAGCTGCTTGTCGGCACGCCGGTGCGGGTCACCGTGCAGCTACTCGGCTATGATGCCAAGCGCCTGCATTTGTTCCAGCAGCTCTATCACGCAACCGAGGGCTGGATGGCGGCGACGCTGGAAACCCTGGCGCTGCATGTCGATGTCGGCGGCAAGAAGGCGGTCGCGGCACCGCCGCACGTCGCCGAGCGACTCGCCGAAATGCGCAGAGCCCACGCACTGCTGCCGATTCCGGAAGCCGCCGGCCGTCGCATCAAAATGCCGGCACAGGGCTAGAGCATTTTCCGGCGAAGTGGACGCCAGTTCGCCGCCAGAAAATGCGATCACGCAAAGAGAAATAGAGCGAATTCCGATTCT
>CAZTTL010000172.1:0-8017 GCA_964616635.1 uncultured Rhodoplanes sp. | reverse complement strand
TGAAAGGGGAGGGTCGGATCGTCGCTGACGATCCGGGGAGGGGTCGTAGGTCGTATATGACCCCCTCCCGGCGCACGCAGCCAAGCCTGCGCAGGCCGCGCAAGCTTGCCTGCGGCGCACCGACCTCCCCCTTTCGGGGGGAGGTGTTTGCCGAAGCGGCCGCGCGACTGCGCAAAGGGCCGTGCTTCGCCCTCAAAGATCGGCGAAGGAGGCACGCTTCTCCCTGAGAACGAAGCACGATTGAAAAACGCCGTCATCACTTCTTGCCCGCGCGCGGTAGAATGCTTTCGGTGAGTTCGTCACTCCACGGCGTGTTGTCGGCGAGCGCCCGCCGCAGCGCGACGAAGTCGGCATCGCGGCCGGTGTCCTTGGTGCCCTCGTTGAAGGCACGGAAGCCGGCGCGCGCCTCGGTCATCATGTTGAGGGCAAGCCAGGCGCGGGAATTCTCCTTATTGGCGTTCCACGCGATGAGCTTCGGCTTGCGCAGTTCCTCGATCGTCTTGGTGGTGCAATCGGGGAAGGTGTAGAGCAGCTTGGTGCACAACTCCTCGACCTTCTCGTCGAGCAGCGAAAGATCGACCGTGCCGCTCTTCATCAAGGCTTGGCCGGCCTTCAGCGCATCACCGGTCTTGGATTTGCCGAAGGCAATGCGGCCATATTCGTCGAAGACGCGGCTCGTCTCCACCAGCGGATTGGCGACGAACTTGCCGTCGACTTTCAGCGCCGGGACGATGTCGGTGATCATGCCCATGAAATACGCTTCGTGCGCGGAGAACGGCTCGCACAGCACGCAGGCCACCATCGCGCGCTCGGCGCCGATGGTGACCGGGAGGAAATCGGTGGCGCCGCCGATCGGGGCAGAGCCGTGCTTCGGTCCGGCCTGGCCGAAGCGCGCAAGGTCCTGCGCGACGGTAAAGTCGCAGGCCATGCCGATCTCCTGGCCACCGCCGATCCGCATGCCGTTGACGCGGCAGATCACCGGCTTGTCGCAGGCGAGAATGGTGGAGACCATGTCGTTGAACAGCCGCATATAGGCGCGGTATTCCTGCGGATTGCCGGCGTAATATTCGGCATATTCCTTGGTATTGCCGCCGGTGCAGAAGGCCCTGTCGCCGGCTCCCGTGAACACGACCGCGACGACATCACGCGCAACGCTCGCCGCCCGGAAGGCGAGGATGACGCTCTTCACCATCTCGGTGGTGTAGGAGTTGAACTGCGTTGGATTGTTGAGGGTGATCCACGCATTGTAGAGGCCGGCGACCGGCTTGCCGTCGGCGCCCTTGACCGGGCGCTTCTCATAGAGCACGCCCTCGGTGACGCTCTTGCGCACATGCTCGGCAACGAGGCCGTGCTCCTTCGGCTCAACGGCACTGCGGGCGGCAGCGGCTTGAACGGACATTGGCAAAGCTCCTTGTCGCAATCAGGCAGTCGGAACGAGCACGGCGCGGCGTTGCAATTCGCCGTGATGCACCGCCGTGAAAACCTTGTTGATGTCGGCGAGCGGATGCTGCTCGACGAATGGGCCGACTTTCACCCGCCCTTGCAGCACGAGGTCGAGCGCGGCCGGATAGAGGTCCGGCGGACAGCCCCAGTTGCCGAGGGCACGAGCGTGGAACGCCATCAGATTCGACAGCCGCACTTCCACCTTGTCCATCGTGAAGCCGACCACACCAAGCGTGGCGCCGCGATTGAGCAGGCCGAACGCGGTCTCCTGCCCGGCCTTGGTGCCGGAGCATTCGAAGATGATCCACTCGGTCTGGCGCAGCCCGCGTTCTTTCGCAAAGCTTTGGATCGCGCCGCGCAGATCGCGCGGATTCATGCTGCGCGCATTCAGTGTCAGCGCGGCCGTTTCCTTGCCGATCGCATCGAGCTTGGGCTGGCTCACATCGATCCCGACCACGGTGCCGCCGAACGCCTTAGCGACCTGCGCGCAGTAACCGCCGACCCCGCCGACCCCGTTGACGACGACGAGGTCGCCGTCTTGCACGCCCGCCTGCACCACCGCCTGGTAGGGCGTGGTTACCGCGTCGGCGACGACCGACACATCGGCGAGCGCGAGCCCGGCGGCCTTGAGCCTGCCTTCATCGACCGGGCACAGGCCGAAGGCGGGCACCACGATGTGGCTCGCGAACCCGCCCTGGATGTCGTTACCCGGCATCTTCTGGTTGGGGCAGATCGTTGCCTTGCCGCGCTTGCAGGCGTCGCAAGTGCCGCAGGGGATCACCGCCGGCACGATCACCGCCCTGTTCAGCCAGGATTCGGCGCCCACTCCCGCCGCGACCACATGGCCGCTGATTTCGTGACCGAGGCAAAGCGGCAGCGCATGATTGGTGCGCACGCCGTCGTAGTAATAACCGAGATCCGTGTGACAAACGCCGCAACCTGCTACTCTGACGACAACTTCGCCTGCCGCCGGCTCTGCCTCGAACTCCGCCGGCGTCATCGGCGCGCCTGAGGCAGTCATGACGAAGCGATACGGCTTGGCCGCCATGCCCATTTCCCTTGTTCGTTTCCCTGTGCGCCCTTTTCGGGTCTCACTTGTTCTTGCAGAATTACAGGCCGTGCCCGCATTGACAAATTGCCTCGGGGGATATTACCGTAATTCAGTACTGGAATGCGTATTTAGAGTCAAGACAGAATCGCTCCGCGTTAGAATGAATCGACTGGAGCATTTTCCGGCGAAGTGGGCATGGGTTCGCCGCAGAAGATGCGATGACGCAAAAAGAAATAGAGCGAATTCCGATTCTCGCTGAACGGAATTCGCTTTAGGGGGAAGCAAACGCCCATCGCACGCCGGCCCGGCGCCCGGCGCGGAGAGGAGGTTTTGCGCGCAATGACCGGTTTAGATGTATCCATCGCCTTTGTCGGCTCCGGCGGCGCCGGGGTGCTGACCACCGGCAGCATGCTGCTCGAGGCGGCAGCCGCGGCCGGGTGGTATGGCTTCATCACCCGCTCGGTCGGCGCGCAGATTCGTGGCGGGGAAGCAGCGTCCATGCTGCGCCTTGCGCCGTTCCCGATCGATTGCCACGGCGACTGCTTCGATCTCCTGATCGGGATCGACTGGCTCAATGCGCAGCGCTTCAACACTGAAATTCCGCTCGGACCGCACAGCCTGGTGATCGGCGATCCGCGCGGCGGCGATCCGCCGACCGGCGTTGCCGCGGCAAACGCGCGCGTAGTCGATGTCGCGTTCAAGGACATGACCAAGGCGAACCCCGAATGGCGCGTCAACATGATTGCGCTCGGCATCGCCGCCAAGCTCATCGGACTTCCCGACGATGCCTTGCAGGCCATACTGGAGAAGCGCTTTGCCACGAAAGGACCGGCCGCACTCGAGGCCAACCGCACTGCAGTCGCCGCCGGCAATGCGGCGATCGGCACACAGACGCTCGGCCGAGATGTGGCTGCGCCCGGCCGGCCCGCGGGCAAGCGCTGGCTGATTTCCGGGAATGAAGCGGCGGCGCTCGGCGCCGTGCGCGCCGGCGTGCGCTTTGCCGCCGCCTATCCGATCACCCCGGCGACCGACATTCTCGAATGGCTGGCACCGAACCTCGCCAAGGTGGGGGGCGTGCTGCTGCAGGCGGAGGATGAGCTTGCCTCCATCAACATGATCATCGGTGCCTCGTTCGGCGGGCTTCCGGCCGTTACCGCAACCTCCGGGCCCGGCCTCTCGTTGATGATCGAGGCCCTGGGCCTCGCGATCGCCACCGAAATCCCGATCGTGGTCATCGACGTGATGCGCGGCGGCCCCTCGACCGGCATTCCCACCAAGGCCGAGCAGAGCGATCTCGATATCGCGGTCTATGGCATGCATGGCGACGCCCCGCATCTCGTCGTCGCCCCGCAATCGGTCGGCGACTGCCTGTTCACCACGCAATGGGCGGTCCATCTCGCCGAAGCGACGCAATCCCCCGCTATCGTGCTGTCCGACCAGCTGATCGGCCAGGCGCAGGCGGCGATCGACCGGCCGGCCGACCTGGCCTTCATCGGCGAGCGCTTGCGCGCCCGCGAGATCACCGCGCCCTATCAGCGCTATGCCCTGGGGGGCGCCGGCTGCGTCTCGCCGATGGCGATCCCCGGCACGCCGGGCGGGCAATACACGGCCGAAGGTCTCACCCATACCCCGTTCGGCCATCCGACCGGCAGTGCCGCGGATCACCTCGCCCAACTCGACAAGCGGCGCGACAAGCTTGCGAACTTCAACTACGGCACCCACTGGGCGACGATCGAAGGCGATGGCGAGCTTGCAGTGATCACCTGGGGCTCGCTCACCGCCACGGTGCGCGAGGCCATCGCACGGGCGCACGCCGAGGGGATGGCCGTGCGCCTCATCGCGCCGCGCCTGCTCTTGCCGGCGCGCCCGCAGGAGATGGCGGCAGCGCTTGCCGGCGTTACCCGCGCGCTCATTATCGAGCAGAGCCATGGCGCCCAATTCCACAAATATCTGCGCGCGCACTACGCCCTGCCGGCTGACACACGCGTGCTGCATGCGCCGGGCCCACACCCGATGCGGCCGGGCGAAATTAGAAGCGCCATCATGGACTGGAGAACGGCATGACCGCGGACCCGCGATTGACGGCGCAGAACTACAAGTCGGAGGTCAAACCGATCTGGTGCCCCGGCTGTGGCGATTACCACGTGCTGCTGGCGCTGACGCGCGCCTTTGCCGAGCTCGGTCTCGGCCCGGAAAACATCGCGGTGGTGTCGGGGATCGGCTGCTCGTCGCGCATCTCGGCCTACACCAATTGCTACGGTTTCCACGGCGTGCACGGACGCGCACTCGCGGTCGCCTCGGGGCTGAAAGTGGCGCGGCCCGACCTTACCGTGCTGGTCGCCACCGGCGACGGCGACGGCTATTCGATCGGCGGCAATCATTTTCTCCATGCCTGCCGGCGCAATATCGACATGACCTATGTGGTGATGGACAACCACATCTACGGCATGACCAAGGGGCAGCCCTCCCCCACCACCGAGCCCGATTTCGACACCGCGCTGTCGCCCGGCGGCACCGGCCTGCGGCCGTTCCACCCGCTGGTGATCGCGCTCGCCTCGGGGGCGAACTTCATCGGGCGCTGCTTTGCCGGCCATCCCAACGAGACTGCGAGCGTGATCGTGGAGGCGATCCGCCATCCGGGCTTTTCCTTCGTCGAGATTTTAAGCCCCTGCGTGACCTTCCGGCCGGATCAGCGCGATTGGAAGAACATGGTGCACCCGGCGCCGGTCGCCCCCACCAATGACCCTGCGGTCGCGGCGCGCCGCATCATGACCGACGACGGCTTCAATCTCGGCGTCCTCTATCGCGGCGACCGCGTGCCCTATCGGCCGCCGGTCGGCGGGAGCAGCGTCGACCTGTCCGAACTGGAGAAGGAGTTCGAGATATGACCTCGGAGCGCGATACCTCGCCGCGTCCCGGCGAACCCGCCGACGGCCCCTCGATCCATTCCCTCGAAGACCTGTTCGCTGTCGCCTGGCAGATCGAGGCTGACGCCGTCGAGCGCTATCACATGCTTGCCGACCAGATGGAGACCTTCAACAATCGCGAGCTCACCGCCATTTTCCGCGACCTCGCCCGCGCCGAAGGCATCCATCGCGACGAGATCAAGCGCATGGCAGGCGACATCGACGTGGCGGCGCATGCCCGCGAGCTGCCCGACTGGGGCAAAGGCGAAAGCCCGGAAAATGCCGATCTCGGCGACGCCCATTACCTGATGACGCCGTGGCACGCACTGCGCATGGCGCTCGCCGGCGAGGAGCGTGCGTTCGCTTATTTCGAATACGTTGTCGCCACCACCGATAATCCGAAGATCCACGAGATGGCGAAGGAATTCGCCGAGGAGGAAGCCGAGCACGTCGCGCTGTGCCACCGCCTGTTGAAGAAATATCCGGCACCGCAGGGAGAAGCCTGGGCGGACGACCCTGACCCGCCGGTGCCGCTGGAGTAGGATGCTTGACCCTCTCCCGCGAGGCGAGAGGGTGCGTTCAGCGATGGCCGCGGATGATTTTTGCTTTGCGATGTCCCGGCCAGCGATTATGACCCTCGGCAGGACGATGGCGTTCTCGCGAATCGATGGGAACGTCAGGCGGTTGGACCGTCCGTCAGGAGTGCCAGTGATCAGCGCGCATGGATGAGAATCGAACGAAGCGCCCGGCGACTGCGACGGCGCGGGACGGTTCGTCGTGCCTTGCGCAGGCTGCGTCCTCCTTCAGCCGACCTTACGCCCGAGGCAGCTCAGCATGAACAAATTGGCGTTCGGCCTCACCATGATGATCATCGGGATCGGCGGGACATTCCTCACCCTGATCATTCTCATTTGGTCGATCGAACTGTTGAAGAAGCTTTTTCCGCTGGAGCCTGCACAAGCGGGATCGACCGGGCAATTCTTTTCGCTGGGGCGCATTTCGCCACAGTGGCGCGAGAAGATTCCGATCGATCGGATTCGCTTGCGGTGGAACCAGAGGCTCGCGTCGACGCAGCACGTCCATGCCACGTCGGTGCAAAAAGTCCCTGGGGAGCGCATCACCGCTCAGCGGAGCCGCAGCCCGCTCTTGTCCTCGCTGCATGCACGCATGTTCGGACGCGGCGCGGCGCCGCCCGCGGACAACGCCCCGACTGAGGAACACCGCGACCAGACAAAGCCGTCATAGGCGAAGGACCCATGCTCTCGGACATTGCATCCGGCCTGCAGGGCCTCACCGACGGCATCGCCTTCCTGTTCACGGTCGGCGGGCTGAAGCACGTCATCATGATGATGATCGGCGGCACGCTGATCTATCTCGGCGTCAAGAAGGACGTCGAGCCGTTGCTGCTGGTGCCGATCGGGTTTGGTTGCCTGCTCGTCAACATTCCCCTGAGCGAGCTGATGCATCAGGGCATCGAGCCGGGCGCGAAGCAGGTGTTCGAGACGATGGGAGGCGCTGCGCCCGAAGCCGCCAAGGTTTTGATGAAGGACGAGACCGGCTTCCTGCGCACGATCTACAATGTCGGCATTGCCAATGAGCTGTTTCCGCTGCTGATCTTCGTCGGCATCGGCGCGATGACGGATTTCGGCCCGCTGCTCGAAAACCCGAAAATTCTGCTGTTCGGCGCCGCCGGCCAGTGCGGTATCTTTCTCACGCTGCTGCTCGCGCTCGCGCTCGGCTTTTCCAAGCTGCATGCGGTCAGCATCGCGGTGATCGGTGCCTGCGACGGCCCGACCGCGATCTATGTCGCCTCCCAATATGCGCCGGAATTGCTCGGCCCGATCTCGGTCGCCGCCTATTCCTACATGGCACTGGTGCCGATCATCCAGCCGCCGATCATGACAGCGCTGACGAGCGATAAAGAACGCAAGACGGTGATGCCGATCGTCAAGCGCAGCGTATCAGCGAATGCCAAGCTGCTGTTTCCGATCGTGGTCGCCGTCGTCACCGGCCTGATCGCCCCCAAAGGCTTGCCGCTGATGGGCGCGATCATGCTCGGCAATTTCATGCGCGAAAGCGCCGTGGTCGGACGTTTGGTCAAGGCGTCCGAAAACGAGATCGCCAATATCGCCACGCTGTTTCTCGGCATCGCGATCGGCGCGACCATGCAGGCGGAAGCGTTTCTGCGGCCGTCGACGCTTGCGATCTTCGCCCTCGGCTTTGTCGCGATCTGCCTCGACACCGTGGTCGGCGTGCTGTTCGGCAAGGCCTGGTATTATCTATCGGGTGGCAAGATCAATCCGCTGATCGGCGCGGCCGGCATATCCGCCTATCCGATGGCGGCGCGCGTCGTGCAGACGCAAGGCCAGCGCTACAACAAGCAGAATTTTCTGCTGATGCATGCGATGGGCGCCAATACCGGCGGCCAGATCGGCTCGGTCGCCGCCGCCGCCGTCATGCTCTCCGTGCTCAAGGGCATGGGACTGATTTGATAGGCCCGAAATGCTTCCCAGCTCCCACCTCGATACTATGGTCTCCGTCTAACAGCCTCGGGGCAAACGACGTTACCTCCCCCCTTGAGGGGGAGGTCGGCGAGCGTCGCAGGCAAGCTTGCGCA
>CAZTTL010000171.1:0-8017 GCA_964616635.1 uncultured Rhodoplanes sp. | reverse complement strand
ATCACGATCGCCCACACCATCATGCGATAGCCGAAGATGTTCTTGCGCGCATGCGTCGCGATTAGGTCCGACACGATGCCGAAGGCGGGAAGCGCGACAATGTAGACTTCCGGGTGGCCGAAGAACCAGAACAGGTGCTGGAACAGGATCGGGCTGCCGCCGCCATATTTCAGGTGCTCACCCAGAGCGACGATGTTGGGCATGAAGAAGCTGGTGCCGAGCAGCCGGTCGAGCAGCATCATCACCGCACCGACGAACAGCGCCGGGAAGGCGAGCAGCGCCAGCACGGTCGCGGTCAAGATGCCCCAGACGGTGAGCGGCAGGCGCATCAGCGTCATGCCGCGGCAGCGGCCCTGCAGCACCGTCACCACATAGTTCAGGCCACCCATGGTGAAGCCGATGATGAACAGCGCGAGCGAGACCAGCATCAGGATGATGCCAGCGCTCTGTCCCGGCGTCCCCGAAAGGATCGCCTGCGGCGGGTACAGCGTCCAGCCGGCGCCGGTCGGGCCATCCGTCGTGAAAAAGCTCGCAACCAGGACCAGCACGGCGAGCAAATAAATCCAGTAGCTCAGCATGTTCACATAAGGGAACACCATGTCCCGCGCGCCGACCATCAGCGGGATCATGTAATTGCCAAAGCCGCCGAGAAACAGCGCGGTGAGCAGGTACACCACCATGATCATGCCGTGCATGGTGATCAATTGCAGGTACTGGCTCGGATCGATGAAGGAGAACACGCCAGGGAAACCGAGCTGCAGGCGCATCAGCCACGACATGACGAGCGCCACCAGCCCGATCGCCATCGCGGTCAGCGAGTACTGGATCGCAATGACCTTGGCGTCCTGCGAGAAGACGTAGGTCGTCCACCAGCTGTGCGGATGATAGAGCTCGACGTCTTCGACTTCCGCGGGCGGCGGGACATAGCTCTCCTTGCCAAGCGCGACATCGGCCATCCGGTTTTCTCCTCAACTCTTGGTCTGGCGCGGTACAGCCAAAACTGCGCCCAGCGCAAACGGCGGAAGCTTGTTCTTCAAGGTCGCGTGTTCTCGCTTGCCGCCGCGGTTTTCTTGCGCCCCGTGATATCGGCAAATGTCTGCTGCTTTTCGAGCCAGCTCTGGTATTGGGCGGGCTCCTCGACGATCACCTTGCTGCGCATCTGCGAGTGCGCGATCCCGCACAATTCAGCGCAGAGCACATCGAAAGTACCGGTGCGCGTCGGGGTCAGCCAGTACGAGGTGATGATGCCCGGCACCATGTCCATCTTGGCGCGGAATTCGGGCACATAGAAATCGTGCAAAACATCGACCGAGCGCAGCAGAATCTTGATCGGCTTGCCGATCGGCAGATGCAGGTCATCGCTTTCGATCACGACGTCATCTTTCCCCGCCGGATCATCGGGATCGAGACCGAGAAAATTCTCCGCGGTGATATTCTTGACGTCAGCCCTGCCGAGCTTGCCGTCCTTGCCGGGCAGCCGATAGCTCCATTGCCATTGCCGGCCGACCACCTCGACATCGGTGGCGTCCTTGGGCGCCGAAACAAACTGGTGCCACACATAAAGCCCGGGGGCGAGCATCGCGGCAACGCCGAGCGCCGTCGCCACCGTCAACCACCCTTCGAGCCGCTTGTTCTCCGGTTCATAGTCCGCTTTGGCATCGGGACGGTGGCGAAAGCGCCAGATGCAATAGCCGACGAAGCAGACAATTGCCGTAAAAGCGATGCCGGTGATCCAGAAGGTGATGATGATGGTCGAATCGATCTGGTGCCAGTTCGAGGCAATCGGAGTCCACCACCACGGGCTGAATAGATGAAACAACACTGAGCCGACAGCGACGAGAATGAAAATCAACGCCACAGCCATTGCTTATTTGCCCCCTACGGTTCGAACCGACCAGAGGAATGCCAGGCTCGGCCTTTACCGCGGCCTGCGATGGGAAAAACCCACCGCTTGCGCGGGACCCATTGGTCCGGTCGCCGAATTCCAAGACATTCCCACTCCAGCTTCGATCATCCTAACGTCCTCTCACAATGACTGTTCTCAAATCTTCTTGACCGGGGGACGGCCCGGCCTTTTCCCGTTTCCAGGAAAAAAGGTGTTTGTTTTCAGGGCTTAGATTCTTACAAAAGGTCAGCCTTGTTGACCTATTTGAGGATGCTGCGCCGCAATACATCACACATCGGGAAGATTTTTGTTCACCCGTGCGGCGCGCCTTCGTCGCCAAAAGACGCTGCGATCATGCGATCGCCAGAAAATCGCGCTTGCGCAGCGGCACCCCCGTCCGCCTATAATATGGGCAGGTTGGCGGGGCCGGCGAGGCCGGCATCAGGCATCCATCCCGCATTTCCATGGATCATCCGATGCGGCAGGTCTCGCCGGCGACACCGTCTCGAGCCGGTTTCAGCCAACCTTTGGCACCGGCGTCCGTCCCCACAGCTATTCACCGGCCGCTCGAATGGGCCTGCGCCGCTGCGCTGGCGATCGGAGTGCTGCTGGTACCGGCGTTGTGGAACGGCTTTCCGCTGCTGGAGTACGACACCGGCGGCTATATCGCGCGCTGGTACGAAGGTTATCTGGTCGCGAGCCGCTCGACGACCTTCGGCCTTTATCTTACGGCGGCCCAAACGCTTGACTTCTGGCCGGCGGTGCTGACGCAAGCGATCCTCACCGTCTGGGTCATCGCCCTCACATTGCGGGCACTCAACCTCAACGGAAGTCCGTGGCGACTCCTCGCCTTCGTGACGGCGCTGGCGATTGTGAGCACGCTGCCCTGGCTCACTTCCATCCTGCTCACCGACATTTTTTCCGGCCTTGCGGTGCTGGCGCTGTATCTCCTGGTGTGTCGCGCCGATGTGCTGAAGCGCTGGGAAGTCGGCGGCCTGTTCCTCCTCATTGTATTTTCGACCGCGAGCCATAGCGCGACATTCGCCGTCCTGCTCGCGCTGATCGCCGCCGCTTTTCTGTTCCGCGGCTGGCTGCGCCAAACCTTGCCGCTGCGCGGACTTGTCGGTGGATTGGCCGCGGTGGTGCTGGGCGCCGGCCTGCTGCTCGCCACCAATTTCGCGCTGTCGCACAAGCTCGCCTGGACGCCCGGCGGTTACTCCATTCCATTCGGGCGCATCCTGCAGGACGGCATCGTCACCCGATATCTCAATGACCATTGTCCGCAGGAGCGGCTCAAGCTTTGCCCCTATCGCAACAAGCTGCCGGCCACGGCCGATGAGTTTCTTTGGGACAGCCCCATTTTCAACGACCTCGGCCGTTTCACCGGGCTTGGCGACGAGATGCGTCTCATCTTCCTGCGCAGTCTCACCGCTTATCCGTGGCAGCACTTCAAGACGGCGCTACGCGCAACGCTCGCACAGCTCGTCATGGTCGGGAGCGGCGAAGGCGTCAACAACCAGCTGTGGCACACCTACGGCATTATCGGACACTACCTGCCGGGCATGGTCCCGGCATTAAGGGCGGCGCGGCAGCAGCGCGGCGAGATCGGCGAACGCACCTTCAAACGCATCAACCGCCTGCATAAGCCGATCGCACTCGTCTCGCTCATGGTCACGCTGCTGTTGCTCGGCCGCGCCATGTGGCGACGATCCAGCGACGCGCTGACGCTGCTTGCCGCGACGGTGGTGCTGGCTGTTCTCGCCAACGCGTTCGTCTGCGGCGTGATCTCCGGACCGCATGACCGTTACGGGGCGCGGCTCGCTTGGCTGCCGGTCCTGGTCGCGATGGCGGCGATCCTGCGCGCGCTGGAGGAAAGGGCAGTTCCGCCCGCGCGTAAGCTGGCGGACACCGGCTAGGGCCCTTTCCGACGGCGCCTGCGACAGCCTTCAGCCACGCAGCCGGCGTCAGCAACGAAACATCGTCAGTGCCTGGTGCCGCAATCGCATCACCGCACTTCACAAGTCATCGACCCGCGGTCGCATTATCCTGCGCAATCCGGTAACGTCGCGATCACGCGAGGGCACGCCGCGCCTGAAACCTCCTGTCACCTCTCTTGAGCCATTGGCTGCGATCAGCACCACAGGATCATGATGGCAAGAAATCGATGGCTGCGCTTTGCCAAATCCCTGCGCTTCGTCATGCTGCTCGGCGCCTTTGGCGCGGCATTCGGCGCCGTGCTGATGTTCTGGAACGGCGGGGCAAAGATGGTTTCCGCCGCCAAGTACCTCCTTGCCGGTGACGAATCGAAAACCGTCATCGCCTCGATCATGGGCGGCACCGATGCGTTCCTGTTCGGGATCGTGCTGGTGATCTTCGCCTACGCTATCGCCTTCGGGTTTGTCTTCGAACTGTCCGCCGAAGAACGGAGCGGCCTGCCGTCTTGGATGCAGACCAAAGGCATCACCGACCTGAAGGAGACGCTGGTCAGCATCGTGCTCGTTTATTTGGTGGTCGACTTCGCGACCGACTGGCCCGAGTCCGATGTGCTGCAGACCTGGCAAATCGTCGGCAAGGCGGTCTCGATCTTCCTGCTTGCCGCCGCTTTTCGCCTGCTGCCGATAACGACTGCAGACAGAGAGGCTGAAAAAGAATCTCCGGCCCCTGAGTGAGGAGCTTTTTGAACGGTCTGCCGCCGGTCCCGGCATTTCGCCACGACCGGGCCTGTATCACGCCCATTCGGCGTGGCTCTCCGCCGTCAGGTCGATCGTGCTGCGGATGTTGATGTCGGCGAAGTGCGCGTCGAGGAAACGCCGGGCTGCGCGCCGCCCGTTAACGCGCAGCAGCTCGAAGAAATCGTAATCGGTCGAGAGCTTGGTGTCGGCCGTGAGGTTCCTGCCAAGGCTGTCGAGCACGATTCGATGCAGCTTGACCTTGCGATACTGGCCGGGGCCGGTGCCGTGCGGCAGCCGCTGCTGCTCGATCAGACGGGCGACGAATTCGATCGCGCGGTATTCGGAGAGAAGCGAGGAATTGAAGGTGATCTCGTTCAGCCGGTTCACGATCTCCCGCGACGTGCTCGGCGTCATCTTGCGCTCGAGCGGATTGAGCTGAACGATCAGCACATCCTCCGTCGCGGTGGTGTGGAAGAAGGGAAAAATCGCCGGGTTGCCGAGATAGCCGCCATCCCAATACGGCACGCCATCAATCTCCACCGCCTGGAACAGGAACGGCAGGCAGGCCGAGGCGGCAATCACATCCGCCGTCATCTTGTCGCGGGAAAACACATGCAGGCGCCCGGTATGGACATTGGTTGCCGAGATGAAGAGCTGCAGGTCGCGGCAAGTGCGCACCGCTTCAAAATCGACGAAGCGCTCGATCAAACTTTTCAGCGGATTGATGTTGAGCGGATTGAGCGTGTAGGGCGAGAAGTAGCGCGACATCGCATTGAACCAGAGCCGTGCCGGCGTGTTGTCGATCGGCAGAAAGGAAAACAGCCGCTCGACAACGCCCTGCTGCACCGCCGACAGCGAGCCGCCCGCGCTCGCCGCGCGCCAGAAATCGGCGAGCCGCGTGCGCGCTTCCGCAGGCCCGCCACGGGCGAGTCCGTCCGCCAAGAGGATCGCATTCACGGCGCCGGCGGATGCGCCGGATATGCCCTCGATCTGCACGCGGCCGTCGTCGAGCAGGTGATCGATGACGCCCCAGGTGAAGGCGCCATGCGCACCACCTCCCTGCAGCGCCAGATTGATCGGTTTCTTGCCCGGCGCCGGCACCGGGCGCTCTGATCCCGCCGTAACGCGCGTGCCAGGAATGAGCCGCTGCAGCAATCGTCGCATCGCATCACGCTGTTGTTCGTCCGGGTCGCGGCTTCCATAGATCGAAAAAGAGCGGCCCAAAGCGCCGCCATCGATTTTGCAGCGCAACACGGGGCTAGAACTTGATTGCTTCGATGACCAAATTACGGCAAGCGCGGTGCAACGCATGGCCTTGCCAGCCGCGACTTGCCGGGTAACACTTCAACAATGTGCGCCGCCTTCCCCTCCCCCGATCATGATCATGCTCCCTGCAGTGCCAAGGTGATGGCGCATGCCGAAGCGCTGTGCCGCAAGCGCAAGCAGCGGCTGACGCCGATGCGCCGCCAGGTCCTCAGCGCGCTCGCGGCAAGCCACCGCCCGATCGGCGCCTATGAGATCATGGACCTTGTTGCGGCGGAGGGTGCGCGGCCGGCGCCGATCACCGTCTATCGCGCCCTCGATTTTCTGATCGAACAAGGCCTGGTTCACCGCATCGAGAGCCGCAATGCCTTCCTTGCTTGCGCGACGCGCCATGCGAGTGATGCATTGGTGGCATTCCTGATTTGCGAACGCTGCGGCGCCGTCGGCGAAGTGCCGGCAGGCGCGGTCATGCAGGCGATCAGCCAGGCCGCAAGACCGATCGGGTTTGTCCCCAAAATGCCGGTCATCGAGGTGACCGGCCTGTGCACGCACTGCCAGACAGAATGAAACGGGCGTGCCATTCAGCCGCGCGATCGCTCGTCCGGTGCTCCACCAGGTGCGCGCCTTGCGCGGCAATGCCAGGGCATTCTCAATTGACCTTGCCCTCCCCAGAAAGGGGAGGACCGGCCCATCGCAGATGGTCCGGGGAGAGGGGGGAGGGGTCGCCAGCTCCATCCGCCCCCCTCCCGGTCCTCTTCGCGGACCGATTTCCCCCTTTTAGGGGGAGGTTACTCCATCCGCGGGCAGGACATGCCACAACGGAACCACGGTGACCGCCTCCCCCGCGACGCACCCCCAGGCTCGCCCGCTTGACGCCGTTGCCGCGGCGGTTGTGGTCGTGCTGTGTCTGAGCTGGGGGCTGAGCCAGGTCGCGATCAAGCTGACCATGGTCGACATCCCGCCGCTGATCCAGGCGACGATCCGCTCGCTCGGTGCCCTGCTCTGCGTGTGCCTGTGGTCGGCCGCGCGCGGCGTGCCGCTGTTGCAGCGCGACGGCACCTTGGTCGCCGGGCTGATCACCGGCACGCTGTTCGGGCTCGAATTTGTCCTGATCTATCGCGGGCTGCAACTCAGTCTCGCGAGCCGCGCCTCGCTGTTCATCTATGTCGCGCCGTTTCTTGTCGCGCTCGGCGGCACCTTCTTGCTGCCCGGCGAGAGGCTGCGGCTGGAGCAATGGCTCGGCATGGCGCTGTCGTTTACCGGCATCGCTGTTGCGCTCGGCGTGCCGCAGGCAGCGTCAAGCGCCAAGATGTTCGGCGGCGACCTCATGCTGATCGCCGGCGGCGCCACCTGGGCGGCGACCACGCTGATGATCAAGGGCTCGTGCCTGCGGTTCATCGCGCCGGAGAAGACACTCGCCTATCAATTGCTGGTCTCGGTCCCGATCCTTGCGGTCGGCGCCTGGCTCTTCGGCGAACATATCACGAACTTTCCCGGGCCCGCGTCGCTGGGGTGGCTCGGCTACCAGACCGTGTGGGTGGTCGCGATCACCTACGCCGTCTGGTTCGGCCTCATCAAGCGCTACTCGGCGAGCCGGCTGTCCGCCTTCACCTTCCTCTCGCCACTGTTCGGCATTGTCGCCGCGCATGTCATCCTTGGCGACCCGCTCGAGTGGCCCTTCGCGCTTGCCGCCGTGCTCGTCGTTGTCGGCCTCATTCTGGTGAACCGGCCGCGCTGAGGTGCCGTCTAACCCTGCAGGGCGGACCGGCCGACCCACACCGTCACTTCAGGCGGCATGGCACCCCCCTTTCGGGACCAGGCGAATTGTGCAAGTCACAGTGCTGCCGCGCGGAAGACCTTATATACGAGCCGAAGATGGGTTGTTGGAGCAGACGATGAACGAGATGGCCGCAGGGGCGGAATTGGCCGGAGACACGGGAACCGCGGAGCGAACCGGAGCCGAGCGGGAGGCCGGCCCGCTGCCGCGGCGGGACTCCGTCGCCGTGAAGGTCGGCCACGTCACCGTCGGCGGTGGTGCGCCCGTCGTCGTGCAGTCGATGACCAATACCGACACCGCCGATGTCGACGCGACCGTCGCGCAGGTGATGGCGCTGGCGCGCGCGGGCTCGGAGATCGTGCGCGTCACCGTCGACCGCGACGAGGCCGCCGCCGCCGTGCCGCACATCAAGGAGCGGCT
>CAZTTL010000170.1:0-8080 GCA_964616635.1 uncultured Rhodoplanes sp. | reverse complement strand
GTTCTGTGTCGGGGAGCCGCCATCGCGAAGGCACAGGGTGCATTCTGTATCCTTGCTGGCAATGCGCGACTCCAGGTTGTGCGTATAGATTATTTTTGCACAAATAAAATAACGCCGCGCGTAACCTGTTCACTCGCATATGAAGTTGTAGCGATTCTTTTCAGTCAATTAATATTAACCATACCGCATGGCCAAACATAGTTAACGGTATCTTAATGTTGACCTTAACATTTCCTTAAGGAATATTAACAGACATTAGTATTACGGTGGGGGCCGCTTTGCTACATCAAAAGGGGGTGCCTGCCGACGTGCAAACGTCGGGGGCGATGAATTGCGCACGCCACGGGAGTGGCGACGGTGCAGGCTTAAGTCACTTCGGGCGTTTTATCGAAAGTGATCACGCCGTCGAGCAGGTCGGGCGGACGCGGAGGTCGGGCCCGAAAAGACAGTCCGCGAAGATCCCGAAGCCGGAGAAAATCCTGCAGTCGTTCAATACCTGGGCGTTCAAGCGCGAGCAGCCGGACAATGTCGAGGCGATGCTCCGGACGATCGCCGATGCGGTAAAGAACAACCGGCCGATCCAATTCGCCCTGTACTGGGGCAAAGGTCCACGCGACTGCCTCGACACGCCGGACGTCGCCTGCCTCGATTATCTCAGTGCGCTGGTCCGCCGGGTCAACGCGGTCTATCCGCCTGGTGCCGCGGTCAGGCTGGTTTTCACCGATACGCATGCGGCGCTGAACGGGCATTCGCCGCAAAGCATGCATCAGTATTTCGGGTCGGTCGCGGCTGCCGCATCGGCGCATGGCTTTGCCTGCTGCGGGCTCGGCGAGCTTGTCCGTAAAGCAGCCGCAGCCGGCGTCACCCATGCACCCCCGGGGGTCGAGCTGCCGGACCACGCGCGGCAAAAGCTCATTGCCTGCGCGGGAAGATGGTTCCACGGCGAGGGTACCTCGGAAGAAGGCGCGCTTCGCTACTTCCGAATGAATCTAATCGAAAAGCAGGCGATAGAAATTGCCTTTCCGTCCGCGATCTTCGTGACCTTCAACGGCAGCGAATTCCGCAGTCTGTTTCCGGACCGATTGCCCATTTTCTACATGTACTCGCTGCGTCGCGGCGTCAGCGCCAAACCCTGGTTCCTGTCGTCGGAGGCGATTGCCGGCGACGCCTCGCTCCCGGTTCGTGGATGAGATCTGAGGCGGCATGGAGCGCCGGCAATGTGCGCGTACAGACTCTTACCGGCGGGCGATACAGCCTTGATCGTCGAGTTCGGCGATCGGATCGATCGCCGGATCAATGATCAGGTCCTAGCACTCTGCAAGCGGCTGCAAGAGGCGCGGATCGACGGCGTGGTCGATATTGTGCCGACGTTCCGCTCGCTGATGGTTCAGTATGAGCCGCTGGTGATCTCGCCGGTGCAGCTGATCGCCCAGGTTCATGCGGTAACAGAAACGCCGGAGATGACGGGGCACACGGCGCGCGCGTGGCGCCTCCCGGCCTGCTACGACCCGGAAGTCGCGGCGGATTTGATCGAGGTCGCGGCGCGCGTAAGCCTTTCGCCCCGGGAACTGGTCGAGCGGCACAGCGCGATCACCTACCATATCTACATGCTCGGCTTTCTCCCGGGGCAAGCCTATATGGGCGATGTTCCCGCCGAGCTCGCTTTGCCGCGCCGCGCCACGCCGCGCGCGAAAATCCCGGCCGGGTCGCTGGCTATCGCGATGACGATGACCAGCATATTTCCGCGCGAGACACCGTGCGGCTGGCACATCATCGGCCGCTCGCCGGTTTGTCTGTGGGATGTGACCAGAAGCGCAGCGCCGCTTCTGTCACCGGGCGACACGGTTACCTTCGTCCCGGTGTCGCTGCGCGAATATGAAGCGCTGGCGGCGAAAGCAGCAAATGGCGAGCTTATGCTTGCTTCCGACACCATGGGAGCCGCGGCATGACGCCCGCCCTGCGCGTGTCGGCGCCCGGTCTCCTCACCACCGTCCAGGATCTCGGCCGCTTCGGCTATCAGCATCTCGGTGTGCCGGTGAGCGGCGCGCTCGATGCGGTCAGCCTGCGCGCCGCCAATGTGCTGGTCGGAAATCCGCCCGCAGCCGCCGCGATCGAAGCAGCCTATATCGGCCCCACTCTGGTGGCGGAAGCCGACGATATTCGCATCGCCGTCGTCGGTGCCGCCGCCGCCATCGAGATCCTGCCCGAGGAGAGCGCTGCGCGCGGCAGGCCGATGCAGCCGCTGCAAAGCGTACGTTTGCACCGCGGCGAAGCGCTGCGCATCGGGCCGTTGATCGACGGCATGGTGACTTACATCGCCGTCGAAGGTGGTTTCGAGATCGCGCCGGTGCTGGGCAGCCTCTCGACCTGCATCCGCGGTGGCTTCGGCGGTTGGCAAGGCCGCGCCCTCGTTGCCGGCGATGTCTTGCCGTTGCGACGACGGCACGCAAGCGAGCGTGGCGAGGTATGGCTTGCGGGACTTGATTTAAGCCCGCCGCGGCGAATCCGCGTGATCCCCGGGCCGCAGGCCGATTACTTTTCAGACAGCGAGATCGCAGCCTTCTTCCACAGCGTGTACGCCGTTGGGCCGAGCATGAACCGTATGGGCATGCGCCTGACCGGGCAACCGATTCAACACGCCCGTGGGTTCGATATCCCGTCCGACGCGATCGCAGCCGGGTCGATTCAGATACCGGGAAGCGGGCAACCGATCGTGCTGCTCGCCGACCGGCAAACAACCGGTGGCTATCCCAAGATCGCGACGGTGATTTCGGCCGATGTCCCGGCGCTGAGCCGGTTTGCGCTCGGCGCCGAGATTGCCTTCGAACCCGTAACCGTCGAGGCCGCTGTCTTGGCGCGCCGACATCTTATCGCGGGCCTGGCGGCCTTGGCGAACAAGCTTGTGCCGGTCGGCGGCGCATTCGCCGACGTCACTGCCAACCTGAGCACCTGCAATCTCATCAGCGGCTTTGTCGATATCGCGGCGTAAGGGGCCACCATGATCTCATCACGCGTCCTACAGCTGCGGTCCGCCGTCTGCGGGTGGTCCGAGCTCTGCGCCCATCTGGCAGAGCGACACCTGAGCGCGTTCGCCCACTGGCCGTGGAAGCGCGCGGGCAGCATCGCGTTCGCCAAGCCGACCGACAATGTCCCCAAAGGCATTCTCTACATGATTGCCGCAACGGTCTTCTTCGCGCTGTCGAGCGCGATCGCGAAGTGGCAAGTCGCAATCTACCCGGTCGGCGAGGTGATGTTCTTCCGCTCGTTCTCGTCCCTCGTTGTTTGCGCACTGTTTATGCTGCCGGTGACCGGGTTTTCCGTATTCGCCACCCGGCGCCCGGGCGCCCATCTTGCGCGCGGCCTCTCGCAATCGATCTCGCAAACTTTTACCGTGCTCGCCTTCAGTCTGATGCCGCTTGCCGGTGCGATTGCCATCAACTTTTCCGCGCCACTGTGGGCCGCACTCCTTTCGGTGATCTGGCTGCATGAACGTGCCGGACCAGCCCGCTGGACCGCGTTGTTGGCTGGCTTCTGCGGCGTCCTGATCGTCGCCCATCCCGGTTCCGATTCGCTGCAGCTTGGCGCGCTCTTCGCCCTCGCCAACGCCGTCATGTATGGCAGCGTGACCGTCGCGGTCCGCGGCATGACGGCGACCGAATCGGCGAATACCTTGTTGATGTGGCAGTTGCTGACGGTCGGAGTGCTTCACACCGGCCTTCTGCTGTTCGGCTTCCGTTGGCCGACCATCGCGGACGCCAACATGCTGGTCATGAGTGGCGTCGCCAATGTGATGGCGCAATATGCTTGGACCAAAGCGCTGATGCTGGCGCCGACGGCTGCGGTCTCGCCTTTCTATTACCTGATGCTGGTATGGGCGATCGGAATTGGCTACTTGGTTTGGGGCGACGTGCCGACATTGGGGCTCTTGGTTGGCTCCGCTATCGTGGTGTTCGCCGGTTTGTTCTTGCTGTGGCACGAGGCTTGGCGTCGCGAACTGCGCCAATCCTCGATGAAGGCGGAAATCATCTCGATCGGAATGGGCGGCGAGAAGAGGTAGCCCTGCCCTTCGTTGCAGCCGAGCGCCGTGAGGAACTCGCGTTGGTGCAGCCCTTCGATGCCCTCCGCCGTCGTGGTCATGCCGAGCGCCCCTGCAATGCTGATCACCGCCTGCACGATCACGACATGCTCCGTTCCCGAGGAAAGATCGGAGATGAAGGTCCGGTCGATCTTGATTTTGTCGAAGGGGAAGCGGCGCAGATAGCTGAGCGACGAATAGCCGGTGCCAAAATCGTCCATCGCGATCCGCACCCCGATCTCCTTCAGACGCTTGAGAATCCGCAGCGTCCGCTCGAGGTCCTGAATCAATATCCGCTCGGTGATCTCAATTTCCAGCCGATGCGGCGGGAGGCCGGCGCGATTAAGACAGCTCTGGATGAATTCAACCAGGTTCGGCACGGCGAACTGCATGGGCGACAGATTGACCGCGACCTTCAGGCCGTTCGGCCAATTCGCCGCGACGCGACAGGCTTCGTCGAGCGCCCATTCGCCGATCGGAACGATCAACCCGGTATCTTCCGCCACCGGGATGAAAACGGAAGGCGGAACCAGTCCCTTCGAGGGGTGGCGCCAGCGCGCCAAGGCCTCGAAGCCGGCAATCTTGTCCTGCCGCAGGTCGATGATCGGCTGATAGTGCAGCTCTAGCGCGTCATTTTCGATCGCCTGCCTCAGATCCACCTCGATCTGGCGCCGATCGTTGAGCTCCATATTCATTGCGCGGCGGAAGAACTTGTAGGCGCCGCGGCTCTCGGCTTTGACGGCAAACAACGCCAAATCCGCCGCCATCAGCAGATCATCGACATCGTTGCCGTCGAGGCCGCCGAGGGCAATGCCGATGCTGACGCTCGCGCGCAGGCTATAGCCGTCGATGCTGTAAGGCCGGGCGATGCGCTCTACAATGGACGCGGCAAGCGCTTCGAGTTCGGATGGATTGGTGAAATCTTCGACGATAATGGCAAATTCGTCGCCGCCGAGCCGCGCCAATTCATTCGGCGCGGAAACTTCGTCACGCAGCCTCGCCGCGACCGCCTGCAAAAGCAGGTCACCGATGCGATGCCCGAGCGTGTCGTTGATAACCTTGAACCGATCGAGGTCGAGAAAGAACACAGCGAAGTTCTTATTCTGCTGATCCGCTCCGGCCTTCGCTGCATCATGACAAATGGCATCGAGCGCAATCCGGAAGTGACGACGGTTCGGCAGCCCGGTCAACGAGTCCTCCGAGGCGAGGCGCGCGATATGCTCCTCCGCCTGGCGCCGTTTGGTAATATCGGTGAAGGTTTGGACGAAGCCGCCATCCGCGAGCGGTCCAGTGCGTACTTCAATGACCGTGCCGTTCGGCATGACGCTTTCGGACACGGTTACCGGCTCGGCCCGGCTAGATGCTGCCTTGCCGGGATGCTCGTCATTAGCACTCACGGGATCGGACGGCGTCGGGCGATGGCAGAGATAGTCGGCGAGCTCATCATAGCGCGGCGGATGATCGATGAATGACCGCGGCAACTCGAGCAGCTCGGCGCAACGCGAATTGATGATCGGAATGCGCTGGTCGGCGGTCACCAGCATGATGCCTTGGCTAATGCTCTCCAATGTCAATTGAAGCTGCTCAGCTTTCAGACGAGCCCGCGCCTTGGCCTGCATGATCCGGCGGATAGTGAGGAGCAGAATGATGGTCAGCAGCGCGCCGACGATGATGTTCAGTCTCAGGTCCGACCACGATCCGCGGAAGATCTCGCCACGATCGGTTGCGACGCTGACGAGCAATGGTTGGCCGCGAACGCGCCGGATCGTCACCAGCTTGGCCGCTTTGGTTGCCGGATCGCTGTACTCGAACGTCGTGCTTGCACTTTGGCTCGGCAGCTTGAACTGTCCGCTTCCGCTGACATCCTGGCCGAGCTTGAAGCCCCTGGCACTGCCCCCACTCGATCGCACGACGCCGTCCTCGCCGATCAGGGCGATCGAGGCGGAAAGGCCAAAATCGATATTGCTGTAGAATTTGGTCAGGTGCGCGGGATCGAGTGAGCCGACCACGACACCAGCAAAGCTGCCGTCACCATTGCGCAGCGGGCGAGTAAATTGCACCGACCACTTGTGACTGACCCGTCCAACCACCGGCTTGCTGATGAAGAGGCGGTCGACCCCACCAGAATCACGGTGGACCCGGTAATGCTCTCGATCGCTGAGATCGATGTGGGGTGCCGGCTGGGGCCCGGCATTGGAGGCCCTCATGATGCCATCTGCATCGATGATCGCCTCCTGGACAATGATTTCACTCAGCACGTCGGCTGAGTTGATGATCTTGTTATAGTTCGGGGGCCCCTTTGAGGATTCGATGCTCCGGCGCAGATAAAGCAGCGCCTTGTCGATCTCGCCGATCGACCGAAGCACATTTTCCTCGAACACCATCGCGAAATTTTTATTGCTCCGCTCGGCCTCAAGTTGATCGTATCTTACATCTTGGATATATTTTAAGAAAACACCTCCCCAGAGCATCGCAATAATGACGCCGCCGAACAGGATGGAGCTTCCGCGTTCGACGAAGCTGACTGACCGTCTGGCTGGGTTCAGGCTCATCACACATATCTTTGTTGAAATCGGCGTCGCAGCAATAATGTGCCCCGCTATTGTAGTTTTTGAATTAGCAGATGGCTGCTGAATCTCCCTTTGGATAATGTTTGCTTAAATCAATGGCATTAATTTGCCGCGCCCGCGAGGCGCAACTCTCACGTTACACACCTATTCTACTCGATGACAGTATAATGAAGCGCATTAAGCATCATCGACCTCTGGTGGCATATTCGCGCTGCGCGTTCGTATATCGTTGCACCAGCAGGACTTCTTGATAGCTTTTCCGCAGAGCACGTTAAAGCCGCAATAAACCTGCTGAACTCCTGCCGGTGCAGGCTTACCCCCGACGGCCTCGTTCTCCCGGTGCATCAAGGCGAGCGGCAGTCCGGCAAAGTCTGCCCACCGGGCCTGTTCGAACCGACCCTGACGGTCAGCCGCGCCGCAGTTCCGCAAACGGCAAAAGCCTTCATTGATGTGATGGCGTCGCTTCAAAGCCTGCGCATCGGCGGCACGCCTGCCCGCCGGCGCTGGCCAGCACTGCGTCAGGTGGAGAAAGTCCGGCCGTCACAACCGTCCCGTCGCGTCCCACCTCGGGATCGACGAACATGCGGGCCGGCTCGCTATCGGCGATGACGCGGCCAGCAAAGAATGGAATCAGCCGTTCGTGGATTCATCATTAAGCCTAATCGCTGGGCGCGCCGAACAGGCAGCAACTGAGCTACCTATTTTTCTCAAACTGTGCATACATCGGACTGCACCATGACTCGCGTGGCGCCTTTATCGAACTGTTGCGCGACGTCGTTTGGTTTTGAAACAAACGATCATAGATGACTGTCCCGAAGATCGTTCCACTTCTGCTCGCTGGTGGCGCGGGAACACGGCTGTGGCCCGTGTCCCGCGACGCGATGCCGAAGCAGTTCCTGCCGCTGACCGGCAAGCGCTCGACCTATCAGCAGGCGCTCGCCCGGGTCAGCGCCGATGATCTGTTTGCACCATCTATCGTAATGACGGCGGATGATTTTCGCTTTTTTGCCCGCACCCAGGCGGAGCAGGTCGGTGCCGATGCAACGATCGTGCTTGAGCCGTTGCGACGCGATTCCGGACCCGCCATCGCTGCCGGGGCAGTGCTGGCACTGCAGCGGGATCCCAATGCGATCGTCTTGGCGCTCGCAGCCGACCACGTGATCCTGGATGAAGATATCTTCCGCGCGGCTTGCGAAGCCGGCCGCGAGGCGGCGGCAGCGGGCCACATCGTCACCTTCGGCATTGCGCCATCGGCACCGAAGACGAGCTACGGCTATATCCGCCGCGGTGTGCCACTCGGCCCCGAGCTGTGCTTCGCCGTCGACGCATTTGTCGAGAAACCCGACGCAGCAACCGCCGCGCAATATGTCGCCGCCGGCTATTTGTGGAATTCCGGCAACTTTCTGTTCCGCGCCGATGCGCTGCTCGGCGAGCT
>CAZTTL010000169.1:0-8120 GCA_964616635.1 uncultured Rhodoplanes sp. | reverse complement strand
TGCGATGACGCAAAGAGACATAGAGCGAATTCCGATTCCACCTGAACGGAATTCGGCCTAGCTTCAATCAACTCGGCGGAAGACGCCGGGATGAGCAATCTATGCAAACGCAAACTCGGTACCCCCGCCGATGAACAAGCCCGTCGATCCGGCCACCATTGAGATTCCCGAGGGCCCGCTCTATGCGTCCGCAAAAAAAGTTTACCCGCAGAGCGTCCACGGCAATTTTCGCAACATCAAATGGGGGCTGATGGCATTCTGCCTCGGCGTCTATTACCTGTTGCCCTTCGTGCGCTGGGATCGCGGGTTGGGTGCGCCGAACCAGGCGGTGCTGGTGGATTTCCCCGGGCGGCGCTTCTATTTCTTCTTCATCGAGCTGTGGCCGCAGGAGGTCTATTATTTCACCGGCCTGCTGATTATGGCGGCGATGACATTGTTTTTGTTGAATGCGATCGGCGGCCGCATCTGGTGCGGCTACTGGTGCCCGCAGACGGTATGGACCGACCTGTTCCTCACTGTCGAGCGTTTGATCGAGGGCGATCGCCGCGAGCGTATGCATAAGGCCAAGAGCAAGCTGACGCCGCGCCGGGTTGGCGAGATCACTTTGAAGCATGCGGTCTGGCTGTTCATCGCCTGGTGGACCGGCGGCGCCTGGGTCTTGTACTTCGCCGATGCGCCGACCTTGGTGAGGGACCTCGCCACCTTCCAGGCGCCCGTCAGTGCGTACCTGTTCATCGCCATTCTCACCTTCACGACCTATACCCTTGCCGGCCATATGCGCGAGCAGGTCTGCATCTATATGTGCCCATGGCCGCGCATCCAGGCGGCGCTGACCGACGAATGGGCGCTCAACGTCACCTATCGCTATGATCGCGGCGAGCCGCGCATGGCGGTGTGGAAGGCAAAACAGGCGCGGGCCAAGGGCGAGTCGGCGGGCGACTGCGTCACCTGCCATCAGTGCATCGCGGTATGCCCCACCGGCGTCGATATTCGTGAAGGCTCGCAACTCGGATGCATTCAGTGCGGTCTATGCATCGATGCCTGCAACGCGATGATGACGAAGATCGGCCGGCCGCCGGGACTGATCGCCTACGACAACGACGTCAACATCAAGCGTCGCCTGGCCGGCGAGAAGCCGGTCTACCGCTTCATCCGGCCACGCACCATCATCTATCTCGCGATTATCGCCGGCACCGGCCTGCTGATGCTGTATTCGCTCGCCGCGCGCACCACGCTCGACATCAACGTGCTGCACGATCGCAATCCGCTGTTTGTCACCCTTGCCGACGGCTCGGTGCGCAACGCCTACACCATCCGGGTCCTCAACAAGGGCAATCAGGCGCGCACCCTCGAAGTCTCGGCGAGCGGCATGCCGGATGCGAAGCTTCAGGTCGTCGGCGTGGAAACGCGACCGGTCGTCACCGTCGGCCGCGACCAGACGGAGGAGTTGCGGGTGCTCCTCACCGTCCCGGCAAGTGCCGCACTTGAGAAGTCGACTCCGGTGAGGTTCACAGTGCATGATCTCGACAACGGCGATACCGCAAGCGAGGCCGAGCACTTCATCGCGCGGTAAAGGAGACTGGCGGCCGGCCTCCGCTCCCAGTTCGGAAGCGGCGGCCACCAGCGGCAGACGACGCAAGCCGTGTTTCGACAGGTTCGCTCGTCGCGGTACGATAGCGGAAAAGGACTGCGGAGATGGCGCGTGAGGATGTGGCAAGTGAGGGCCCCGCGAACGCCGCTCCGGTGCCGCACCTGACCGGCCGCCGCGTCCTGATCTATCTCCTCGCTTTCTTCGCCGTCGTCTTTGCCGTGAATGGCGTGATGATCGTGCTTGCGATCGACACTCTTCCGGGCCTCGAGGTGGACAGCGCCTATCGCGCAAGCCTTGCCTTCAACTCTGAAATCGTGCGCGCGCACGAGCAGGCGGCACGCAACTGGCACGTTGCCGCCCATGTCGAGCGCAGTGGCGACGGTTATGCCCGGCTGCGCCTCGAAGCCCGCGACGCGCAGAACATGCGCCTCGGCGGCGTTGCCTTTTCGGCGCGCCTGGCACGACCGACCGACCAGCGCGAAGACCGCGTTTTTCGCATCACCAAGCCCGAGGTCGGGGTTTATCGCGGCGAAGCGCAGAATGTCGACCCTGGCTTATGGGAACTGATTATCGAAGGCATGCGCGGGACGGACCGCGTCTATCTTTCGCGCAATCGCCTGGTGCTGCAGTAATGAATTCACCCTCTCCCTCGCGGGAGCGGGATTGCAGAAATTCCTGAGTCCGAACCAGTGACCCAAACCGCCGACACCACCGATCTTTCGCACTTCGTCGAGCACCTCGACGATGGGCACGCGCGCATGAATCTCGCGGTCGAGGGCATGACGTGTGCGGCCTGCATGATGCGGGTCGAGGGCGGGCTGACCGCCCTGCCCAACGTCACCCGCGCCCGCGTCAACCTCACCAATGGCCGCGTTGCCGTCGAATGGGAGGATGGGCGCCTCGATCCGGCGGCGATCGTCGCCAGGGTCAACGCGCTCGGCTACAAGGCCTACCCGTTCGACACGCGGCGGGTGGAAAACGCCGAGCAGGACGAAGCGCGCTTTCTCCTGCGCTGCCTTGGCGTCGCCGCCTTCGCGTCCATGAACATCATGCTGCTCTCGGTATCGGTCTGGTCCGGCAATGCCACCGACATCACGCCTGAGCAGCGCGACTTTTTCCACTGGCTCTCGGCGCTGATCGCCCTGCCCGCCGTGGCCTATGCCGGCCGGCCGTTCTTCCGCTCGGCGGCGCGCGCGCTGATGAGCGGCCACCTCAACATGGACGTGCCGATCACCCTCGGCGTCGTGCTGGCACTCGCGCTCTCGGTGTTCGAGACGCTGCACCACGCCCATAATGCCTATTTCGACTCGGCGGTGATGCTGCTGACCTTCCTGCTGGCGGGGCGCTATCTCGACCAGAATATGCGCCGGCGCACCCGCGCGGTCGCCGTCAATCTCGCGGCGCTGAAGGCGGAAACCGCGGTGAAATTCGTCAGCGCCGATGAAATCCGCGAGGTGCCGGTCGAAGCCATCGAGGCCGGCGATATCGTGCTGGTGCGCCCCGGCGAGCGCATCGCCGTTGACGGCGAGGTGATCGAAGGCCGCTCCGAGGTCGACCAGAGCCTGGTCACCGGCGAGACCACGCCGGTCAATGCCGAGAAGGGCACGGCAGTCTATGCCGGCACGCTCAACCTCAGCGGGACGCTGCGCGTGCGCGTCGGCGCCGTCGCCGAAGGCACGCTGCTCGACGAGGTGTCGCGGCTCCTCGACAAGGCAGTGGAGACCCGCGCCGGCTATGTCCGGCTCGCCGAGCGCGCGGCCCAACTCTACGCGCCGGTGGTGCATCTCACCGCGCTCGCGACCCTGATCGGCTGGCTTGTGCTCGGCGCGAGTTGGCACGACGCGATCGTCACCGCGATTGCCGTGCTGATCATCACCTGCCCGTGCGCGCTCGGGCTCGCGATCCCGGCCGCGCAGGTGGTGGCGGCGGGCGCGCTGTTCCGCTCCGGCGTGCTGCTCAATACCGGCGATGCGATCGAGCGGCTCGCCGCGGTCGACACCATCGTGTTCGACAAGACCGGAACGCTCACGCTGCCCGAGCCCGAAGTTGTGAACGCCGCCGCCATCCCGCCCGATATGCTGGCGCTGGCCGGCCGGCTCGCGCTTACGAGCCATCATCCGCTCGCTGGCGCCGTCGCCCGGGCCGCGAATGCGACGCAGCCGTTGCCGGGTGCGATCGAGGAACCGGGGCAAGGCGTGCGTGCGACCTACCGATTCCCTTCTGAGCATTTTGGTTCAGGCGATGTCCGACTTCCGGAACTTCCTCTCCCTGAAAGGGGGAGGTCGGCGGGCGACAGCTCGCCGGGAGGGAGTCATCAATCGGCCCACGATCCCTCCCCGGACCTCCGGTCCGACCCTCCCCTTTCTGGGGAGGGTCATTCTGCCGTCGGCGATGGCGGAACAAACGAGCAGGACCATGCGATCGATTTGCGCCTCGGGCGTCCTGCCTTCTGCCGCGCCGAGGCGGAAGCGGCAGGCGTGGTGGCGAGCGATCCGGAGGCCTCCGCGATTGCCTTCGCCTGTGGTGACGCGCGCTACGTTTTCGCCGTCCGCCAGCGCATTCGTGCCGACGCGGGTGAAACCATCGCGGCGCTGAAGGCGCGGGGCTACGCCATCGAAATCCTGTCCGGCGACCGCGAACCTGCCGTGGCCCATGTCGCCGCGGCGCTCGGCATCGCCGACGCGCGCGCAGCGGTATCGCCGGCAGAAAAAATCGCGCAGATCGATGAGTTGAAGCGCGCCGGCAAGCATGTGCTCATGGTCGGCGACGGCATCAACGACGCACCGGCACTCGCGGCGGCGAACGTATCGCTCTCGCCGGTCACGGCCGCGCACCTCACCCAGGCCGCGGCCGACGCCATCTTCCTTAGCGATCGGTTGCAGCCGGTCGCCGACGCTCTCGCCGCATCGCGGCGCGCCAAACGCATCATGAGCCAGAACTTGTGGCTTGCGGTGATCTATAATGCGATTGCGGTGCCGATCGCGATTGCCGGGCTGGTAACACCGCTGATCGCCGCACTGGCGATGTCGGGATCATCGATCCTGGTCACCACCAATTCGCTGCGGGCGCGGGCGCGGGCGCGGCGCGGTCCCGGTTCGGCTCGCCCTCTGGCGAATGAGGTACGTCAATTGGCCGATCAAGACACCGGCCTGCCGGCCTCCGCCGGACCGAATCCGACTTGAGCCTTCGTTCTCGTCTGCGGCGAAATGATGTAGAACGCTGCGATGGAAGTGCTGATCTATCTCGTGCCGCTGGCACTCGGACTCGGCCTGCTCGGCCTCGCCGCCTTTCTCTGGGCGCTCAACAGCGGACAGTTCGACGACCTTGACGGCGCAGCGTGGCGCGCCATCATGGACGACGACTTGGCCCCGCCGCAGCCGAAAGCGCCCGATCATGAGCCGCAAGCATTTTCCGGCGAAGTGGATGCGTCACACGAGTCGCAAAACAAATCAGGCGCTTCGCCCCGAATTTGACGCGCGGCCGGATATGGTGACACTGCTCCTGCCCTTGCAGCGGAGATTGTCATGCATAAGCGCTGGGATGAAATGAATCCTGAGGAGAAGGCCGACTATCTGAGAGGCGAGCTTCGGCAGATGAGCAGCCTCTACGCGATGCTGTCCTCGCAGATTCAGGAAGTGTCGCGGTCGATGAAGGCCCTTCAGAAGGAAGTTGATGGCGTCGGCGCACCACCCGGCCAGTAGGCTGCGCGGTGCGGAGTGACGCGGAGAGGTGATGCGCTCTCGCGCCTAGCGCGGCGGGCAAATTAACTGAACCGCTCTGCCGCTCTATCTTTTTGTTGGCGCATCGTGTTTTCACGAAACCGGTTCCGATTTTCGCGCACAATGCTATAGGGCGCGACATCAAGTGATCCGCGCTTCGCGGCGTGCAATCGAACAACAAGCGAAGAGGTTCGGCTGCAGGGCGCCAAGCCCGGCAGCGCGCGGGAAACCGCGTTGCTGCGGTCGTTGTCGCTATGGCTCGTTCGAGCCGTCGCTGGGCGGCGGCGGCCCGTCTTCGCCCGCTGCGCTCTGTGGCGCATCGCTGCGCGGGTTGCGATGGCGGCGCCGGCGTCGATGAAGGGGAAACCGGTCACCGGCCCCAGCCCCTTCAAAGCTGCCATTGGGGCCCTGCTGCGTCTGCGACGGCGGCGTTACCCCACCGGTGACGAATGACGGCAGCCGGTCGAGCCCCTCCTCGTCCTGGCCATTGCTGCCCGCAGCAGGGGCGGGCGAACGGCCATAAGATGACTCGCGCGGCGGATAGAACTGGGCATCGCGCGGAAGAATGGGCTGGGGATCGCGGGTGCCGAAGGCCGGCTGCTGCTCAGCCGCCCCCTGCGCCGGTGCGCCGTATCCTTCGTCTTCGCCCTCTTCGTAGAGGTCCTCGCGCTCGTCCGCCGCTGCACCGTCGGCCCGCAAGAAGGGCTGATTCGGCCGAAACTGTTCCTGAGCGCTGGCAATCACGCGGAAATAGTGTTCGGCATGCTGGAAGTAGTTCTCGGCGGCAACCGGGTCGCCATTCGCCTGGGCGTCACGGGCGAGCTGCATGTATTTTTCCGCAATATGAGAAGCCGTTCCGCGGATTTTTACATCCGGTCCATTCGACTCATAGACCCGCGTCAGCGGATTATGGCTCTTGCGGTTACGCCCGCGCATACGCTTGTTCTGACCGTTTCTCATCGTGTTGACTTTTTGCCACCCCTGCTTTTCGGCGGTGCGGTCCGCCAGTTGCCCATCAGCGTCCTGTCCCCGCGCTCGGACTCGTCCGAAAAGCAACGAACCCGAACGCCTTCCGCGCCACGCGCGCCCGAAAGCACGCAATAGCCCATTCCGTGTCAGCGGAACCGAAACGCGCTCAAGAGATATCCTTCAGCCTTCGCATCGTGCCGGCGAGCCGCTACCGCGCCCCGGATCACATCCGCACGCAAGTTTCGCTAAAAAAGCTTCGTCCTTTGCGCCAGCACCGGTGTTTTCTTGGCGACCGTCACAAGCCGTTTCCGATCGACCGTACAGGACCTTCGGTTCGCAGCCATAAAATCATCGCGATCCCGAGTGGCGTCATCCCAACGAGCGCTAAAGTTGGTCCGGCCTCCACTGCCAAGCCTCGCCGAGCCATGCCCCGGGCCTGTGTCGCAGCGGTCACCCCCTCGCTCAGGTCGATTACGTAAGCGGAACCTAGTCGCTCTTTTTTTATAATCAAGCATTTTTTTGGCAGTGCAGGCGCTACCATCGTGCACGGCATCGTCAACTCAACCGCCACGCCACGAGCGCCCGCGGGACACCCGCAAGATCGGACCAGACCGGCGCGTCGACGGCAAGCCCGCCGGCTGTGAACAGAGTGGCAACCGCCTTCGCCTGACCGGCCCCGGTCTCGACCACCAGCGCCGCCCCGATCGCGAGCAAGCGCCGCGCATCGGCGGCGATCACCCGATAGCCGGCGAGCCCGTCAGGCCCGCCATCAAGCGCCGCGCGGGGATCGAAGTCGCGAACCTCGGGCGCCAGGGCGTCGATGTCGCCCGTGCGCACATAAGGTGGATTGGCGATCACCAGATCGAAGCCGCCGGCAAGCGCTTCGCCATAGTGGCAGGCGACGAAACCGGCGCGGTCGGCCAGCCCGAACCGTAACGCGTTGGCGCGTGCCGTCAGCAATGCCGCCGGATCACAGTCCGTGCCCACGCCAAAGGCATGCGGCAGCTCGCTCAGTAGAGCGAGCAGCAAAGCACCGGAGCCGACGCCGACATCGGCAAGGCGCAGCGTTCGCATGCGCCCTCCCCTTTTGTCGATTGCGGCAAGCGCTGCGGCGACCACGGTTTCGCTGTCCGGCCGCGGCACCAGCACGGCCGGCGTGACGGCCAACGAAAGCCCCCAGAATTCCTTCTGCTCGAGAATGCGCGCGACCGGCTCGCGCCGCAGCCGCCTCGCAGCGAGCGCCTCGATGCGCTCTGCCTCTTGGGCTGACAGTGCGCGTTCGGCCGCGCTCGCGAGCCCCGCGTGATCAAGCCCAAGCGCATGGCCAACAAGAAGACGCGCATCGAGTGCCGGCGCGTCGAGCCCGGCAGCACGAAAGCTCCGGGTTAGGCTGCGCCGGGCGGCGGCGATCGTGGTCATTGCGGCATGTCGTGGCCGGCGGTCGTCACTCCTGCGCCGCCAACAGCTCGGCATTGCGCTCGGTCACCAGCGCATCGATGAGTTCGCCGAGCGCTTCGCCTTCCATGATCTGCGGCAGCTTGTAGAGCGTGAGCTCGATGCGGTGGTCACTCACCCGCCCCTGCGGAAAATTGTAGGTGCGGATGCGCTCGGAGCGGTCGCCGCTGCCGATCTGGCCGCGCCGCTCGGCCGCGCGCTCGGCGTCGCGCTTACGCTCCTCGGCGTCATAGAGCTTAGCGCGCAGCAGTGCCATCGCCTTAGAACGGTTGCGGTGCTGCGAGCGCTCCTCCTGCACGACGACGACGATGCCGGAGGGAACATGGGTGATGCGCACCGCCGACTCGGTCTTGTTGACGTGCTGGCCGCCGGCGCCGCCGGCGCGC
>CAZTTL010000168.1:2375-8155 GCA_964616635.1 uncultured Rhodoplanes sp. | reverse complement strand
AGCACGAAAGCCGTCAGCACCGAGCCGATCACGACGACCTTCCACCCCGCGACCGCGCAGACAACACCGATGCAGGCTGTCAGCCAGGCGCAGGCCGCGGTGGTGAGGCCGCGCACCCGCTGCGGATCGTCGCGCACGATCACGCCGGCGCCGATGAAGCCGATGCCGGTGAGGATGCCCTGAATCACGCGGCTGACGGCGTGGATGCCCTCGCGGTCCGGCAGTGTGGCAAAGGTGATGGCGGTGACGGCGAGCGCCGAGCCGAGCCCGACGAGCCCGAGCGTGCGCATCCCAGTCGCCTTGCCGTGCAGGTCGCGGTTGAACCCGATCGCCATGCCGATGAGGGTCGCGGCGGTGAGCCTCAGCGTGATGTCGAGCCAGTCCATGGTGCCCTCCGCGGGGCCCGCGCGATCTTACCCCGTGTTCGCCGCCCGCAAGCCGAGCTTGCGCAGCGCGTGATCGATCCAGGCTTTAGTCAGTTTCTCCTGCGTGCCGTTCTGCGTCAGGCGTCCGCGCAGATTGGCGAAGTCGACGCAGTCGAGCTCCTGGTCCTGGTTGGCGCAGGAGAAGACGACGGTCTCGACCCCGCTCGCCGGATCGCGATGGACCTGCAGGCACTGTGCGCAGATTTCCTTCATCATACACTGCATTGGCGAGTTGATCGAGCCGATCGCCTTGTGGTCGGGCTTGAGGTAGCTGCTGAGAATGCCGTGGCGGGCGCGCGCGACCGCGCCCATCATGCCGTCGGAGCCGATGGCGATGACGCGGTCGACGGCGCCGAGCGGGATCGGCTGATCGCCCAGCGCGCCGCTGCCATAGGCGTCGAGCGCCGCGACGATGTTGCCGACAAAGGTCTTGTCCTGCGGCCGGTCGGGAGCAAAGCCCGGGCCTTCATCGCAGCACCATACGATGGCGTCGGCCGCGCGCTCGATCTCTGCCACTTTGTAGCGGTCGCGCATCGACTTGTAGCCGGCGAAATAAAGCACGCGATTGCCGCGCGCGCGCATCGCCTCGCCAATCGAGAACAGCACCGCATTGCCGAGCCCGCCGCCGACCAGCAGCACGGTCTCGCCCTCCGGAATCTCGGTCGGCATGCCGGTCGGGCCCATCAGCACCACCGGCTCGCCCGGTTTGAGTAGCCCGCAGAGATCGGACGAGCCGCCCATCTCCAGCACGATGAGCGAGATGAGGCCGCGCGCGCGGTCGACCCAGGCGCCGGTGAGCGCCAGCCCTTCCATCGCGAGCCGCGTACCGTCAAGCGTGCGTGACAGAGTCTCGTAATTCTGCAGCCGGTAGAACTGGCCGGGGTGAAAGGCGCGCGCTGCGATCGGCGCCCGCAGCACCACCTCGACAATGGTCGGCGTCAGCCGGATCACCTCTTCGACGACCGGCCGCAGCTCGCGATCAAGCTTTGCGAACAGGTCGTCGCGCGTGACGGCAGGGGCGGGGACCTTGGCCAGCAAACGGCTGACAACCGGATAGCCCTGCTTGGCGCTTGCCATCGCCTTCACGACATTGCCGGCATAGGAAGGATGCAGGTCGCCGAAGAAGCTGACGGCGCGGCCGTCCGCGTGCACGGTGGTCAGCACCTGGGCGGCGGCGGGCTTGACGCTGCGCTCGGGCGTCACGCTCTCGCCGGCGTCGTTGCGGGCGGTGAAATATTTGCCGTCGAGGGTGACGCTCTGCGGCTCCTCGCGCGCGAGCGTGGTATTGGGCAGCGTGCCCGCCGCGACCAGAATCGACCGCGCGGGCAGTTCCACCTCGATTGCGGTTTCCGCATCATCGGTGAGCTGCTTCATCTTCACCGCGCGGGCATGGCCAAATTCGTCGAGCAACACATCGCTCGGCACCAGACGCTCGCCGAAGCGGATGCCTTCCTCCATCGCCTTCGCCACTTCCTCGTGGTTCAGCGTGTAGCTCGGTGCGTCGAGCAGTCGGCGGCGATAGGCGATGGTGGCGCCGCCCCAGTTTTGTAAAAGCTCGATGATGCGCGGCGCGCGGTTCTTGGCGGCCGCTGCGGCGCGTTCGGCACGGATCGCGCGCGCATGCGTCAGAAAGGTCTCGGCGGTGCGCGCTTCGGCAGGCGTCCATGCGGCGCGCACGGCAGCTTCGCCGCGCTCGGCCACCAGCGCCTCATAGCGCGCGAGGAATTTTTCGACCTGCAGCGGGTAATAAGCGAGCGCCTCGGTTGCGGTGTCGATCGCGGTCAAGCCGCCGCCGATGACGACCACCGGCAATTCGATCTGCAGATTGGTGATGCTGCCCGGCTTGGCGGCGCCGGTGAGCTGCAGCGCCATCAGGAAGTCGGAGGCCTGGCGCACACCGGGCGCGAGCCCGTTCGACATCGGCACGATGGTCGGCTTGCCGGCGCCGGCGCAGAGCGCGACGTGATCAAAACCGAGCGCAAACGCGTCGTCGACGCTCAGCGTGCCGCCGAACCGCACGCCGCCGAACATCTTGAACGCGCTGCGCCGCTCGACCAACAGGCGCACCGTTTTGAGAAAATTCTTGTTCCAGCGCACGGTGATGCCGTATTCGGCAACGCCGCCGAAGCCCGCCATCACCCGCTGCCCGAGATCTTCTTCGAGCGTGGCGACCTCGCGGATCGGCCGGAACGGCACGCGGGCGCCGCTCATTTCGACACCGGAAATATCGGCCGGCAGCGGCTCGATCTTGAGCCCATCGATGGCGACCACGCCGTGGCCGTCATTCATCAAATGATGCGCGAGGGTGAAGCCCGCAGGGCCGAGGCCGACGACGAGCACCGTATGGCCGGTGTCCGGCTTCGGCAGCGGGCGGCGGAGATTGAGCGGGTTCCAGCGGGTGAGCAGCGAATAGATTTCGAAGCCCCAGGGCAGCGCCAGCACGTCTTTGAGCGTGCGCGTCTCGATCTGAGGAATGTCGACCGGGTCCTGCTTCTGGTAGATGCAGGACTTCATGCAGTCATTGCAGATGCGGTGGCCGGTCGCCGCGCACATCGGGTTGTCGATGATGGCGATCGCGAGCGCGCCGACGGTTTCGCCGCGCGCCTTCACCAGATTCATCTCGGAAATCTTTTCTTCCAGCGGGCAGCCGGCGAGCGGCGTGTTGAAGTCGTTGCGCTTGAAGCCGCCGGCCTTCTCTTTCAGCCCCTTGGCGCAGCTATCCTTGCCCTGGTTGTGGCACCAGATGCAGTAATTGGCCTGATCGAGTGCGCCGATGAGGTCGGTGCCGGGATCGGTGAGCGAAAAACCTTCGCGGCGTCGGCGATGCGCATCGGAAAGTTTGAGGACGGTGACGCCATCGATGACCTCGGTCTCGACCGGCACCAGGTGCTGGGGATCGACCTTGCCCGGCGCCTTGAACAGCACACCGGCCTTGTGGCGATGCTGGCCTTCTTCGGTATGCGTCGCCCAGGCAGCATAGCGCGCGGCGATATCGAGCTCGGCCACGTGCTCGGCTTCCTTGTCGAGGCGGGCCGCGACCCAGTCGGCGAAGCGCTGCTCGGTGAGTTCGCCGCCGATCAGCTGCTCGACCTCGCGGCGCAGCGCGTCGCCATCGAAAGTCGCCGCGACCTTCGGATTATGCTTCTTCATCGCCCGGCGCTGCACGAACAGCCGCTTCACCGAATAAAGCGCGGCGAGCGCATCATGCCGCGCTTTCAGTTCGTGCATCGGCGCGGCGATGCCGAACAGCTCGGCGATGAAATCTTCCAGATAAGGCGCAAGGTCGATGATCAGCTCCGACTCGTCCTTGTCGGCAAGCGCGTCCGGCGCAGCGCGCGCCGCGACGAGCCGATCATGCAGGCCCGGGTTGGCGGTCTTGAGGAAGGCGATGAATGACGCATCGAGCCGTACCAGGCCGTCGCGCTGATAGAGGTCGGCAAAGGTGAGGCCGAAGCCGAGCACCAGATTATCATGCTGCGGCAAACCCGTCGGGACCGGCTCGGCGGTTGCGGCGGCTATCGGTGACACGATTGAATGCATTATCCTACCGTCTCTATCCTATAGTTAGTCTCTGCCATCTAGAGGTTTGGTGCTCCCTGGGAGCGCCCGGTTCGCCCTAATTGCTTCGTACACTAACAATCTTAGAGCATTTTCCGGCGAAGGGGACACCGGTTCGCCTTAGAAAATGCGATCACTCAAACAGCAACTTAGCCTTTCCGGACATGCAAAAGGGCCCGTGTGGGCCCTTTTGCTCCGAAAGTATGATAGGCGCGGCTAGGCGCGGCCCTCGCTCGCCAGCATGCCGGCTTTGCCCTTTGACCAGCGCTGGAATTCGGTTTCCAGAAGCTCGACATGCTCGACTTCTTCCGCCGCGAGCTCGCGATAGAGCTCCTCCTCGGCGGACCCCTTAGACACGGTGTCGGCGCGGTCGCTGAAGAAGGCGACGGCGCGCTTCTCGAAGGCGATGGCGGTGCGGAACAGGGTTTCCGGATCGTCGATCTTGCCTTCGACGCCGGCCTGCACCGCGGCGAGGTCGACGCGGAATCCGTCATTCGGATCGGGAACATGGACATGGTAGCGCCGCGACAGCGTTTCCATGTGCTCGTGCTCCATCTCCGAGAACTTGCTGAACAGTGCCTTCAGAACCGAATCTTTCACCTGTTCGGCGGCGCGATTGTAGAAAGCCTGACCGCCGAGTTCGATCTGGAAGGCGATGCGGATCGCGTTCAGGCCCTCCTGGTCGGAGATGCCGGGTCGGTCCAGCATCTTCAGCTCGCCGCCACAATACGGGCACATGCCGTAAGGAAACGCGAAGCCTTCACTGACCTTATGGCAATTCTCGCAGCGCCACTGCAGGGTCGCATCGGCGCAGCAGATATACGACTCGTCGCCTTCCAGCGGCTGGTGGCATTTCGGACATTCTCCGGTTGCCATGGTCTGACCCTTTCCTGAATCTGGCGCGCACTCAAAAACAGATGCGCGCCCCCGGCTGATCAATCGGCTGACCACTGAGATGCAACTCTAGGTCAACTCTCGTGCAATTGTAAGCGGACGCATGCAACCGCGTGCGTCCGTGGCAACAGGTCCGGCGGCTTACTCGGCCGCCGGCGCGCTCGCGGCATCCTGCGCCGCTGTTGTCGCTTCGGGGCGAACGCCGACCGGGGCACCCGGCACGAAGGCGTCCGCATCCGCCTTGGTGACCGGCCACATCGCCTTGCCACTCTGCAGCCATGCCGCGACCGACCTGGCCGCGCGCCGCCCGGCACCCATCGCGAGAATCACCGTGGCGCCGCCGGTGACGATATCGCCGCCGGCAAACACGCCCGGCAGGTTGGTCGCCTGCGTCTCGTCGTTGGCGCTGATATTGCCCCACTTATTGAGGGTGAGGTCCGGGGTCGCCTGGCCGATGATCGGGTTCGGCTTGGTGCCGAGCGCATAGATCACGGTGTCGCAGTCGAGCTGCAGGAATTCGCCGGTGGGCACCGGCTTACGCCGGCCGCGCTCGTCGGGCTCGCCGAGCGTCATCTTCTCAACCCTCATGCCGCGGACATTGCCGTCGGCATCGACCAGGATCTCGACCGGCGTATGTAGGAAGAAGAATTCGATGCCTTCTTCCTTGGCATGGCGCAGCTCCTCGATGCGCGCCGGCGCTTCCGCTTCCGAGCGGCGATAGACGCAGCGCACCGTCGGCACGCCGAGGCGCTTGGAGACGCGCAGGCAGTCCATCGCAGTGTTGCCGGCGCCGATGACGACGACGCTCTTGCCGACGCTGATCGGCGTGTCGAGGAACGGGAAGCGGTCGCCGCCCATCAGGTTGACGCGGGTGAGGAACTCGTTCGCCGAATAGACCTGGCC
>CAZTTL010000168.1:0-2275 GCA_964616635.1 uncultured Rhodoplanes sp. | reverse complement strand
TCGTACACGGTGACCTCCGCACCGTAGCGGATCAGGTCGGCGGCGGCGGCCAGTCCGGCGGGACCCGAGCCGACAATCGCCACCTTGCCGAGCGGATGCTCGATCACCGGCGGCAGTGCCGGCGGCGGATGGGCGTGGTCGCCGACGAAGCGCTCAAGGCGGCCGATGCCGACTGCTTCAAGCTTGCGGCCCTTGTTGCGGACGAGAATGCACTGCGCCTCGCACTGGGTCTCCTGCGGGCATACGCGGCCGCAGACCGAGGGGAAGATGCTCGACTCGTAGATCGTCTCCAGCGCGCCATCGACGTCGCGCACCAGCACCTTGCGGATGAAGGTGGGAATATCGATGCCGACCGGGCAGCCGGAGACGCAGGTCGGCTTGGCGCACTGAATGCAGCGCTCCGCCTCGCGCAGCGCGTCGGCGATCGAATAGCCGAGGTTCACTTCCTTGAAGTTTTGTGCGCGCTCATGGGCGTCGCGCTCCGGCATTTTCACCTGTTCGGGCTCGAGCGCGGAGAACTTCTTGTAATTGCGCTTGCCGTCGATGATGAGCTGCTTCTCAACGGCGCAGACATGGTCGAAATCTTCGTTGGCCTGGGTCTCCTGGCGCTTGAAGCGCTTCTGGCGCGTCAACAGCTCCTTGAAGTCGACCAGGTGGCCGTCGAAATCCGGGCCATCGACGCAGGCAAACTTGACCTCGCCGCCCACGGTGACGCGGCACGAGCCGCACATGCCGGTGCCGTCCACCATGATCGTGTTGAGCGAGACCATGGTCTTCACGCCGAACGGCCGCGTCGTCTCGACGCAGGCATTCATCATCGGCATCGGACCAATCGCGACCACGAGATCCGGCTTGTCGTTTTCCAGGACGTCCTGCAGCGCGGCGGTGACGAAGCCGGGCCGGCCATAGCTGCCATCATCGGTGCAGATGAGCAGGTTGTCGGAATGGTTGCGGAATTTGTCTTCCCAGAACACCAGGTCCTTGGTGCGGAAGCCCATGATCGCGGTGGTGCGATTGCCGGCCGCCTTGAAACCACGCAATTGCGGATAGACCGGCGCGACGCCGAGACCGCCCCCGACCAGCACGACATGGCCGACCTTGTCGATATGCTGCGGCAAACCCAGCGGGCCGACGAAATCCGCAAACTTGTCGCCTTCGTTGAAGTCGTCGCGCATCTCGTGCGTGGTCTTGCCGAGCGTCTGCACGACCAGGGTGACCGTGCCGCGTTCGCGGTCATAGTCGGCGACCGTCAGCGGGATGCGCTCGCCCCCATCGTAAAGGCGCAGCATCACGAAATGTCCGGGCAGCGCCGAATGAGCGATATCGGGGGCGTGGACTTCCCAGAGGAAAGTCGTGTCGGAAAAGGCTTCACGGCGAACGATCGGATACATTCCTCACCTCGATTGGGCGCGCGTGGGCTCGTTTGTCATGGCCTGCCGGACGGGTGGCCGCCCGACTGCGACGGGGGTTGGACCGGCCTCGCCCGGCGTTAGCAGCGGGCGGGCCCACGTGGGTCATGACGGTGCATAGTGCGCGAAGCGCGTCACGTCCAGCGCTCCTTATATTTATTTGTTCCGCTGCCGGCATTCTATCCCACAAGGATTAGAAATTACGTGCGACTCATTGCTTCAAGCTTCAATCTCTTGCCGGTGCTGCACTAAAGATCATGGGTGGGCGCTGCCGGGTCGAGGTCAGAGCCGATCGGCGTGGCCGGGGGGTGTGCTTGCTCTTTTTACGAGCGCGACAAAGTGCGTCTCTTTGCACGGTTGCCTTCCGGCGGCGTAACAGGCCGTCTTTCCGACGACGCTCGGCGGGCGCTGCCGCAGCCCGCGCAGGGGCGGCCGTTGAGGACGATCGCCCCTGTTTCGTCCAAGTTTGTATGTCAAACGCCGCACATAGCCCGCGTATCGAACCGTGAATATCCGCTCGTCGAGAGCCACCTGTCTTGGAGTGAAGGAATGACCAAGAACGCACGCGCATTCCGCAGATTTCGCTATGCGCTGGCGGGTTTGCTGCTCACCTCCGTCTCCGCTTTCGCAGCCGACGTCACCGGCGAATGGTGGATCGAGGGTAAGTTCGGGCGGGTCCGCATCGAGAAGTGCCATGACCGCATGTGGGGGTTGATCTCCTGGGAGCAGGCCTCCGGCGCGACCGACTATAACAATCCCGATCCGTCCAAGCGCAGTCGCCACACCCTTGGCATGCCGATTCTGCTCGGACTGCAGCAGACCGCCGACAACCGGTGGGACGGCAAAGTCTATAGTCCGGAGGACGG
>CAZTTL010000167.1:0-8171 GCA_964616635.1 uncultured Rhodoplanes sp. | reverse complement strand
CGGCCGGCACCGGTGACGGCTTGCACGTCCCCAGCGGCGCCAATTCGCCAGTTGGCGGCGTCTCATTTCGGGGCGGCTTTGGCCCATCACCACAGGACGACATTTCGGGGCGGCTTTGGTCCACCACCACAGGACTGCCACCCTATCTCCTGCCCTGCCTCGCCGGGCACTGCCTCACCCCAGCCCTCTCTCGCGCCTCACCGCCCTCTCCCCCACCGCTGTCCTTCCTCCCCACGCCTCCTGCCCCGGACTGCCCCTCCAGCCCGGCCTTGCCGCGCCTTGACTTTGTCGCGCTGATGATTTAATAAAATCGTCATTCGTAATGAAAGCTGCCCGTGCCTCGGAGCTGCGCATGGCCGTCCAGCCCAAGCCAAAACCGGAAGATACGCGCGCGCGGATCATGGACACCGCGGAAGCGCTGTTTCGCCGGCTCGGCTATGCCAAGACGGCGGTGGCTGACATCGCGACCGAGCTTGGCATGTCGCCGGCCAACATCTACCGGTTCTTCCCGTCGAAGAACGCGATCGTCGAGGCAATCTGTCGGCGCTGCCTTGGCGAGCTTGACGAAAAGGTTTGGGCGGTCGCGCGGTCGAAGGCGCCGGCGGCGGCCCGGCTGGAGCGGTTAGTGCTGGAAATCCTCCGCTATCATCTCGAAAACTTCACCAGCGAAAAGCGCGTGCATGACATCGTTCTAATCGCGATCGAGGACAATTGGGACGCCATCCAGGCCCACAAAGGCGTGATCCGCAACGTCATCGAGCTGATTTTGCGCGACGGCGTCGGCACCGGCGAATTCGCGCCAATGGACGCGTCGAAAACCGCGCAGCTGATGATGGTGTCGCTGATCGCCTTCATGCATCCGCTCGTCATCGCCCAGATGTTGCAGGACGACGCAGACCTCGAAGCCGCCGCGCGCGGCACCGTCCAATTCCTCATTCGCGCCATCGCCAAGCGGAGCTGACCCCATGCCAACGCCGCACCGGCAACGATCATGGTCACAGTGTGACGAACGAAGAGATTCGTCACTCGTTAGCCTTCATAAGAAGAACCGCACTCCCCCCGCCCGCCGGCGCTGGCTTCTGGTGCTCGGCGCCCTCGCTGCCCTTCCCCTGATGAGCGGCTGCCAGGCCGAAACTGCATCGGCGCCGCAGCTGCGGCGGCCGGTCCAAGTGACGCGTGTCGCCTTCACCAGCCGGGAGAAAGCACGCGATTTCGTCGGCGTCATCCGCGCGCGTTACGAGACCGATCTCGGCTTCCGGGTAGCCGGGAAGATCGTGGCGCGCCCCGTCAATGCCGGCGACCGCGTGAGCGCCGGCGACGTGATCGCGCGGCTCGACCCCGCGGACCTGAAGCTGCAGGTCGAAAGCGCGGAAGCGGAGTGGAACGCCGCCTCGACGAACCTCGCCCAGGCAAGCGCCGAACTCGCCCGCTACACCACGCTGAAGGCGCGTGGCTTTGCCTCGATCGCCGATTTCGACCGCAAGCAGGCGGCGAAGGCGGAGGCGGACGGCCGCCTTGAACGGGCGCGCCGCGCGCTCGATCTCGCGCGCAATCAGCTCGGCTATGCCGAACTGAAGGCCGACGCCGACGGCGTCATCACCGCAACGCTCGCGGAGCCCGGCCAAGTCGTCACCATCGGCCAGGCGGTGGTCCGCCTCGCCCGGCGCGGCGAACGCGAAGCTTTGGTGGCGCTTCCGGAAACCTCGCTTGCCGAAGCGCGCCAAGCAAAGGCGACGGTGCGGCTGTGGACCGAGCCCGACCGCAGCTTTGCGGCGAAGCTGCGCGAACTGTCGCCGCAGGCCGATCCCGCGACCCGCACCTACGCCGCGCGCTTCACCCTGACCGATCCGGACGACACGGTCGCGCTCGGCATGACCGCGACGGTGCAGCTCGTGCGCGCCGCCGATCAGCCGAGCATCAGGCTGCCGCTCGCGGCCATTCTCAATCGCGGCGACGGTCCATCGGTGTTTGTCGTCACCGATGCCGACGCGTTGGCGCTGCGGCCGGTCCAGGTTGCCTCGTTCAACGAGGAGACGGCGTTCGTCACCGCCGGACTCCGCCCGGGCGAGACCGTGGTGACGCTCGGCGTTCAGAAACTCACGGCCGGCGCCAAGGTGCGCACCATCGAGTGAGGCGACGCGCAGAGGCGAGCCATCCCATGCAGCGCATCAACCTGTCGGAATGGGCGATCACGCATCAGGCACTGGTGCTGTTCGCGATCCTGCTGCTGGGAGCCGCCGGCGCCTATTCCTATCTCAATCTTGGCCGCGCCGAAGACCCCTCCTTCACCATCAAGACCATGGTGATAAACGTCGCCTGGCCGGGCGCGACCGCCACCGAGATGGAGACGCAGGTCGCCGACAAGATCGAGAAGAAGCTGCAGGAACTGCCGTATCTCGACCATGTGCAGAGCTATTCACAGCCCGGCGTTGCCTTCATTCAGGTGTTTCTCACTGACCGCACGCCGCCCGCAAAGGTGAAGGATCTCTGGTACCAGGTGCGCAAGAAGGTCGGCGATACTCGCGGCGATCTGCCCGCCGGCATCATCGGCCCCAACTTCAACGATGAATATGGCGACGTCTATTCCGCGCTCTATATGCTGAAGGCGGACGGCCTGAGCTTTGCCGATCTGAAAGCCCGCGCCGAAGACATCCGCCAGCGCTTGCTGCGCGTTCCCGACGTCAACAAGGTCGACATCATCGGGGCGCAGCCCGAGCGCATTTACGTCGAATTCAGCCATGCCAAGCTGGCGACACTCGGGATCACGCCCGAGCAGATTTTCGCAAGCGTCGCCCGGCAGAACGCCGTGGTGTCGGGCGGCGCGGTCGACACATCGGCCGACCGCATCCATCTGCGGGTCACCGGCGCCCTGACGGGCACCGAGGCAATCGCCGCCGTTCCGGTCCAGGCGGACGGGCGGATTTTTCGGCTCGGCGACGTCGCCACGGTCAAGCACGGCTATGAAGACCCACCGAGCTTTCTCGTGCGCGAAGGCGGCAAACCGGCGCTCGCGCTCGGCGTCTCGATGCAGGACGGCGCCAATATCATTACCCTCGGCCGCAATCTCGCGGCGGCGATGCGTGCGATCACGGCTGACCTGCCGGTCGGTATCGAGATCACCCAGACCGCCGACCAGCCGCATATTGTCGAAGAATCCGTTGCCGAGTTCTTCAAGACCTTCCTCGAAGCACTGGTGATCGTGCTGGTGGTGAGCTTTGTTTCGCTCGGATGGCGCACCGGCATCGTCGTCGCGCTGTCGGTGCCGCTCGTGCTTGCGATCGTGTTCCTGGTGATGTTCGCCGCCGGTATTGACCTGCACCGCATCACCCTCGGCGCGCTCATCATCGCGCTCGGCCTCCTAGTTGATGATGCGATCATCGCCATCGAGATGATGGTGGTGAAGATGGAACAGGGTTTCGACCGCGCCCACGCCGCGACCTTTGCCTGGACCTCGACCGCGTTTCCGATGCTGACCGGCACGCTGGTGACCGCCGCGGGTTTCCTGCCGGTCGGCTTCGCGCGGTCGAGCTCGGGCGAATATGCCGGCGGCATTTTCTGGGTTGTCGGGCTCGCGCTGATCGCCTCGTGGATCGTCGCGGTGGTGTTCACGCCCTATCTCGGGCTGAAGCTGCTGCCGGACTTGGCCAAGCCCGGGGCGCGGCACGACCCGGCTGCGATCTACGATACCCGCATCTATCGGCTGCTCCGGCGCGCCATCACGGCGGCACTGCGCTGGCGCAAGGCCGTGGTCGCCGTGACGTTCATGATGTTTGTTGCTGCCGTCGCTGGTTTCGGCGCCGTGCAGCAGCAGTTCTTCCCCACCTCGACCCGCACCGAGTTGTTCTTCGAGATGCGGCTGCCGGAAGGCACCGCGATCAAGGTCACCGACCAGGCAGCGCGCAAGGCCGAGCGCCTGCTCGCCGGCGACGACGATATTGCCAGCTACGTCACCTATGTCGGCCAAGGCTCGCCGCGCTTCTGGCTCGGTCTCAATCCGGTGCTGCCCAACACCAATTTTGCCCAGATCGTGATCGTCACCAAGGATCTCGCCGCACGCGAGCGGGTGAAGGCCCGGCTCGAACGCGCGATTGCCGACGGCGCGCTGCCGGAAGCGCGGGCACGGATCGACCGCTTCGTGTTCGGCCCGCCGGTCGGCTTCCCCGTGCAGTTCCGCGTGATCGGGCCTGACGCGATGAAAGTTCGCAAGATCGCCGAGCAGGTGCGTCAGGTGATGGCGCAGCATCCGGCGATCATCGATCCGCATCTCGATTGGGGCGAACAGGCTAAATCGATCCGGCTCGAAGTCGATCAGGACCGCGCGCGCGCACTCGGGCTCACGCCGCAGGACATCGCGCAAACGCTGCAGACGCTGCTCTCGGGCTACACGGTCACCCAGGTGCGGCAGGGCATTGAACAAATCGACGTGGTGGCGCGCGCAATCCCGGCGGAACGGCTGGCGCTCGACCGCCTGGCGGACCTGACCGTCGCAACGCGCAACGGCGTTGCCGTGCCGCTATCGCAGATCGCCCGCATTCATTACGACTATGAAGAGCCGATCCTGTGGCGTCGCAATCGCGACCTCGTGCTCACCGCCCGTGCCGACATCATCGACGGTGTGCAGGCGCCCGATGTCAGCAACGCGATTTTGCCGAAGCTGCAGGGCATCAAGAATGCGCTGCCGCCGGGCTATCGCATCGAAACCGGCGGATCGATCGAAGAAAGCGCAAAGGCCAATGCGGCGCTCGTTGCCGTCTTCCCGGTGATGGCGATCGTGATGCTGGCAATCCTGATGATTCAGCTTCAGAGCTTCTCACGTCTCGCACTGGTCTTCATCACGGCGCCGCTCGGATTGATTGGCGCGGTCGGCGCGCTGCTGCTCGTGGGCCGCCCATTCGGGTTTGTTGCCCTGCTCGGCCTGATCGCACTCGCCGGCATGATCATGCGCAACACCGTCATTCTCGTCGACCAGATCGAACACGATATCGCCGCCGGCAACGCGCCGTTTCAGGCGATCATCGATGCGACGATCCGGCGGGCGCGCCCCGTGGTGCTCACCGCGCTCGCGGCGATTCTCGGCATGATCCCACTGGCGCGCAGCGTCTTCTGGGGACCGATGGCGATCACGATCATGGGCGGGCTGCTGGTCGCGACAGCCCTCACGCTTCTTGTCGTGCCGGCCCTGTATGCGCTGTGGTTTCGGGTTCGTGATCCGGCGGCCGCGGCGGCGGTTGCGTCGCCACTCCCCCCACCACTCGACCAGCGGCACGCGGCATAGCCGCCCTGCATGCGGCGCTCATCGTTCGTCGACCATTTATGTCGATAGGCACCGGACGGCCAAGCACCGCCGTCCGGTGCGGATATTAGAGCATTTTCCGGCGAAGTGGACGCCGGTTCGCCGCAGAAAATGCGATCACTCAAAGAGAAATAGAGCGAATTCCGATTCCGTTAGATCGGAATTCGCTCAAGAGCTGTGTTGTCAGCTCAGTGCCGCCGATCAATAGCCCTCGGGATTGCCCTTGGCGCGCTGGAACAGCAACTCATCGGCGCTCGTGCCGTGCCAACCTGCGCTGCTCGACCAGGTGCCATAAGAGCGTCCGACGCGCGACGCGGCATCAGCATTGACGGCGCCAGCGGTAATGATGGTGGCGAGACCGAAAGCGAAGAGAGCGATCTTTGCAAACGACATGACATTCTCCTGGTATTGAGCCTGATGCGGCGCTCTTGCCTCATCTGCCACCAAGTACGGACCCCGCCGGCAAAGGTTACAAAGCAGCTGATCACGAGACGGTGTGCGCGAATCACGCGGAGGCGCACATGATTGTGAATCAATCGTCGGTAACGAAACTGTCTGATTGAGACATGCGTAGCTCATCGATTTGATTCGACCGCGCGCAATACTGTCCGCCCGCGGGTACGCCGAGTGATGTGAGCGGCGCAACGTCAGATAAGCCTGCTCATGACGACGAAAGCTACGCGCGTCGATCAGTCATGACCACTTCGGCGGGTTTCGCGCTATGGCAGCGCCACGTTCTTCGGCAGTTCCTGGAACTGGCGCATGAAGCGCCGATCGATCCAATCTTTCCAACGCCACACCCAGCCACCGGCAAATGTAAATCCATTTCGCGTGCCGATCGCGTATCGCTCCCCGGTCGAGACGAGATAGAGCGCCTCGCGCTGCGGCTTGAAGGCGCGCGGTGCCGCTCCGAGGAGCACGCGGCGGATATTGTCGGCGGTGACCGGTCCTTCGCGCACCGCATACACGCCGGATTTCGGCAAGGCGCGCGCCGCAAACGCGATGATATCGCCTGCTGCGAATATGTTGTCGTGGCCCATCGCCCGCAGATCGTCATTGACCTGGATAAAGCCGTGCGCATCGAGCGGCAGCCCGGTCCCGGCAAGCCAGCGCGCGGGCGCTGCCTGCGTGGTCCACATAACTTCGTCGGCGGCGATCGGCGCACGATCGTTGAAGACAAGCTGCTTGGCTCCGACCCCCGTCACTCCGGTCATCCCCGTCACCGCAGCGCCGGTTACCACCTCGATACCGCGCGCGGCGAGCACAGCGCGAAAGCGGGCGCGAAAGGCCGGCGGAAAATTCAACAAGATATCGTCGCTCGCGGTCACCAAAGCGAATGACAGCCCGCTCGCGGCGTAACCTGCCGCCGTGACCTCGCGGCGCAGCCGATGCTCGACCGACAGCAACAGCTCGACACCACCCGCGCCGCCGCCGACGCATGCGACCGCTGCCTTGCCTCGTCGCGCCAGGACGCGCCCGAGCAGTCGTTCGAAGCGCGGAAGGAATCGGCCGATCGGTTTGACGGCGATTGCGCGCGCGGCCGCGCCCGGCACGTCGGCCGTATTCGGCGTCGAGCCGATGTCGATCGATAGAAGATCGTAACGCAGCGGCGGCGAGTTGCGGCAGATGACCAGCCGGTTGGCAAGATCGAGACCGATGGCCTCGTTCTGATAATGCCGCGCCCCGGCGAAGCGGGCGAGCGGCACCGTATCGATATGGACATCGTTGACATGATAGTGGCCGGCAATCAGGCCCGGCAGCATTCCCGAATAGGGCGTGAAACGCCCGTGCGAGACCAGGGTCAGCACCGCTTGCGGCAGCGGGTTCAGCCCGAACAGGCGCAGCGCGCCGACATGAGCATGCCCGGCGCCGATCAGCACCACGCTTTTTCTGCCGGGCTTGCTCGCGTCATGCATGGTGCCAGCCTAATCCCGAAAAGACGCCCGCCGAAAGCCGCACGGCCTTTGTCCAAGAGCGGTTTTGCACGGAAAAGTAGCGGTCTTGCTGGGGATCAGTTATATTCCAACTGCCTGATCTTTGATTTTCGGGGAGATCGACTGTATCAGAAGACCGCACACGTTGCGGCAGGTTTGGATTCGGAGAACGCCATGACCGCCCTTCAACGGGCCACCAACCGAGCAGAAAAGTCGGTGCTGATCGATCGCCGCCGGGTGGACATCGCTGACCTTCTCGAACGTGCAAAGGAAGCCAGCGATTTCCTCAAAGCCCTCGCGCATGAATCGAGGCTGGTGATTCTTTGCCTGCTCGCCGAAGGCGAAAAACCGGTGATGGAGCTGGCCGAACTGCTTGGCGAAAGGCAGCCTTCGGTCTCCCAGCAACTCGCCCGGCTCAAGAGCGAAGGCATGGTCTGCACGCGCCGGGATGGCAAGCAGATCTATTATTCGCTGGCGCGCGACGAGGTGCGCGACGTGATCCTGGTGTTGCACGCCGCCTTCTGCGAGGCGGCGCAGCCGAATGCCCGTCGTCGCAAGGGACGAGACGGTGCCGGCCCGCGCGCGATGATCGCACAATCTCCGCGTGTTATCCGCGCCCGCTGACCAGCGTGCCTGGCCCGTCACCGGTCAGGCGAGCACCCGATCGGCGTCACGCAGCACCACATAAATCGCCGGGATGACCAGCACCGTCAGCAGCGTTGACGAAGCAAGCCCGAACAGGAGCGAAAGCGCCAGCCCCTGAAAGATCGGGTCGAGCAGGATCGTCGCGGCCCCGATCATGGCGGCGAGCGCCGTCAGCAGGATCGGCTTGAAGCGCACCGCACCGGCTTCAAGCAACACCTCGCGCAGCGTCTTGCCCTGCCCCGCCCCGTGGCGGATGAAATCGACCAGCAGGATCGAGTTGCGCACGATGATGCCGGCGA
>CAZTTL010000166.1:0-8270 GCA_964616635.1 uncultured Rhodoplanes sp. | reverse complement strand
TAACGACTGGGATATTCGCCTTGTTGATCTTCTCGACGGCCGGGACCATCGCCTTGTAATCCACCGGGACAAGTACGATCGCGTCCGGCTTCTTCACGATGACGTCTTCGACCTGCGAGAGCTGCTCAGGAATACTGTCCGGCTTGGTCGGGATATATTGGATCACCTTGGCGTCGAGCGCCTTCGCTGCGGTTTCGGCCCCGACCCGCACCGCTTGGAAATAGGGGTTGGTTTGATTCTTGGTAAACACGGCAATCGTTTCGCCATCGGCATAGGCCGCAGTCAGTGACATTGTGAAGGCCGCCACGCCAAACGTCATAATTGACACAGGTCTCATCGTTTCACTCCCGTTGGGTTGTTCTGATGTTCATTGATCGGCCCCACGCGGCGTGAGCGTGTCGATCCACACCGCGAGCACAACGATAACGCCGGTGACTAGCGGCTGCCATGAAGCGTTGATCTGCAGCAGGTTCATGCCGTTGACCACCAGCGTCAGAATCAAGGCACCGATAAGCGTTCCGCCGACCGTCCCAGAACCGCCGAACAGCGATGTTCCACCGATCAGCACAGCCGCAATGGCCGGCAAGGTCAAGGTTTCGCCGATATCACCCTGCGCAGAGTTGATGCGCGCAAGAATGATAAGAGAGGCAAGGCCGGCCATCGCCCCGCTGACCACATAAACAAGCATCAGGCGCCGCTGAACGGGGATGCCGGAAAGCCGCGCGGCGACCGGATTGGCGCCGACCGCATAGATCTGCTGGCCCCATACGGTGCGCTGCAAAAACCAGGCGCCGAGCGACCAGAACACGACCATCACGTAGACCGGCATCGGAATGCCAAGCAGATAGCCGCTGCCAAGCTGGCGGAACGAGGGTGGAAAGCCGTGAATGGTCTCGCCAGCCATGTAGTAATAAGTGAGGCCTGAGAGTATCCAAAGCATTCCGTAGGTCGCGATAAAGGACGGGATGCGCAGCGCGGTGACCAAAAGGCCATTTGCTAGGCCGATCGCGGCGCCGCTGCCGATCCCCGTGAGAAATCCGAGCGCCGGTGAACCGGTCGCCTTGATCACACTGGCCGACAGACACGCGGACAGTGCCACATTGGCACCGACCGAGAGATCGAGACCGGCGGTCAGAATGACGAGCGTCAACCCCGAAGCGATGAGAAACAGCAGCGCGGTCTGCCGCAGGACGTTAAGCAAATTTGAGGTTGTAAAGAACGCATCGCTGAAAAAAGCGAGCGCTATACACAGCAGTGCAGCAGCGAGCAGGCGATAAGCCGCTTGCCGAATGTCCGGCGGCAGTGCCAAGCGACCGCTCGCGGCTGTGTGTGCGTGGCTCATGTGCGGTTACGCAATCCGTCCAGTAAAAGTGCGATAATTACTAGCAGGCCGATGCAGGACACCTGCGCCGACGACGGCACAGCAAGCAAGTTCAGTCCATTGCGAAGCACGCCCACCGCAAGGACGCCAAGCAATGTGCCAAAGAGCCAGCCATTGCCGCGCTCAAACGACGTACCGCCCACGGCAACCGCGGCAATGGCATCGAACTCCATGCCGATCGCAGCGGTCGGATGGGCGCTATTAATGCGGGCTGTTAGCAGAAGGGCAGTGAACCCTGCCATCAGTCCGCCGAGCGCGTAAACGCCGATCAGCATCATGCGGTCTGAGACACCGGCAAGCTTCAACGCCTCGCGGTTGCCGCCGAGCGCGAACACATAGGTGCCGAAGCGCGTGTGATAGAGGAGGCCATGCATAAGCCCGTAGGCAGCCGCTGCGATCAGAATGGGAAACGGCAGACCAACGAGCGTGCCCGAATAGACCGCCTGCAAGCTCGCCGGGATGCCGACAATGCTCTGGCCGTCCGTTACGACGAGCGACAGCCCTTGGGCGATACCGAGCGTTCCAAGCGTCGCAATGAACGGCGGAATATTTAGCATCGCCACCAACACGCCATTGAAAATACCGAATCCCAGGCCGACGGCGAGGCCGACAGCGATACCGATCGCGACGGACCCTGTTGCCAATGTCACCGCCGCGAGCATGATCGAGGCGAAGGTCAGCACCGCCCCTATCGATAGATCGAGGCCCTCGGTGAGAATGATGAAGGTCATCGGCAACGCGATGAGCAGGAGGATGGTTGACTGAACAAGTATATTGATAATGTTGTCGCTGCTGAGAAAGTGCCGGCTCGCCACAGCAAACCCGACCAGGAGCAGCACAAGGACGACGGCAACACCCGGGATGCGACTGAAAACCGCGAGGGTTGGTGCGCGCGAAGGCGACGGAGCAACGACGCTCATTGATGCATTCCCAGGCGCACGATATTGGCTTCGGTCAGCTCATCGCGGGCCAGTTCGCCGACGATCCGGCGGTCGCGCATGACATAGGCCCGGTCGCAGACATGGACGATCTCAGCTTGTTCGGAGCTGATCATCAGGATCGCGGCGCCGTCCTGCACCAAACGATCGAGCAGAGCGAAGATTTCCGCCTTGGCACCGACGTCAATGCCGCGGGTCGGCTCGTCGAAGATGAAGAATCTGGCATCGGCATTGAGCCATTTGCCGATCACAACCTTCTGCTGGTTGCCCCCGGACAAGGTGCTGACCGGGCGACGTGGACCGGCCGTCGCGATGCGCAATCTGTCGATGACAGAGCGCGCGGCACGGTTCGCGCGCGCCGGCGAGAACAGCCCGTTCGGGAACATCTTCTGCAGTGCCGCGACGACGATGTTGTCGCGTACCGAGCGCGCCAGCGCCAACCCTTGAGTCTTGCGGTTTTCCGGTATCAGGGCGATGCCGCGACGGGCGGAATCCTCTGGAATGCCGGCGACCGGTTCATCGAACAGCCGAATCTGACCAGCAATCACGCGGTCAGCGCCAAAGATTGCGCGTGCGACTTCGCTACGACCTGAACCGACGAGGCCGCTCAAGCCGACGATCTCGCCAGCACGCACTGCCAGATTGATGTCGGCGATGCCGTTGTCGGACGCGAGGCCCTTCACCTCAAGCACCACATTTCCCGGAAAAACGAACCGGCGCGCATAGGTGCGATCGACCGAACGCCCGACCATCAGCGTCACAAGTTCATCGGGTGTCGTCTGTGCGGGCAACAAGGAAGCAATCTTGTGACCGTCGCGCAGCACCGTGATGCGGTCGCCGAGCGCAAAAACCTCTGCAAGTCGGTGCGAGATATAGACGATGGCGACACCCTTCGCCTTCAACCGCGCAATCATCGCGAAGAGAAGCTCGGTCTCGCGGTCCGACAAGGCCGCGGTGGGCTCGTCCATGACAAGGATGCGTGCGTCCTGCGACAGCGCCTTTGCGATCTCCACCATCTGCTGGTGTGCAACGCCGAGAGAATGCACCTGCAGCCGCGGATCGATATCGAATCCGATCTCCTGCAAGACACGTTGCGCTTCTACGTAAATCCGGCGGCGATCAATCACGCCAGGAAACCGACCAGGAAATTCCCGGCCGAGAAAGATGTTCTGCGCGATGTCGAGGTGGGGGACAAGGGTAAAATCCTGGAAGATCACCACAATACCGAAGTCGCGCGCATCGTTCGGCGACCGGATCTCGACGGGTTGGCCGTCATAGAAAAACGTGCCGGCGTCCGGCCGGTAAGCGCCGCACAGAACCTTAATCAGCGTGGATTTGCCCGCCCCATTCTCGCCGAGCAGCATGTGAATTTCGCCGGGTCGGATTTCGAACGATACATCGTCGAGCGCCTGCACGCCGGGAAACGCCTTCGAAATGCCGCGCAACTCGAAGCGTGGCGCACTTGCAAGCGGTGGCGCAGATGTTACCGGCCCCGGGGCGCTAAGTTCTACGCCCATCAGCCCTCTCATTCCTCCCAGTTGCTCTCTTCGTGGAGCGATTGCGTTTGGACAGAAACTCTTGTCTTGAAATCAGACAATCACATTTACTGCCTGAACGCCGCCGCTGCAATTATGGCGGGTTGCTGGTCCAGGCGCTTAAGCGGGCAACCGATGTCGATTAGCATCGACGAAGGATCACCGCCGGAAAATCGACTGCCAAATCGTCGCCGCCTCTCGCCATTCTTCTTCAAGTATCGGTCGGTGGTCACGATGACTTTCCCCGCGCTACGGTGAATCGTATTGATCCGCCCGTCGGGAAACCGATTTGCGATTAATTGATTTCCGGCCGAAATTAGTCGGGGACGTAGCAGGGGCCGACCTTCTCGGCGTCACCCACCAGGTGCAACGTCCCCAAAGCTGCAGCCGTGCGCCTGCCGATCGACAATCGCCTTCTCCAGACGCGCAGGGCGCGGGGAGTGCCTTTTGTATCACGCGTGGGATCGTTGCAGTCTGTCGTTTCGCAGTCATTGACGACTTCTGAAGCACCTATGCGTCCGCAAGCGCTGCGCCTCCAACAAACGCGATAAAGAAAACGAATTACGCCTTAAAAACCGGCGAGCTTCATCTCGCAATATTTCAAGGCACGCTTGGCGCGCGCCGACCAGGGTGAGTTGGTATCGAGCTTGAGATATCGCTTCCAGAGTGCAGCGGCCTCGGCGTGCCGCTCGAGTCTTTGCAGCAGCAGAGCCAAATTGAAGACCGCATCGGCGTAATCGGGATTCGCCTTGATGGCGCATTCGAGCGCGGCGACCGCCTCGGCGTCGCGGCCCTGTTCATCGTAGAGGTCAGCGAGATTGTACCAGGCCGCCGGAAAACGGGAGTCGGCTTTCACGGCATCACGGTATATCGCCTCTGCTTCGACCGCCCTCCCCGCCGAGCGTAGGAGGTTGCCGAGATTGAACAGAGCGTCCGCGTCCGCCGGCTCGCTTCTCAGGACCCGGCGATAGAGCCGCTCCGCCGTCGCGGCATCACCGCCCTCCTCCTCCGCGGCTAGGGCATTTTGGAAAAGCGCATCCGGATCATCATCCGGCGCGGTGACCGGAAGCACGAATTGGCCAGTTTTGTCAGTTCGGCCTTTCATCTGCTCGATCAGGATACGGTCCGCAGATTCCGGGAACAGTCGCAGGTTCGAAAGCCTTGCGCCCGGTAGCCACCTGCGAATCTCGTGCAGGCTTCGCGTGACGACGGAGAGCGCAACGCCGGAAGTGAGCAGGCCTACGATCTGGCGCGCTGCCGCGAGATCCTGGAATCCATAGAGGCCGCCCTTTGGCTCGATCAGCCCGAAAAGGGCGAGCTGCTCGAGAATTTCCTTTGGCAGCCTGCTGAGCGCGGAAACCTGATCGGGGGTATAGGCCTTGTTCTGCTCATCAGGCACGCGCTTGCCGATCCACTCCAGGAACTGTCGTTCGCTCGCGATCGGGCTGCCATAGGCCTTCGCCCGCGCAAGGCTATTCGATGGCCGGCCGTCATCGACCAAAGGCCAGCCGAGTTCGCCGACGATCAGGATATCGGTCTGCTTGGTCACGCCCCGTCGAGGAGTTCCACCGCGCGCGCGTACGAGTGCGAAGGCCTCGGCCCGTTTCATCGACGCGAGCCGACCCGTGAAGGCAACAGTGCCTTCGAGAACGCGAGCCGTTGGTTCGGCTTCCTTCCTCAGCGCCCCGCCTTCCTCTTGGCGGCTGCAGGCGCGCGGCGCTTCGTACTTGCCGCCGCCGGCTTCTTCCTGGTTTCCGCGCCGATGCTCGCGCGCAACGCATCCATAAGGTTGACGACACGGCGCGATGCCGGCGCTTCCTTCGGAATTTGCAGAACGTGGCCGGCCTGCTTCTCGCGCAGCATCGCGACGAGCGCGGTCTCGTAGTGGTCCTCAAACTTGCTCGGATCGAAGTGACCCGCCTTGGTGTCGACGATGTGCGCCGCGAGCTCCTTCATTTCGGCCGGCAGTTTCAGTGTCGGCACGTCCTCGAAATACGCGTTGGCGTCACGCACTTCATAGGCATATCGCAGCGTGGTTCCCAGCAAGCCCTTGTCGAATGCCTGGAGCATGATGACACGTTCCCTGCGCGAGAGGACCACCCGGCCGAGCGCCGCCATCTGCTTGTCCTCGATCACGTCGCGGATCACCGCGAACGCCTCCTGCCCCACTTTGTCGGTCGGCACGATATAGTACGGGCTGTCGATATAGCGGTCGTCGATTTCCGATCGCGGCACGAAGCTCTCGATCTCGATCGTGTGGGTGCTCTCGATCCGGATATTGTCGACTTCGGCGTCCTCGACTTGGAGATACTCGCCCTTCGCCACCTCATAGCCGCGCCCGATATCCTCCTTGGCGACCGGATTATCGGTCTCGGAGTCGACGAGTTGCTGCTTGAGCCGGTGTCCGGTTTTCTTGTTGATCCGGTTGAACGACACCCGCTCGGTGCTCGACGCCGCCGGGTAGAGCGCGATCGGGCATGAGACGAGGGAGAGCTTGAGGTACCCCTTCCAATAGGCACGGGGGGCCATGACGAACTCCTGATGCGAATACGATCCCCGCCCGCCGCTGCGCGGGCAAACCTGAATAATATACGAATCTGCGGCTCACTGATTCGTTTACGAGCCCTCGGAAGGAGTGTTTCCGCCGGCCACGCTGGCGCCGACGCCGACCCTGACTAACCTTCCACCCGGTGGGGCCGATCGCGTCTGAGCGACGCGGTCGTGGTGGTCTGAGCGGCCTAAAGCTCAGTCGGCCAGCTCGTTGGCCGGTTTCCGGGGTTTGCAAGAGCCCGCCTTGCGCCGTTTTTGTCAACGATAGGTCAACGGCGCATCAATGATTTTCAAGGTTTTTTTGGCGTTTTCTTTCTTGACGGCGTTCGCACGACCAGCCGCAACCGATCCGGTATGCGCTGACCCCTTCGCAGAGCGTGAAAAATGATCAGGCGTGCAACACCACGTCCGGCCAGAGCCCCGCGTCAGCGGCTTATTGCTGAAACCGTTTACTTTTCGTTAAGGCATTGAGGATGTCGGCGCGGCGCTGCGCTGCGCTGGGGATAATCGAAGCGAGCGGGACACGAAAGCGGGTTCCTGCACCTACAATAGGAAACCGCAGGCTCACATCGACCAGCACGAGGGCATCAAGCTCTCCGACTTCCGTAACGATAGGCCGGAGAAGGACATCATCGCCGGCCTTCGGCCGGGCGCCACGATCGGGTCCATCCATTGGCGAAATATAATAAGCTCTTCGAATGCATTAAATGACATTCTTAACGTCAATTTGGGTGAAAAGTGACCTCTTGCCGGGTCACGTTTGGTCACGGTAAGAGCCCGCTGCGGATGTCACGTTATGTCACGGTGAGGCGTAGCAATCGACGACACGAGCAGAGCGGCGAGGCACCCGACTTCCGTTCTGAACCGTCCGTGCCGGCCACCGCTCGGCTTGGTCCGGAAGTCAGGGGCGAGCGGCCAATCGTGTGCGCGGGGCATTGACCTTCCGCAATGGAAGGGAGACCGTCCGTGGTCGGCATGCCATCTTCACGGCGGCCCGTGACCCATTGCGACGCTTGAGCTTTCGCAGCGCGCTTAGCGCGGATATTCTGCCGAGCAATGCGAGGATTCTGACGTGAGACAAGATACCGATGTTCTGATTGTCGGGTCAGGCCCGTTGGGGATTGCAGCGGCGCGACGCTTGGCCGAAAGCGGCCTGAGAGTTACGGTCGTCGAAGCGGGACCGGCGATCACCGAGCCGCCCGGATCACATTTTCGCAATCAGGCGCGCTTTCAGCAAAACCCGGACAGCTTCTTCGCGGCGATCGACCGATACTTCTCACCGATCGCCGGCGATTTGCCGGGCGCCGCCGATTCATCGCTGGTCGGGGGGCAGGGTATTCTCTGGACCAACAACTGCCCGCGGGCGGCGGCGTTCGAGCGCTGGGACGCGATGACCGCCGATCAGTGGGAGAAGGCGTATGGTGCGGCGGAGGATATCCTTCAGGTCGTGCCAAACCCGACCGCTGCTTCGCGGACCGGCAGCGCGATACGGGACCGCTTGCAGGACCTGCTGGCCGCCGAGGAGCGTGTCATCCTGGGATTACCACTCTCCGGGGCGGTGCTGCGAGAAGGCGAGATCCATTTCATCGGACCATGGGCTATCCTTGAAGCAGCAGCGCCAGCCGCGCGTGAGCGCATTGCGGTGCGGCCTGGCGTGCGGGTGACACGCCTGCGTTGCCGGGACGGCCGGGTGAGCGGCATCGAACTAGCGAGCCCCAATGATCACGTCGGCCTGGAAGCGCCGATCGTGCTGCTCGCGGGCGGCGCCGTCGGAACGGCGCGCCTCCTGCATCGCTCGGGCATCCGGCCGAGCGCCCTCGGACAGGGGATTTCGTTTCATGCGCTGCTGTTTGGCCAGATCGTTTT
>CAZTTL010000165.1:0-8331 GCA_964616635.1 uncultured Rhodoplanes sp. | reverse complement strand
CGGCTCTTGCCGACGGTCTTGGCGACGCTGTCCTGGCTGTAGCCGAACTCGGTGAGGAGCGACTGATAGCCGGCCGCTTCCTCGAGCGCGTTGAGATCGGCGCGCTGCACGTTTTCGACAATGGCGATTTCCAGCGCCTGACTGTCATTGGCCTCGATGACAAGAACGGGCACCTCGTGCACGCCGGCACGCTGCGCTGCCCGCCAGCGCCGTTCGCCGGCAATGATCTCGACCTCGCGTCCCGCGCCCGCGCGCACCAGGATCGGCTGGATGATGCCGCGCTCCTTGATCGAATTCGCGAGTTCGTCAAGCTCGGCATCGGCGAAATTGCGGCGTGGGTTGCGTGGATTGGGCCGAAGGAATTCAATCGGGAGGCGCTGCGCGCCCCGGGCGCGCTCCGGCGTTGTCGCCGGCGTGTCCGCCGGTTCCCCAATGAGCGAGGCAAGACCGCGTCCGAGCCGTGAACGCCGAGCATTGTCCGCCATCGCCGCCTCTCTTGACATGAGCTTCACCACATCCCCTTCAGGCCAGCACGATCGCTCGATTCACCGCTGCCTGATCTATCGTGCCCGTGCATCGAAACCGCGTCGAGGCAACAGTTGGCATTCAAACAAATCAGCTCGCAAGCCGCGCTGCCGCCTCCGTCAGCTCCTTCTCCCGCTGAATGACTTCGGTCGCGAGCCGCAGATAGGCTTCGCTGCCGGCGCATTTGAGGTCATAGACCAGTACCGGCTTGCCGTACGAGGGCGCTTCGGAAACGCGCACATTGCGCGGGATCACCGTGTTGTAGACCTGCTTGCCCATGAATTCGCGCACGTCGGCGACCACCTGGTCGGAGAGATTGTTGCGCGAGTCGTACATCGTCAGCACGATGCCGTGGATGGTGAGGCCCGGGTTGAGTGCCGTGCGCACTTGCTCCACCGTCTTGAGCAATTGCGACAAGCCCTCGAGCGCGAAGAACTCGCATTGCAGCGGCACCAGAATGGCATGCGCCGCCGCCATTGCGTTGATGGTCAGGAGATTGAGCGAGGGCGGACAGTCCACCAGCACATAGGTATAGCCATCGCTTTCGCCGGACTCGGTCGCCAGCGCTGCCAGCGCCGCGCGCAGGCGGAAGGAGCGGTCGTGCTCCTGGCCAATTTCGAGTTCAATACCGGCGAGGTCGATCGTCGACACGGCGATCGCGAGATGGGGAACCGCCGTTGCCCGGATCGCGTCGCGCAGTGGCGCCTGTCCGATCAGCGCGTCATAGGTCGAGCATTCCCGGCTTTTGCGGTCGATGCCCAGTCCGGTCGAGGCATTGCCCTGCGGGTCGAGGTCGACCACCAGCACGCGCTCCCCCGTCGCGGCGAGCGCCGTGCCGAGATTGATCGCCGTCGTCGTCTTGCCGACGCCCCCCTTCTGATTGGCGATGGCGAGGATGCGCGGCCGGCGAATCCGCTGCAGCAGCGCGCGGTCGCCCGGCGCGGCATCGGTTTCTTCCGATCTGCCTTGTTCGGATGGAACGTCAGCCGACGATAGTCCCGCGCCCGCCGCGCCTTCTCCTGAAGGCTCGGCCGGAGCCGGGTCGTCCGGCGTGATCATGTGGTCCATGGATCACCTCATCTGCGCCGCTGCGCCAACCCACGCGTCATCCGCGCGGCTCCAGCGCCCGGATGATCACGATGCGGCCTTGTGGGTCGGTCCGGCTTGGCACCAGATCAGCGGCAATATTCCAATATTTAGATGCGTCGGTCAATTCAGCCTCAACATCTTGGCCCTTTAACAACAGAGCTTTTGCCCCTGGTGCCATCAGCGGATGGATCAGACCGGCCAACTTGCCCATTGGCGCGAGCGCGCGCACCGTAATGACTTCGCAGGGCGCGACCGCATCCGCCACTAAATCCTCGATTCTCATGCAATGGACAATGGCCGGCAACGCTAAAACCCGTATGACTTCGCGCAAAAACGCCGCGCGCCGCGTCTGGCTGTCGACGAGATGGATCGCGGCGCCGGGTTCCTCCGCAAGCGCGCAGGCGATCACCAGCCCGGGAAATCCGCCTCCGGTCCCCAGATCGAGCCAGCGGCGCGCGCCTGGCGCCAATGGCAAGAGCTGGAGTGAATCGGCGATATGGCGCGTCCAGAGATGCGGGATGGTCGAGGGCGCGATCAGGTTGGTGGTGGCCTGCCAGGTGAGCAGCAGCGCGACGAAGCGGTCGAGGCGATCCGCTGTTTCACGTGAAACAGGGGTGAGCGCGAGGGCCCGCTCGCGGTCAGCGGGATCAAGCGTGACAGTCTTGGCGCTGATCGTGGTTGCCATGACGAAAGACCAACCGGTGCCCACGGTCCGAACGTCTACGAGCCGGCAACCTTGCGGTCGCCCCGTTGCGGCCGGCGTAGATACAGGGCGAGGACGGTCAGTGCCGCCGGCGTGATCCCGTCGATGCGTCCGGCCTGCCCCAGCGTATGTGGCCGGGCGGTGCTGAGCCTTTGCCTCACCTCGTTCGAGAGCCCGGCAATCGCCGCGTAATCGAGGTCGTCGGGCAGCGTGACCGCCTCGTCACGGCGATAGGCGGCGATGTCGGCGGCCTGGCGGTCGAGATAGACCGCGTATTTGGCGTCGATCTCGAGCTGCTCCGCGATCGCGCGCGGCAATCCCGCGAGCTGTGGCCAGATCCGCGCGACTGCGGCGATGGTCGTGTCGGGATAGGACAACAGGTCGAAGGCCGTGCGCCGCTGGCCGTCCTTCTTCAGCGCAAAGCCGAAGGGTTCTGCCTCCGACGGCGTCACCGCCACCGCGCGGGCGAAATCGCGCGCTGCCGTCAGCGCGGCCATCTTTTCCGCAAACCGCTGCGCGCGCTCCGGCCCGATGCAGCCGAGCGCGCGCCCCTTTGCCGTGAGCCGCTGGTCGGCATTGTCGGCGCGCAAGCTCAACCGGTACTCCGCACGCGAGGTGAACATGCGATAGGGCTCGGTGACCCCGCGCGTGACCAGGTCATCGATCATCACGCCGAGATAGGCCTCGGACCGATCGATCACGAAGCCTGGCCCGCCGCCGCCCCCGCCGCCGCCGCCGCCACTCCGCAGCGCCGCATTGAGTCCGGCCATCAGCCCCTGCCCTGCCGCTTCCTCATACCCGGTCGTGCCGTTGATCTGGCCGGCGAGGAAAAGACCCTTCAACCGCTTGGCCTCCAGCGTCGGGTCGAGCTCGCGGGGATCGACATGATCGTACTCGATCGCATAGCCCGGCCGGGTCACCGTCGCGCGCTCCAACCCCGGGATCGACGCGACGACCGCGAGCTGCACGTCTTCGGGCAGTGAGGTCGAAATGCCGTTGGGATAGACGGTCGGCACGTCGAGCCCTTCCGGCTCGAGGAAAATCTGGTGCCCGTCGCGCTCGCCGAAGCGGACGATCTTGTCCTCGATCGAGGGGCAATAGCGCGGCCCGCGGCTCGCGATCTGGCCGGAATACATCGGCGAGCGATGGACATTGGCGCGGATGACTTGGTGCGTCGCTTCCGTCGTCCGGGTGATGGCGCAGGTGACCTGGGGATTGGTGATCTCGTCGGTCAGCGTCGAAAACGGCTCTGGCGGTTCGTCCCCCGGCTGGCTTTCGAGCCGATCCCAGTCGATGGTGCGACCATCGAGCCGCGGCGGCGTGCCCGTCTTCAGTCGCCCGAGCGTGAACCCTAGGCCGGTTAGCGTGCGCGACAGGCCGAGTGCCGGCGCTTCGCCGACGCGTCCCGCCGGCACCTGCCGTTCGCCGATATGGATCAAGCCGCGCAGGAAGGTGCCGGTCGTCAGCACCACCGCGCCGGCGCCGAACTCTCTCCCGTCAGCGAGAATGACGCCCGTGACCTGGCCATCGGCTACGGTGAGGTCATCGGCTTCGCCTTCGACCACGCTGAGATTTGCGGTTTGGCGAAGGGCGTCCTGCATCGCCGCAGCATAGAGCCTGCGATCCGCCTGGGCGCGCGGCCCGCGTACCGCGGGGCCCTTGCGGCGGTTGAGCACGCGAAACTGAATCCCGCCGCGATCGGCGACGCGGCCCATCAGCCCGTCAAGCGCATCGATCTCGCGGACGAGGTGACCTTTGCCGAGCCCGCCGATCGCCGGATTGCACGACATCGCGCCGATCGTCGCAAACCGGTGGGTCACCAGCGCGGTCGTCGCGCCCATGCGCGCAGCCGCCGCGGCCGCCTCACAGCCGGCATGGCCGCCGCCGATCACAATGACGTCGAATCGATTATCCATGGGCCTCACGTAGGGCGGTGTTTCACGTGAAACAATGCGCGTGTGTGCACCGCTCGGCCGCTCTATCACTTGCCGATGCAGAAATCACGAAAGATGACATCGAGAATATCCTCGACATCGACCCGGCCGACGAGGCGGGCCAGCGCCCGGGCGGCCAGGCGCAGTTCCTCCGCGACGATCTCCTCGCGCCCATTGGCCGGCTCAGCCAGCGCACGATCGAGCGCGGCCACGGTTTCTTCCAGCGCCACGCGATGCCGCTGCCGGGTGATCAGCGCCGGCTCGGTGCTGCCGAGATGTTCTGCCGCAAACGCTTCCAGCGCACTCAGCAAGGCATCGATCCCCTCTCCCGTCAGGGCAGAAATTGGAAAGACCGGTGACGTTTCTTGCTCCGCGTCGCCCACCCCGCTCGAACCTGCAACTAAATCGATCTTGTTGCGGATGACCCAGGTCGAGTCCGCGCTGCCTGCAACTTCTTCATTGCTGGCCGGAGCAACCGTGACCCCCTCCCCCTCCCCATCCCTCCCCCGCGCGCGGGGGAGGGAGCCCCGCGCCAGCGCGGCGCGTGGGGGCACGTTGCGCTCGCCCGCAACGGAGCCCGCTTCCCCGGCCGTCGCATCGGTGACCCACAGCACGAGGTCGGCTTCCGCCGCCCGCGCCTGCGCCCGTCTTACCCCCTCCTGCTCGACCGGATCATCGCTCGCGCGAATGCCCGCGGTATCGAGCAGCACCACTGGCACGCCGCCGAGATCGAGGTGCACCTCGATCACGTCGCGGGTGGTGCCGGGATAGGGCGACACGATCGCTGCCTCGCGCCGCGCGATGCGGTTGAGCAGGCTCGACTTGCCGGCATTCGGCGGCCCGGCAATGGCAACGACCAGCCCGTCGCGCAAGCGCTCGCCCCGCCGCTGGTCTGCGAGCGCCGTGCCGATGCCACCACGTAAGGCCCGCACGGCCGCGAACGCTTGCGGCACCAGGTCGCCTGGCACGCCGCCTTCGTCAGAAAAATCGATCCGCGCTTCGACGAGCGCGAGCGCCGCGATCAGCCGGCTGCGCCAATCCTCCGCCTGCGCGCCGAGTACGCCCCGCAGCTGCCGCACCGCCTGGCGCCGCTGGGCTTCGGTCTCCGCCGCGATGAGATCGGCCAGCCCCTCGACCCGGGTCAGATCGAGCTTGCCATTGGCAAATGCTCGCCGGGTGAACTCCCCCGCTTCAGCCGGCCGGCAGTTGTCCACCCGGCCAAGTGCCGTCACCACGGCGGCGATCACCGCCCTGCCCCCGTGGACATGCAGCTCGGCGACATCTTCGCCCGTGGCGCTCGCCGGCCCCGGAAACCACAGCGCCAAGCTTTCGTCGATCGTTTCGCCGGTCTGAGGATCGCGGACCCCCACCAACGTGGCGCGGCGCGGCGCTAGCAGCTTCCCGACCAACGTTGCGAGCGCCGGCCCCGCCTGCGGTCCGGAAATGCGAACCACCGCGATTGCCGCCGGCGGCCGGCCCGAGGAAAGCGCGAAGATGGTGTCGGGTGGCTCTGCCGCCATCAACCTGTCGTCCTTCACCCAAACCGGCCCGGTCGATATGTCGCGCGCTTTTTGTCGCGCCGGCTGCCGCGCCGATCGCGTTCCGCCGTTAAGGTTAACAAACCGTCAACGGCACCGAGCGCGCATGACATCCGCATCGAACCCTCCGCACGAAAATCGCCTCGCCCACGAGACGAGCCCTTATCTCCTGCAGCATAAGAACAATCCGGTCGACTGGTGGCCATGGGGACCGGACGCGCTCGCGGAAGCCAAGCGCACGGACAAGCCGATCCTGCTGTCGATCGGCTACGCCGCCTGCCATTGGTGCCATGTGATGGCGCACGAAAGCTTCGAAGACCCGGCGACCGCCGCGGTGATGAACGAGCTGTTCGTGAACATCAAGGTCGACCGCGAGGAGCGGCCGGACATCGACCAGATCTACATGCAAGCGCTGCATCTCCTTGGACAACCCGGCGGCTGGCCGCTGACTATGATCCTCAACCCGGATGGCGAGCCGATCTGGGGCGGCACTTATTTTCCCAACGTCGCGCGCTTCGGCCGGCCCTCCTTCGTGCAGGTGCTGCGGGAAATCGCCCGGATGTTCCGGGAGGAGCCAAGCCGGATCGAGCAGAACCGCAGCGCCTTAATGGCGGCCCTCGCCGAGTCGGCCCAGGGTGCCGGCCAAGTCTCGCTCGGACTCGCCCAACTCGACGGGATTGCCAAGCAGCTTGCCGGCGCCCTCGACCCTCGGCACGGCGGACTGCGCGGCGCGCCAAAATTCCCGCAGGGCGCGGTGCTTGAATTCTTGTGGCGCGCTGGCCAGCGCACGGGCACAGCTTTGGCCGCCGAGATGCAAAATTTCGGTGATGATCCAAACGCTTCGGCCAGTGCCTCAGCTTTGTTGCATCGCAGCAATTCTTATTTCGATGCAGTTGCGCTCGCGCTTGAGCATATGAGCGAGGGCGGCATTTACGATCACCTGGGCGGCGGTTTCTCCCGCTATTCCGTCGACGAGCGCTGGCTCGTTCCGCATTTCGAAAAGATGCTCTACGACAACGCCCAGCTCCTGGAATTGCTGGCGCTTGCCTGCGCGCAGACAGGGCACGCACTGTTTCGCACGCGGGCCGCGGAGACCGTCGGCTGGCTCGCGCGCGAAATGACGACGCCCGAAGGAGCGTTCTGCGCGTCGCTCGATGCCGATTCCGAAGGCGAAGAGGGCAGGTTTTACGTCTGGTCTCTCGGCGAGGTTGAAGCGGTGTTGGGCGATGATGCCGCATTCTTCGCCGAAATCTACGACGTCACCGCGGAGGGAAATTTCGAAGGCCACAACATTCTCAATCGCCTCGGTGCGCTCGACGCGTTTGCGCAGTCTCGCCCTGGCCAACCTTTTGCCCTGCACGCCTTCGACACTACGACCGAGGCTCGGCTCGCTGATCTGCGCAGCAAGCTTCTTGCCGCCCGCGACGAACGCGTCCGACCCGGCCTTGACGACAAGGTGCTCGCGGACTGGAACGGGCTGATGATCGCCGCGCTGGCGAATGCTGGCACGCTTCTCAATCAGCCCGATTGGGTCGCGCTCGCGCGCCGCGCCTTCGATTTCGCCGCCACCAACCTGACCCGCGGCGATCGCCTCGGCCATTCGTGGCGGGCAGGGCGCTTGCTGTTCCCCGGACTAGCATCCGACTTTGCCGCGATGATCCGCGCCGCGCTCGCTCTGTTCGAGGCGACCGGCGAACGCACATTCGGCGACCGCGCTGTCGCATGGCAGCATGCCTTCGATCGGCACTACGCCAATCCGGACAACGGCGGCTACTGCCTGACCGCCGACGATGCCGAAGGGCTGATTCTGCGGCCAAGCCCGACCACCGACGATGCTATTCCCAACCCGAACGGCCTCGCCGCCCAAAATCTGGTTCGGCTTGCCGTCCTCACCGGCGATGACGCCTGGCGCGAGCGCGTCGACATTCTGTTCGATGGCGTCTTGCCGATTGCGGCCTCTAATCTCTTTGGCCACCTCAGTCTTTTGAATGCACTTGATCTCCGCCTTCGCGGTGCACAAATCGTCATTGTGCGCACAAAAAACGAGAATGCTGCGCACAATGACCCCCTCGTTGTTGCAGCGCAGCATATCCCGTTCAACGAAAGAACGTTGCTCCGCGTCGATCCCACCGACCCGCTGCCGCCCTCGCATCCTGCCCGAGACAAAATCGCTGCCGCGCCCGACGGCGCCGCATTCATTTGCGTGGGCGAGACCTGCACCCTTCCGCTCACAGACCCCGCCGTGATGGTTCCAGCGCTCGCGCGTTTGCAACGCCCCGATCCGCTCCCGCCCGGGCGCGCGTGATCGCCTCATCATTTCCTGGCTGCCATCGGGCGTTACGGCGAACACGATCATCAGGACCGGTGTCGCGACCTCTGCCCCGGTCGTCCTGCCGACAGGCAGCGATACTAGCGGCACACCCCGCATCGATCGTGCCAGGTCCACACCCACGGATTTGCATCTTTTACGTGTTCATCGACTCGAAGAACTCGCCGTTGCTCTTGGTGTTGCGGAGCTTGTCGAGCAGGAAGTCGATCGCGT
>CAZTTL010000164.1:0-8413 GCA_964616635.1 uncultured Rhodoplanes sp. | reverse complement strand
TCCTCCTCGCGGCGCTCGGCGGACACCATACGGCGGGGCGTGCTGGTCATGATCGCGGCCGGTGGATGTTCAAAACGACCTCTGCGGATGGGACGCGAAACACTGCAAGCTGTGCATAAACGATTTGGCCCGCGGCCGCATCAGGTACGCCGGCCAAGACACCTGACGGCCGCGAGCCTCTTTGGCCCGCCACATCCGGGCTTAACCCCGCAACACGCCGCGGCGGAAGGCGGTTGCGGGTCAGCGCCAGCCGATTAAGGTGTCGCCTGGCAGCCACGGTCGCGCTTGCGGTCGCGGTGTCGTGCAAGTCCTACCACGCTTTACTTACCCGAGAGGCTTACGTGACCGACCTCGTCACCCTGCGGCGCGACGGCAATATTGGTGTCATCACCCTCGATAATCCGCCGGTCAATGCGTTCGGCGCCAAGGCGCGGATGCAGGTTCTCTCCGCGCTGCTGCGCGCGGGCGACGATGCCGCGATCGAAGCCATCGTGCTGCGCTGCGCCGGCCGCACCTTCATTGCCGGGGCGGACATCAGCGAGTTCGGCAAGCCGCCGCAGTCACCGACCTTTCCCGAGGTGATCCATGCGCTTGAATCCTGCGCCAAGCCGGTCGTCGCCGCGATGCACGGCCATGCGCTCGGCGGCGGTCTCGAAGTCGCGCTTGGCTGTCATTACCGCCTCGCCGTGCCGGGCACCCGGATGGGACTGCCGGAGATCAAGCTCGGCCTCATCCCCGGCGCCGGCGGCACCCAGCGGCTGCCGCGGCTGGTCGGGGTGGAAAAAGGACTCGCGATGATTCTGTCCGGCGATCCGATCGGCGCCGAGCAGGCCCAGGCCGTGGGGCTCATCGATGCGATCGTCGACGATATCGAGGCTGCTGCGATTGCCTTCGCGCAAAAGATCGCCAGCATCCGGCCATTGCCACGCGCCCGTGACCAGGCCGACAAGATCGCACCATTCATAGCGGAGCCTTCATTGTTTGACGGGGTCGCCGCGCCCTACCTGAAGCGGGCGAAGGGGTTGAAGGCGCCGGCCGCAGCCATCGCGGCCTTGCGCGGGCTGCTCACGCTCGATTTTGATTCGGCGCTCGCGCGCGAGCGCACCATCTTCGTCGCCCTGCGCGACGGCGAGCAATCGAAGGCGCTGCGCCATATTTTTTTCGCCGAGCGCGCCGCCGCCAAAGTCGTTCTGCCGGAGGGGGTCAAGCCGCACAAGGTTGCGCGCGCCGCGATCATCGGCGCCGGCACCATGGGCGGCGGCATTGCCATGTGCTTTGTCAATGCCGGCATTCCGGTGAACCTGATCGAAGTCTCGGCGGAGGCGCTCCAGCGCGGGCTCGACGCGATCAAGAAGAACTATGCGGGGACGGTGGCGCGCGGTGCGCTGTCGCAGGATGAGATGGATCGCCGCCTCGCCTTGATCCGAGCCACGACCGATATGGCGGCGGTTGCCGACGCCGATCTCGTGATCGAGGCGGTGTTCGAAGACATGGAGGTCAAGCGCAAGCTGTTTGCCGATCTCGACCGCTTGGCGAAACCCGGCGCGGTGCTCGCGACCAATACGTCCTACCTCGACGTGAATGCGATCGCAGGGGCGACCAGCCGCCCGCAGAATGTGCTCGGCATGCACTTCTTCAGCCCGGCAAATATCATGCGCCTGGTCGAGGTGGTGCGGGCGGAAAAGACCGCGCCCGAAGTGCTGGCAACCGCCGTCGCGGTCGCACGCAGCATCGGCAAAGTGCCGGTGGTCGTCGGCGTCTGCCACGGCTTCGTCGGCAATCGCATGTTGAGGTTGCGCACGGTCGAGGCGGAGCGGCTGCTGCTCGAGGGCGCGCTGCCGCGGGACGTCGACGGCGCCCTCACCGCGTTCGGTTTTGCCATGGGGCCGTTCGCGGTGAGCGACCTCGCCGGGCTCGATATCGCCTGGCGCATGCGCAAGGCGCAGGGGCTCCGGGCCGAGATTGCCGATCAGCTCTGCGAGATGGGACGCTTCGGCCAGAAGGCGGGCCGCGGCTTCTATCTTTACGAGGCGGCCTCGCGCACGCCGAAGCCCGATCCGGAGGTCGAGCAGCTCATCATCGAGACGGCGGCTCGGCTCGGCATTGCCCGCGCGCCGATCCCGCCAGAAGAGATCGTCGAGCGACTGTTGTTTCCGATGATCAATGAGGGCGCGCGCATTCTTGCCGAAGGCATTGCGCAGCGGCCTGGCGATATCGATGTGATCTGGGTCAATGGCTACGGATTCCCGTCATGGCGCGGCGGGCCGATGCACTATGCCGACACGCTCGGCCTCGGCTATGTGCACGACCGCCTCATCACCTTTGCGCAGAAGACCGGGGACGCAAGGCACCAGCCTGCATCGCAGCTCGAACGGCTTGCCGCCGGGGGCAAGGGGTTCTCCGCACTCGAGGCGTGAGCATGCGTTTGCGTGACGCTTCGATTCATGTCTGTCCCGCCGCGGTGCGGGCGCACTCGGTTTGTTCCATCCGACAGACTGTGCTTGACGATCTGCCGGCGCGAGCCCACATGACCTCATCACTTGTTTCTCGCCAATCGATTCGCCCCACGGAGGGCTGGATTTGAGGCGCGACGCCCTATTGACGGCCTCGGGAGGGGTCCTTATCGTCCGCCACCATTGCACGCGGTGCGGCTGCACGCGGTGCGGCGCAAAAGCCTCCATCTTCCCCTGATTCGGACGGTTCCATGCCGTTGAACGACCTCGTCGCGCAGCAAGCGGTCATTCCCGCGCTGAAAGTCAATAACAAGAAGCAAGCGCTTCAGGAGATTGCCGCCCGCGCTGCCGAACTCACCGGTCGCGCCGAGCGGGAAATCCTCGACGTGCTGATGCAGCGCGAGCGGCTGGGCTCGACCGCGATCGGCAACGGCATCGCCATCCCACACGGGAAGCTGCCGAAACTCGAAAAGCTGTTCGGGCTGTTTGCACGACTCGATCGTTCGATCGATTTCGAGGCGCTTGACGGGCAGCCGGTCGACCTGATTTTTCTGCTGCTCGCGCCGGAAAACGCCGGGGCCGATCATCTCAAGGCGCTGGCCCGGGTCGCACGGCTGCTGCGCGATCCCGACACCACGCGGCTGTTGCGTGACTCCAGCGACCGCGAAGCGCTCTATTCGGTGCTCGCAATGCCGGTGACGAACGTGTAGCGCCAGCGGTCGCGCGGCGGTCCTGTCAAACAAAAATGCCCGGCCGAGCCGGGCATTTTGTTTTGTGGATCGCTGTGGAAAAGTCGGCAGCGTCAGTGCACGCTGACCGTTTCCAGCTCGTGGCTCCACGCATTGGCGACCGCCGCCTCGCGGCTGTCGGTGAGCATGATCGGCGTGCCGTCGGCCGCATGCAGCGCGAACAGCTGCATGCCGGGCGCGATCTCCGGCGCCTGCGGGAACAGTGCGGGGACGTCTTCGGAGCGGATCGCCTTTACGTAAGCGAGCCGTCCGCCGCCGATCTGCGCGAGCGCTTCCGGCGAGATGACGGGATGGCTCCGGGGGGTGGTTTCGCTATTCATGGCCCTCGACTCCTTGCTTAGGGTCAACTCTGTCGTGCCGAGTCCGGTTCAGTCCTGCTCGCTGATCGCGATGGTTTTCACCGTGCGCGCCGGTTCCGGTCGCGCAAGGTGGATCGACAGCAGCCCGTTCTTCATTTCGGCGCTCAACACCTCCATGCCGTCCGCCAGCACAAACGTGCGTTGGAACTGGCGCGCGGCGATGCCGCGATGGAGATACTGACGCGACTTGTCGTCGTGCTGCCGGCCGCGGATGAGAAGCTCGTTCTCCTCCACGGTGACGTCGAGATCCTCACGCGCAAACCCGGCCACTGCGAGCGTGATGCGAAGGCGCTCAGGCTCACCGTTTCCCGCGGCGATCCGCTCGATATTGTAGGGCGGATAGCCGTCCGCGGCCTTGCTGACGCGGTCGAGCGCCCGCTCGATCTCATCGAAGCCGAGGAGAAAGGGACTGGATAGCGAAGGAACACGCGACATGGTCTCTCAAAGCCCCGTTTCAGCGACTTTGTCTGCGGGGCCCTCAGTAGGCGCCCCGTTCCGGACAACGAACCTGTTTCGGCCTTTCCTTGCCCGGGATAAGCATAATATGTGCCGCGTTACGCTCGGTTCAAGGCCTCGCGGCAGGGGTGTCGGCTTCAGCAGCGCTCAGGCCGAATTCTGAAACTGCAGCGCAGTCAGGCCCAGGAAAACCCTCGTCTTTTCCCCTTGCAGCGATGGCGCCGTTCGCGCCGTACGCCACTTCATCCGGAGGCCCCAGAAGGGGCCTCCGGCCGGCCTATCGGGACATCGGTTCCTTTGTCTCGAACGCTTCCTCGACGGTATTGCGGGCCTTGGCGATGTGGGCACGCGCGACCTGGGCGGCAATGCGGGCGCCATAACAACTCGCCATTTCCCCAAGCACGACTCGAGCCAGCTTTTTCCATGATCGCTTGATGCAGATGACCACGTCTGCGGCGAAGGCCTTGACCGAATTCCAAGCGCTCATTGCCTCGTTCGCTGGCTCTGCAGCGCCTGCCTTCGGCTCGGTTGCCTTCGCTTCTTTCTCTTGTAGAGCCTCTGCGAGGTTCCCGAGTTCGGTCGCCACGACGGCTCGTGCAACAAAGATCATCCGTTTGTCGATGAGCGGCTCAAGCGTGTCCAGGTTGACCAGCGCCGGTTGCGGCCAGTCGGTCGTCGCATCGAGCTTGATTGGTTCGCACAGCTCCGGAACAAGCGGAATGATCGGATAGCCGTCTGTGTCTTCCAGATGTTCGTCCCGAAAGAACTTCCTTAGGGGCAGATCATGGTCTTCGCCATAGCGGAACGAGCGGGTCAGGTCGTTTGCCTGGCTGATGTCGTGAATGAGCCAGCGATCGTTGATCTGATAGGCCCCGAACATCGCCGCGTTGGTTCTCGGCAGCCCGAATCCCCAGCGCAGGAAGGCCTGGGCGTTGCGCCGCCCGAGCAGGTAGTCATGTCGCCGGAATGACTCCTGGAGAAAACCGCCAAAACCGCCGAGAACGCCGCTTGCGATCGGGTATTTCTTCGCCAGGTCGTTGTCGCCGGCCGCTCGTTTCGGGCAGACGACGTAGCGCGAAAAGACCTTTTCGTCTTCCGCCAGTTGAAGCTCATCGAGCTTGAACCGGGACTGGTCGAGGAGCGCGGAAAAGATATCTGCGAGGAGGCTGACAAATGTTGGCTCCGGAGGTTCGCCCGGCAACTTTACAAGGTTTGGGAACGGATCAATCAGCACAACGGCCCGGGTCGCTTTGTCTCCGGGTCTGGGATTGCGGTCACTGGGGGCGCCGGGCTGACGCCGGGCGAGGCACTTCCGCGCCAGTTCCAGCGGTTCGTTGTTGATCATCCCGCCGTCGACGGCAATGAATGGATAGTCTTTGACGCCACCCATGCAAGCCTTGTCGAGCCCCGGTTCGTTTCTCTTCTGATAATCGTCCGCTCCCCGATGAATCGGCCGCGGCCTTAGCCCGATCGGAAATGCGCCGGTGGCGATCGCGGCATCCCGGAACAAGTCCCAAGCGGCGCTGGAAGTATCGTTGATGTCGAGTGGCAGCGACCCCAGTTCCGCCGTCGGCTTGCTCCCTACGGTGAAGTAGAGATAGTCGCCGTGATTGAGCATGCCGTAGCGGTCTTGATCGCCGAACAGCTTGAACGAGCACGGCAGCCCGCGCAGATTCGTCACGGTAAGATAGACCCGTAGCGGGTCGTCGTCGCGGCCGATCCAGGGCCGTTTCTTGTTCGGCGTGAAGCCAACGAAAGCTTTTTTGACGATTTCGTCGATCACTTTGCAGCACAGCATCGACTGGACCGCCTTGCGCTCGCGTGGATCGTTGATCTCGAGCAGGCGCTCGATGTCGATATCCTTCACCCAGCTTGAATACAGGCGGTTCAGCGCTGCGTCGGGCGGATCCTTTCCGGGCGCCACATGCTGGATGTCCCGGAACGCCTGCAGCGTGATGATCGCCGCGGTCATGCCGCCGGCCGACGCGCCGGCGAGGACGGGAACACGGACGTCATGCCGGGGGCCGTCCCAGTCAGGGCGCTGCTTGGCTTCGTAATATTTGTCCAGCGCTTCGATGATAAAGTCCACGACCCCGGCCGAATAGGCGCCGGCAGAGATGGCGCCGGCCAAGACAATCCCGATTTCAAATCGCTGTCCGGACATTGTGTCCCCCTCGACATGGCCGCTAGGCCGCCTTCCGCAGCCAGCCGCTCACGAGCGGCCTGTCGCTGATCGAAGTCGTTCAGCCTGTGGTTGTCAAATCGCTTTCGAGCGAGCCCGATTTCCGCTGGATTGATCTGGGATGTGTGCTGATACCAAGCCGAGTAAGGGAGGACGGATTTGATGCGAGGAAAGGTTCTGCTTGTTGCCATGGGCATTGCGGTTGCCGGGGCGGCGGCGTTCATGCCGGTCGCCAACGCCCAAAACAGTCGTCCGATCCCCGCTGAAACGTTGCGGATCGATGATCAGCCGGGCTATGTGCCGACGCCCGAAGAGGAACGGCTGCCCGCCGTCTATCGCCCCCAGCTCGTCTTTTTTCGCACCACCGAGCCGTCGGGCACCATCATCGTTCACACCTCGGAGCGCTTCCTTTATGTGGTGCAGGAAAACAACCGGGCCTTGCGCTATGGCATCGGTGTCGGGCGCGAAGGGTTCCAGTGGCAGGGCCTGGTCAAGATTACGCGCAAGGCGGAGTGGCCCGACTGGACGCCGCCGGCGGAAATGATCGCCCGCCAGCCCTATCTGCCGCGCTTCATGGCGGGCGGTCCTGGCAACCCGATGGGCGCCCGCGCGCTTTATCTCGGCAAGACTGTCTATCGCATCCACGGGACCAACCAGCCGCAGACCATCGGCCATGCGGTATCGTCGGGCTGCTTCCGCCTGGTCAATGCCGACGTGATCGACCTTTATAACCGCATTCCCGTTGGCACCCGCGTCGTCGTGAAGCAAGCGCCGGAGCTGTAACCCATGAGCTGCATGACCCGTTGGATGTCGCCAATCGCTGCGGTGGTAGCGGCCATTGGCGCGATGATATTTGGGCTGGCTACTTTCGGCGCAGCGCAAACGCAGTCTGTGACACTGAAGGCGGTGAAGGATCGCGGAGCGCTCATCTGCGGCGTCAGCGAGGGGCTTGCCGGATTTTCGGCGAAGGACGCGAACGGCGAATGGACGGGCTTCGACGTCGACTTCTGCCGCGCGCTCGCCGCGGCGATCTTCAATGATCCGAGCAAGGTGCAATTCGTGCCGCTGAACGCCGAGGAGCGTTTCAAGTCGTTGCAGTCGGGCGCAATCGACGTGCTGTCACGCAACTCCACCTGGACCATGGCGCGCGAGACTGAGTTGAAGCTGATCTTCCCGGCGGTGACCTATTACGATGGGCAGGGCTTCCTTGTTAAGCGATCGCCACCGGTGCAGTCATCGCTCGAGCTCGACGGCGCCAAAATCTGCGTGCAGGAAGGAACCACCAGCGCCAGCAATGTCGCCGATTATTTCCGCGCCAACTCGATGCGCTACGAGCTGGTGACGACGACAAACGCGGCTGACGCGGTCAAGGCCTATGATGCCGGCCGCTGCACGGTGTTCACCAGCGACGTATCGCAGCTTCACGCCAAGCGGCTGGACCTGGCGCAGCCGGACGACCATGTGATCCTGCCCGACGTGATCTCCAAGGAGCCGCTCGGTCCGGTGGTGCGCCAGGGCGACGAGCAGTGGGGGCTGATCGTCAAATGGACCCATTTCGCCATGCTCAACGCGGAAGAGCTGGGCGTGAGTTCGAAGACAATCGAGCAGGCGCTCAGTTCGGAGAAGCCGGCGATCAAGCGACTGGTCGGTATCGAGGGAAATCTCGGCGAGCAGATCGGCCTCACCAAGGACTGGGCGGTGCGCATCCTGCGCACGGTCGGCAACTATGGCGAAGTGTTCGACCGCAATATCGGGACGAAGTCGAAGCTCGCGATCCCGCGCGGGCTCAACCACCTTTGGAGCATCGGCGGCATTCAATACGCCCCGCCATTGCAATAGGACTTTGGGGCAGGAGTTTCCAGGTGAGTTCCGTTCCGGTGCAATGATCCGGTCCGCGCGCATGCTTAGAGCATTTTCTAAGCGAAGCCTGCCCTCGGGACTTGATCCTGGACTTGATCCGGGGGTAGACGCCGGCTCGGCCCGCAGAAAATGCGACCACGAAAAAACAACAGCGCGAATTCCGATTCCGTCAGAACGGAATTCGCTCTGGCGCATTTTCATTTGCTGTGGAGAAGGCAGCGCAATCTTCTCCCTCCCCCTGAAAGGGGGAGGGTCGGGGTGGGGGTCGCAGAAGGATGATCCTTCCCCGCGCGCTTCGCTCGCTGACCTCCCCCTTCCAGCGGGAGGTTGATTCCGCCGGAGCTGAAAATGCTC
>CAZTTL010000163.1:0-8497 GCA_964616635.1 uncultured Rhodoplanes sp. | reverse complement strand
CGAGCGCGAGATCAGGAAACGTTTGGACTACTGGGCGAAGCTGCGCAGGGAGCGCGGCGGTTGAAACAGGCACCTCACCGATGAGTCGTGGAAAGAACGGCCCCCGTCAGCCCGGCGGCGGGCGGCAGATGGCAGGCCCGCGCGACGGGCGCGGCGGCGCGGGCGGGAAGCGCGGCGCAGGCCGTGGGCAAAATCCACCCTCTCCCCGTGCGGGAGAGGGTGGCGAGCGCCGCGGGGGCGAGCCGGGTGAGGGGTTCTTTTCCAAACCGACCCCTCACCCGGTCGCTCCTCGCTCTGCTCGGACCGACGGCCCTCTCCCGCAAGGGGAGAGGGCGGGAGGCCCTGCTCCAGCACCCGACCCTCTCCCCGCCAGCGGGGAAAGGGAGAGGCTGGGCCACGTCCAAACCGTCACCGTGACGCCGGACGAAGGTGGCATGCGGGTCGATCGTTTCTTCGAGGCGCGGTTCCCGGGGCTCGCGTTCAGTCACATCCAGCGCATCATCCGCAAAGGCGAGGTGCGCCTGAACGGCAAGCGCGTCGAGCCCAAGGACCGGCTCGAGGCAGGGCAATCGGTGCGCATTCCCCCGCTCAAGCTCGATGCGCCTAAGCCCTCGGCCACGGAGACCGAAAGCGAGGCGGCGAAAACGCGCGCCTTCCTGAAGTCGATCACGCTCTACGAGGACGCCGACGTGCTGGTGCTCAATAAGCCGATGGGGCTCGCGGTGCAGGGCGGCTCGGGCACCACGCGGCATGTCGACGGCATGCTCGCGAGCCTGCGCGATCCGCACGGCCAGCGCCCGCGTCTGGTGCACCGGCTCGACAAGGACACCGCCGGCTGCCTGCTGGTGGCGAAAACCCGCTTCGCTGCGGCGGCGCTGGCGAAAAACTTCCGCTCGCGGGCGACACGAAAAATCTACTGGGCGCTGGTTGCCGGCGTTCCCAAGCCGCGGCAGGGGCGCATCTCCACCTTCCTCGCCAAGGAGGAGCGCGAGGAGGAGTCGTTCATGCGCATCGCCCGGCACGGGGAGGAGGGGGCGAGCCACGCCATCACCTATTACGCGGTGATCGAGACCGCGGCGCAAAACCTCGCCTGGCTCTCGCTCAAGCCGGTCACCGGCCGCACCCACCAGCTGCGCGCGCATCTCGCCCATATCGGCCATCCGATTATCGGCGATCCGAAATATTTCTCGAAAGAAAACTGGGCGCTGCCCGGCGGCATCCAGAACCGCCTGCACCTGCTCGCCCGCCGCCTCGTGGTGCCGCATCCACGCAGCGGCGTGATCGATGTCAGCGCGCCGTTGCCGCCGCATATGGTGCAGTCGTGGAACCTGCTCGGCTTCGATCTCGCCCGCTACGATCCGATCGAGGACGCGCCGGAAGAATAGACCTCGACCCAAACGCATGCTGCGCTGCGCCGTCACGCAGCGGCACCTGAATTATCAGCTTCGGCATACGTATATTTCCATATTACATATTCAGAAAATCATATATATGTTTTTTCGCATGCGGCGCCTTTGTCAGGCCCCAGCTCTGAGGAAAACCGCTCCATGATATCATTGCGAGACAAGGCGTGGTCGCCTTACGTCGCCGGAGTCCTGATTGGGCTCCTGCAGATTCCCGCCTTCCTGCTGATCGAAACGGCGCTCGGCGCCTCCTCGTCCTATGTGACCGTCGGCGGCCTGGTGGCCTCCTGGGTCGATCCCGCGATCGCCAATATCGACTATGTCGCGAGGCACATCGCTGCGACCGGAAAGAACTGGTGGCAGGTCGCGTTTGTCGGCAGTGTCGCCATCGGCGCATTCATTTCGGCCAAGTTTTCCGGCACGTTGCGGCGCGGCATCTCGCCGATCTGGGCGCGCGCGCTCGGCACGGCATCGCCCGGCGTGCGCTATGCCGTCGCCTTCGTCGCCGGCTTCCTGATGCTGTTCGGCGCCCGCATCGCCGACGGTTGCACCAGCGGCCATGGCCTCTCCGGTGTCGCCCAGCTCGCCGTCGGCTCGACGGTTGCCGTTGCGGCGATGTTTGCCGGGGGCATCGGTGCCGGCGTGCTGCTGCTGCGCCGGATCTGATCGCGGAGAAGGACCAAAACCATGTCGCTCATCACTGCCATCATCATCGGGCTCGGGATGGGGGTCGTCTTCGGCTTTCTGCTCGAGAAATCCCGCGTGTTCGAGCCCGGCATCATTGTCGGCCAGATGCAATTCCGCTCCTTCATCATGCTGAAGGTGTTCCTGACCGCGGTGGCGACCGGCGCGGTCGTCCTGGCGGCGCTGAATGGGTTCGGAATCGTCAAGCTGCACCCGAAGGCGGCGCTCTATGCCGCCGATGCCATTGGCGGGCTGTTGCTCGGGGTCGGCATCGTGCTGGCCGGGGCCTGCCCGGGCACCACGCTCGCCCAGATCGGAGTCGGCTATCGCGACGCGATCTTCACCCTGCTCGGCGGCCTGTTCGGTGCCGTCGCCTATTCCTACCTGCAGCCGTCGCTTGCCGGCACCATCTTCGCCGCCGGGGATGGCAAGATCCTGTTCACCGGCCTGTTCGGCATTCCGTATTGGCTCGGTGCCCTTGGCCTCGCCGCTGTTCTCGCGGTGGTGCTCCTTGCCTTGGAGGCGTGGCGGCCATGGCGCAGCGAGATCGGGCCGAATGCCGACGGCGATCTCGGTGCCCCGGCTGCCGCCGGCGAACGTGCGACCAGGCCGCTGCCGGCCGAGTAGCCCCCGTCCGGTGTCGGCATCGGCGTGCCTGGAGCGAATTCCGTTCTCCTGAACGGAATTCGCTTTTTTACGAAAACTGTTCTTGGATTACAGATTCGTCTATTTGCTCGGTGAGGTTGTTGACCTTTGCAATTGTCCTGGGGATGGCCGGAACCTTTCCCGCGGTGCAGCGTTGGTGCGGCGGTCACTGTTAATAGTCGTTAAGGCTGTTCTTTCTGCCAGGGCGGGCGATTGATGGGAAATGCTTTGCAAGATAAGGGCTCTGCAGGCCATATTGCCCCCCTTCCGGACATAGAAAAACTCGATGAAATCTGTGAGTTGATCGACCATCTTCCGGTCGCGCTTTATGTTTGCGACCGGTGTGGCAATATTCGCCATATCAATGATCGGGCTGCCCACCTTTGGGGCGTGACGGATCGCGAAGGCGCTTCTCGCACTATAATCGGCGAGACCTTGTGCCTGAACGATGGCACCGCACCGGGACGCTCCCTGATCGAAGAGGTTATTTTCACCGGGGAGCCGGTTAGCGACTGCGAATGTGCTTTCACCCGGCGGGATGGCAGCTCGGCGGTATATCTTGCTAGCGCGGAGCCTGTCGTCGGCGAGGATTCGTCGGTCATCGGGGTCGTCGGCTGTCTTCAGGACGTGACCGACCGCAGGCGTGGTGATACGCAAGAGCGGGTCTTACTCGACGAGCTCAACCACCGCGTAAAGAATACGCTGGCGACGGTGCAGCTTCTGGCAGGCCAGACGATTCGGAAATGCGGTCTCCCCAAGGAGGTGCAGGACGATTTCGAAGGCCGGCTGATCGCGCTGAGCCGCGCCCACGACCGCCTCACCCGTGGGCGCTGGGAGCCGGTCGATCTGCATACGATTATCGCCAAGGCGGTCGAGCCCTATTGCCGGCTGAACCCGGAGACCCTTGGCATTCGCGGCGAGCCCATCAAAGTCAGTGCGCAATCGTCCCTGACCTTGGCGATGATTTTCCATGAACTCGCCAGCAACGCCGCGAAATTCGGCGCTTTGTCGACCGCCGAAGGTCGACTGGCCATCTCCTGGGCGGTCGCCAATGGCATCCGCCCGCCGACACTCGTCATCAAGTGGCGCGAGACCGGCGGGCCGCCGGTGACCGAGCCCTCCCGCCTGGGCTTCGGCAGCCGTTTGCTGCAGCACGGTGTATCCCGCCAGTTCAGGGGTTCCACGAGGCTTGACTATGATCCGTCGGGGCTGCGATGTACGATGGAAATTCCATTGCCATCGACGCCGGATAGATGACGGACGATAGCGCGGATCAGCTAAAGCCTCTTCTGGAACGCCTCAACGTCCTCATTGTCGAGGACGAAGCCATCATTTCATTCCTCATCGAGGACATGCTGCTCGAACTGGGCTGCGGCAGCGTGGTCAACGTTGCCGGCATCCTGGAAGCGTTTTCGGCCATTGACGAGGGCCGGCCCGACGTCGCCGTGCTTGACGTCAATCTCGATGGCGTCGAGGTATATCCGGTCGCGGAAAAGCTGAAAGCGATCGGCGTGCCGTTCGTCTTCACGACGGGCTATGGCAGCGAAGGCCTGAAGCCCGAATGGGCGCGAACGCCGGTCGTGCAGAAACCCTTCCGCGCCGACATGCTGGCGAAGGCGCTCCTCACCGTCCTTGCGAGCGCGCAGACCGGCTGAGCGCGTCTTTTCCGATACCCGCCAACGTCAACTCGAACCGGACTGATTACAATGGATTCTCCCGTAGCATCGCCCGACAACAACGCCGGAATTGACCGGCTCGATACCCAGACGATTTCCCTTTCTCGTGAGCTCAGTGCGGCAGTTGCACGGGAAACCGAAGCCTGGCGGATGGACGACCGGGTTGCGCGCCTGTGGCGCCGCGACACGTCGCTGTGGACCGGCGGCGACGAAGACCAATGGGTCGGCTGGCTGACCATCGTCGAGCAGTCGGCGAAGCAGCTCGACGACTACCGCACCTTTGCCCAGGACGTCCGCGGCGCCGGCTTTACCGACGCCCTGCTGCTCGGCATGGGCGGATCGAGCCTCGGTCCGGAAGTGCTTGCCGAGATTTTCGGCGCGCAGCCCGGTTTTCCGCATCTGCGCATTCTCGATTCGACCGACCCGGCGCAGATTCTGGCGACCGAAGCCGTGGTGAAGCTCGCCTCGACCGTTGTCATCATTTCCAGCAAGTCCGGCAGCACCACTGAGCCGAACATGCTGCTGGCCTATTTCTTCAACCGGCTGCGCGAGACCGTGGGCGAGGCCAAGGCCGGCGCGCATGTCGTCACCGTCACCGATCCGGGCTCGTCAATGGAGAAGGTGGCGAAGCGCGATAAATTCCGTCACATCTTCTATGGCGAGCCGACCATCGGCGGGCGTTACTCGGTGCTGTCGCCGTTTGGCCTCGTCCCGGCCGCTGCCGCGGGCTATGACGTTGACAAGCTGGTTGCCGCCGCCCAGGCGATGATGCGCGCCTGCGGGCCGGAATCGCCGCCGGCCACCAATCCCGGCGTTCAGCTCGGCCTTGCGCTTGGCGTCGCCGCGATGATGGGGCGCGACAAGGTCACGTTCAATGCCTCGCCGCGCTTCGCCGATTTCGGCGCCTGGACGCAGCAGCTCATCGCTGAATCCACCGGAAAGAACGGCAAGGCGATCATTCCGATCGACTTCGAAACGCTCGGGCCCCCCGAGGTCTACGGCTCGGACCGCTTCTTCATCGACCTGCGCATGGCCTCGGAGGCTTCCGACACCGATGCTGCCGCGCTCGCCGCGCTGGAAAAAGCCGGCCATCCGGTCGTCCGCATCGTGATGCGCACGGCGGAGGACATTGCGCAGGAATTCTTCCGTTTCGAAATCGCAACCGCGGTCGCTGGTGCGGTGATGAAAATCCATCCCTTCAACCAGCCCGACGTCGAGGCGACCAAGATCAAGACCCGCGAACTGATCGGGGCGTTTGAGGCATCAGGCAACCTGCCGAGCGAGGTGCCGGTCTTCTCTGACGATACCTTCGCGCTTTACACCGATACCAAGAATGCCGAGGCGCTGCGCAAGGGTGGGGCAGGGCACACGGCGGCGAGTTGGCTCAAGGCGCATTTTGCCCGGCTCGGTTCCGGCGACTATGCGGCGGTTTTCGCCTATATCGCCCGCAGTCCGGCGCATACCAAGCCGCTCCAAGCGCTGCGGCTCGCTCTGCGCGACCACTACAAGGTGGCGACCACGGTGGAATTCGGGCCACGCTTCCTGCACTCGACCGGGCAGGCCTACAAAGGCGGGCCGGACAGCGGTGTTTTCCTCCAGGTTACCGCCGACGACCATCCTGATCTCGCCATTCCCGGCCAGAAAGCGAGCTTCGGCATCATCAAGGCGGCGCAAGCGCGTGGCGACTTCGATGTGCTGGCAGAACGCGGGCGCCGCGCCTTGCGCGTGCATATCAAGGGTGACCTCGATGCCGGCCTTGCCGCGCTTGCCTCGGCCGTGACCAGCGCCTTGGGCGAGGGTGCGAAGTCGTGACGGCCGACCAGCCCGAAACCGGTGGTACGCCCGTCAAGGTGCGTGCCGCCATCATCCCGGTCACGCCGTTCCAGCAGAACTGCACGCTGATCTGGAACGAGGCGGACCGGCGCGGCGCCGTCGTCGATCCCGGCGGCGATCTCGCGAATATCGAACGGGCGATTGCCAAGGAGAAGGTGAAGGTCGAGCGCATTCTCATCACCCACGGCCATATCGACCATGTCGGGGCGGCGCTGGAACTCAAGCAGAAGCTCAAAGTGCCGATCGAAGGACCCCACCGGGCCGACCAGTTTCTGCTCGACCACGTGGTCGAGGCGGAGCGTTCTTTCGGCCTCACCGGTGGAAAGAATGTCACGCCCGATCGCTGGCTCGATGATGGCGACGAAGTGCGGATCGGTGACCTCGTCCTCAAGGTTCTCCACTGCCCCGGGCATTCGCCCGGCAGCATCGTCTTTTTCAGCCCGGCGCAACGGTTCGCCATTGTCGGCGATGTGCTGTTCCAGGGCTCGATCGGGCGCACCGATTTCGAGGGCGGCGATTACGACACGCTGATCCGCTCGATCAAGACCAAGCTGCTGCCGCTGGGCGACGACATCGCCTTCATCTCCGGGCACGGTCCGACCAGCACCTTCGGCCACGAGCGCATGATGAATCCGTTCCTGCAATAGCCGCGCGGGGTTCTTGCGTTACCGGTCCGGCGGGGCAGGGGACTGAGCGGCTCCGCCGCTCTTGCCGCGTCGCCGCGCGCGGACCGCCACGAACACGATCAGAACGACTCCCGCCGCCACCAGCACAAACGGCCAATATTTTCGGCCGAATTGTATCAGCACGGCCACGTGCTCACCGACAAAGCCGCCGACGGCCATCCAGGTTATGACCCACAGGGTAACGCCGAGCGCGTCGAACAGCGCGAAGCGGCGCCATTTCATGTCGAGGGTGCCGGCAGTAAATCCATTGAGCTGACGCACGAAGGCGAAAAACCGCGCGAAGGTGACGGCGAACGAGCCGTAACGCTTGAAGATGGCCTCGACGCTGGCGAGACGATCAGCGGTGAGGCCCACGCGCGCGCCGTAACGCAGCGCCAGCGCCCGCCCGAAATGGCGGCCGACGGCAAAACCGATATTGTCGCCGATGATGGCGCCCGTGACGGCGCCGGCAAACAGCGTCGGAAACGACAATTCACCGCGCCCAGCCATGGCCGAGGCGAAGATCAACAGCGACTCGCCCGGTGCCGGCGCACCGAGGGCCTCCAGAAAAATGAGAATCATCACTGCGAGGGCGCCATAGTCGCGGACGAATTGCTCCGCGTCTCCAATCAACTGTGAAAATTCCGACATGCGCTTGGCTGCTCTGGTGTCGTTGGTGCGGATCCTGACGTTATAGTCGATTACTGGCGGCATGAGACCCCGTGGCGAACCAAGGCTGCCGGACAGCAGGTCGGTTCGGCCATCCAGCGCGGGTCCAGCCTGCCCTGCTGGCATTGTGACCTTGCGTTTTAGCGAGGCGTGCTCCAAAACCGCGCTCGATCTCGGCTGATTGAGCGAGCGGAGCTTGAATCCCATGGATTTTGCGACGGCACGGCGCAAGATGGTCGACAATCAGGTGCGTCCCAATGACGTAACTGACCCCCGGCTGGTTTCCGCTTTGCTCGACATACCGCGCGAGCGCTTCGCCCCCGCGGACCGAGCGGCGATGGCCTATATGGACAGCGACCTCGCCATCGGCGACGGCCGTGCACTGCTCAAGCCGATGGTCCTGGCGCGGCTCATCCAGGCGGCAGACATCCAGGAAACCGACCGCGTGCTCGATGTCGCCTGCGGCACCGGCTACTCCTCCGCGGTGCTGGCCCGCCTTGCCCATTCGGTGACTGCGCTCGAGGAGAACACCGGACTGGCGGCAGAGGCCACCCGTCTGCTGGGCGAGCTTGCGATTACGAATGCATCGGTCGTTACCGGTTCGCTCAACGCGGGCTGGCCGCAGAATGCGCCCTATGACGTGATCCTCGTCAATGGCGCCGTCGAGTTCGTTCCCGAGACTCTCTTGGCGCAGCTGAAGGAGGATGGCTGCCTGCTGGCGATCATAAGTAATGGCCCCATCGGTAAGGCTACGCTCTACCAACGGGTGGCTGACGATATCAGCACCCGGCCGGTTTTCGATGCCGCCGCGCCGGTGCTGAAGGATTTCGTCAAGCCGCCGGAATTCGTTTTTTAAAAGGGATTCGTATTCCCATTTATGAATTGATCAGGAAAACTACGTTACCGCGATAACGGCACCTAG
>CAZTTL010000162.1:0-8530 GCA_964616635.1 uncultured Rhodoplanes sp. | reverse complement strand
ATCATGATGAACGGTGTCCGCATCGGCACCGGCTCGATCGTCGGCGCCGGCGCCATCATTCCGGAGGGCAAGGAGTTCCCCGAATTCTCGCTGATCGTCGGTGCGCCCGCGCGGGTCGTGCGTCGGCTCGATGAAAGCTCGCTCAAGTCGATCGCCGCCAGCGCCGACAATTATGTCCAGCGTTGGAAAAACTATCGGCAGGGTTTGAAGCCGCTGAGTTGATGCCGTGGTGGGGCCGTCGTCAGGCGTGCCACAAACCGTCACGATCCGGGTCTACGAGGAACATCAGCGTGCCACTGCTGGCGCGTGTCACACGGAAAGGCCCGGTCAATGGCAGCCCTGACGCTCTATCACATCGCGCCGTCGCGCTCTTCGGTGGTTTTGTGGATGCTGGAGGAGGTTGGCGAGCCGTTCGATCTGCACGTCCTCAAGCGCGGCGAAAACCGCGAGCCGGACTATCTCGCCGTCAATCCGATGGGAAAGGTGCCGGCGCTGCGCCACGGCGATGCGATCGTCACCGAGTTGGCGGCGATCTGCTGCTATCTCGCCGATGCCTTTCCGCAGGCAAAGCTCAATGTGCCGATCGGCGATCCGCGCCGTGGGCCCTATCTCAAATGGCTGTTCTTCTATCCAGGCGCGCTCGAACCGGCGATCATCGACCGGCGTCACAAACGCGCCGAGGAAGCCCCACGCCAGATGCTGCCCTATGGCGATTTCGACACCACGATGGATGTCGTCGCGGGCGCCGTCACGCCGGGACCATTCCTGATGGGCGAGCAGTTCACCGCCGCCGACGTCGTGATCGGCTCGGCTTTGCGCTGGGCGACCATCTTCGATTTGATCCCCCCACGCCAGGAATTCGCCGACTATGTCGCGCGTCTTGTCGACCGTCCGGCCGCCAAACGCGCCACCGCAAAGGATGAGGAACTGGCGAAGGCGGAACAGCAAAGCGGGTGAGGGCAGATCGGCGCTGATCAAAAAGGCGGAGCAGCACGTCGGAGCGGCGAACGATTCAGCGCAATCGCTCGACCGCTCAATCTTTCCGCGCACGATGCGATAGACCGCGCTGCTCTCCGATCAGACCGGTTCCGGCGGAACAGGTTCACCAGCAGCCGCACGGGCGCCAGCTATAAGACACGGCGCAGGTGCCGCAGCCATAGCTGCGATAGCCAAAGCCGTAGCCGACATTCGCGTATCCGTAGCTGCCATACCCATAATACGGGCGACGGGTCGGAAGCGCATAGGCTGGGTAGGAGTAAGACCACCCGCAGCCATAAGCCCAATAGCCGCAGCCGGCGCCGGACGAGGCATAGGTGACGGTCGAAAGGACATAGGTCGGATAGGCGTAAGCGCGCAGCCCGGCAGAGACGTAGACGGCGCCACCATAATAGGGCGCCGCATAGCCGTAATAGCTCGGATAGCTGTAGCCGTATCCCCAGCCGTAATAGGGGCGCCGCCAGGCGTAGTATCCGCGGCGCCGCGCCGCGCGCCGGACCCAGGGTCGCGCATAGCCGAAGCGGGCGCGCGGTGCGACCCATGGGCGAGCTACCCGCGGCCCATAATAGCCGCGCCGCCAGGGCCGCGCGGAGGCGTCCGAGGCGAAGGCAGTCGTTGCAGCAAGCGCAGCTAGAAGGGTGTACGCAAACGCGCGTCTCATCGCTCAGTCCTTTTGCTCAGACCAGACATTCACTGATCGCTGTTGCCAGAGCGAATTCCGTTCAGGTCGAATCGGAATTCACTCTGTTTCTCTTTGCGCCATCGCATTTTCTGCGGCGAACCGATGTCCACTTCGCCGGAAAATGCTCTAAGTCCTGAGCCGCCGCGCGCAGGAAATTAGCCAGCACAGGTCTCTAATGGAACGGCTGCCGTGACAAGAGACTTAAGCCTCGAAAAAGCCTTAAATTTCTCGGGCTGGTAAATATGCGTTCTGAGCTTGCCGACGAATTTTAGCAGCCGGAGTAACGCTGCTCATACCGGCAAAGCATGCCCCCGAACTCGATCCGCGGATGGATGCCGGTTCACTCGCAGAAAATGCGGTCGCTAAAAAAAGGAAATCGAGCGCATTCAAATTTACGTAAACGGAATTCGTGCGGGTTTACGCTCGCAGTATGGTTAACAGTCAAGACAGACTTAATCGCTGCGGCATAAAAAAACGGGCACCGCGGTTTGGCGGAACCCGCTTCGCAGTTCTCCAAGCGAATTCTGATTCAATGGAAACACAATTCGCCTCTTTTATTACCCGCAATCTCCATCGCGAACCGGCATCCGGTTCGCCCGAAAATGCTTCAGTGACTGATCCGCGCGATCGGATGATGGAGCGGATCAATACATGTACTGGCCGCCGTTGATGGCGAGGTCGGCACCGGTGATGTAGCCGGCCTTGTCGGAGGCGAGATAGACCACGAGATCGGCGATCTCTTCGGGCGGGCCGAGATGGCCGACCGGAATGAGCGGCAGGATCTTCGTATCCATCACTTCCTTCGGCACCGAGAGGACCATCTTGGTGGCGAGATAGCCCGGCGAGACGGTGTTGACCGTGACGTTCTTACGGCCGACTTCGAGCGCGAGCGACTTGGTGAAGCCATACATGCCGGCCTTGGCGGCGGCATAATTGCACTGGCCGAATTGCCCCTTGGCACCGTTCATCGAGGAGATGTTGACGATGCGGCCCCAGCTGCGATCGAGCATGCCGTCGATCACCTGCTTGCACATGTTGAAGCAGGAGGTGAGATTGGTGGCGATCACCGCGTCCCATTTCTCCTTGGTCATCTTGCGGAACATGGCGTCACGGGTGATGCCGGCATTGTTCACGAGAATGTCGACCGGTCCGACATCCTTGGTGACCTGGTCGACGCATTCCTTCGCCGAGTCGAAGTCGGCAACATCGCACTTGAACGCGTGGATCTCGACGCCCTTCGACTTATGCTCGGCCAGCATGTCCGCGACCTTGGTATTGCCGGGCGAGTGGGTCACGGCGACCTTGCAACCGGCCGCCACCAGTCTTGTACTGATGGAATCGCCCAAACCACCCAGACCGCCTGTAACGAGAGCGACACGCATGTATTATTCCTCCTTGTGAAGCCGCAGTCTTTGTTCCGCGTTGTTTCAGAACGCAAAGCGCGTGAGGTTAGCCTTCCACCCTACGTTTCGTTCGTCGACCTGGCCGGAGCCGGCCGGCGACCATTGTCGAGATCGAGTGTCCCCGTTGGGTCCGGCGCGCCGGTGCGAGATCGTTGAGCTTGCACCAAGTGATTGATTGATGGGACCGACATCTAGGCTCTGAACCGGCGATTCACGACGTGGTGGGCGCAGCTGTTTGAAGTTTGGGCCACGACGACGGCGCGCGGGGAGGCGCTGCGGCCCATCCTGCTAGCCTATAAGCTCGCGTTACGGTGAAGTCTAGGGTTTTTACGGACCCCCGCCGGTCATCGGCAGATGTTCGGGAGTTATTCGCGACGTCCAGACCAATGGTATTCAGCCGCCCCAGACCAGGAACAGCCCGATATGTCCGGGCATCCCGTCGGGAAAATCGATCACTCGCGCACCAAGCTTGAAGCCGCGATCGCGCAGCTCATGTTTCCAACGCAGGAACACCTGAGCGGGCAGGCCACGCAAGGTCGCCGGCCAGCTCGGGTCGGGGACGTTCACGGCGCGACCGTGATCGGTGCACAGCTCGCAGGGAAATTTGACCAGCATGTGCTCCTTTTCGCCCTTGCTCGCCGCCGTCCGCGCCTCGTGCAGCATGCGTTGCCAGGAGGCGTCAGTGAGGACGGCGGCCAGCATCTCGTCGACCTCGTGACGGCGCTTGTCGAGCGCCAAGCGATGCGCCTCTTCCCGATGGACCGTCTCTTCCTCCTCATGGTGATGGACCGCGCCGCGAAAGCCCGCGGCAGAGAGGTCGTCCGTCGGGTCAGGCTTGGGCGGGGCAGGGGCGGTTTTCTGCAGGCGCGGCCTCAGGCTTTCGAGCTGGGGGGAGGGAAAAATGAATCCGAAGCGGTCCGGCGACGGCTCGTATTCCACGGGCTTGGCAGGACGCGCTACCGCTTTGATCAAATCGGCCCGGCTGATGATGCCGACGACGCGGCCGTCGCGCAGGACGGGCGCCCGCTTGATCCGGTTGGCAGAAAGAACCTCGGCAACCTCGACAATATCCGCCGTGTCGGGAACGGTTACCACGGGCGCCGACATGATATGGCGAGCCGTGCGTTCCGGGTGCTCGACATGCGCGACGAAATCGGGATTGAGCTCCTCGCCTTCGGCGAGCATGCGCAACCACCAGTCAGCACGGGCCTCGCGTTCAGATTCGTTGCGGGGGAGCAGGTCGCCCTCGCTCACAATGCCGATCACGGCATCAGCTTCATCGATCACGGGCACGGCGCTGATGCCGTGCTGAAACAACAAGGTGGCGATGGCCCGCGTGGCAGTTTCCGGGCGCACCGCGATCACTTCGCGAGTCATGATGTCAGCCGCCGTGATCGGGTGTCGGTTGGGAGAGGTCTGCGCCATCGGGTCGCGAATCGTGTGTTTGCTCGAACGAGCCTTTGCTAGTGCGAAATCCGGCCGCGGCAAACTGGAATCCGCCGGATCGGTCGCGCAGTGACGAGGGTTTAGGGCAAGCGGCAAGCATCCTTGTCGCCTGATGGGCTCTCCCGGAGTGCTGACGATCTCTCTGAAACGTAAGAATCTTTCTCTCTTGCACAGGTCCGTAGGCGGGATGGCACCTCAGCGAATCGCGTGGCATGAGAGGTGCTTGCCGCGATGTCCACAATGGGCTGTCCACAATGGGCTGTTCCTCCATTTGATGCGGCCCACGGTCGTCACGGGCTCACCGTCCTGATTGCCTCATCATACGTGGCGCTGAGGGCGAGCCATTCGTCTTCCGCCGCGGCAAGCGAGGACGCGTGCTCGGCGCGTTCCTTGGCGAGTGCCGCGGCCTGTGTCGGCGCGCGCGAGAAAATATCGGATGCTGCGAGCATTGCGTCGATCTCGGCCATGCGCGCGGTCAGCTTGCTGATCTTGCCCTCGATCGCAGCGATACGGCGCTTGAGCGGAGCAAGCTCGGCGCGCTTTTCTGCCGCAACCCGGCGCTGCTCCGATCGCGATAAGCCGCGTGCCGCGCCGTCACCGCCGCCCGCCCGCTCGGCGGGCTCCCCGGCGACGACGCGGCGGCGATAATCGTCGAGATCGCCGGTGAACGGCGTCACCGATCCGTCCGCGACCAGCCACAGCCGCTCGGCGCAGGCATCGAGCAAATGGCGATCATGCGAGATCAGGATGACCGCCCCGGGAAACTCATTGATCGCCTCGATCAGCGCCGCGCGACTGTCGATATCGAGGTGGTTGGTCGGCTCGTCGAGCAGGATCAGATGCGGGCCGCTGAAGGTTGCAAGTCCGAGCAGCAGGCGGGATTTCTCGCCACCCGACAGCTTTCCCACACACGTGTCGGCCGAGCTTTCCGGAAATCCGAAGGCGCCGGCGCGCGCGCGGATCGCGGCTTCGCCGGCGTCGGGCATCAGCGCGCGGACATGCTGATAAACGCTCGCGGCTTCGTTCAATTCGTCGAGCTGGTGCTGGGCGAAATAGCCGATGCTGAGTTTGTCCGCGCGGGTGACGCGGCCGTCCGTCGGCGTGAGCCGGCCGGCGATCAGCTTGGCCAACGTCGACTTGCCATTGCCATTGGCACCGAGAAGCGCGATGCGGTCGTCGGCATCGATGCGCAGCGTGAGCTTGCGGAGCACCGGCTGTCCCGGCGCGTAACCGACGGTGACATCGTCGAGCGCGATGATCGGGGGCGAGAGCTGCTTCTCCGGCGCCGGGATGACGATGGGACGCACCTCGCCAGAGACGCGGGTTGCGATCGGCGTGAGCTTGGCGAGGCGTTTGATGCGCGATTGCGCCTGCCGCGCTTTGGTGGCCTTGGCCCGGAAGCGCTCGATGAAAGCATTGAGCCGCGCGCGTTCGCCCTCCTGCTTCTTGGCAAGCTTGAGGTCGAGCGCCTGGCGTTCGCGCCGCGCCCGCTCGAACGCGCTGTAATTGCCGCGATAGAAGGTGAGCCGGCCGGCATCGAGATGCAGGATGGAATCGACCGCGGCGTCGAGCAGGTTACGGTCGTGGCTGATGATGATCACCGTGCGCGGATAATGCGCGAGATGGTCTTCGAGCCAAAGCGTGCCTTCGAGGTCGAGATAGTTCGTCGGCTCGTCGAGCAGCAACAAATCGGGCTCGCGGAACAGCACCGCGGCGAGCGCGACGCGCATGCGCCAGCCGCCGGAAAATTCCGCGCAGGGGCGTTGCTGGTCGGCATGCGAGAAGCCGAGCCCGGCGAGGATCGCGGCGGCCCGCGCCGGCGCGGAATGCGCGGCAATATCGGCGAGGCGGGTATGCAGCTCGGCGATGCGGTGCGGATCGTCGGCGGTTTCCGCCTCTTCGAGCAGGGCGGTGCGCTCGTGGTCGGCGCCGAGGACGATATCGATCAGCGGCTCGGGCCTGTTCGGCGCCTCTTGCGGCAGCATGCCGATGCTGGTGCGCGCGGGTGTTGAGATGCTGCCGGTATCGGCGGCGAGTTCGCCCGCGATCACCCGAAACAGGGTCGACTTTCCGGCACCGTTACGTCCCACCAGCCCGACGCGTGCGCCGGCGGGAATCTGGGCCGAGGCGTTCTCGACCAGCAGGCGGCCGGCAATGCGGACGGAGAGATCATTGATCGCGAGCATGCGCTATTGGACGAAGACGGCGGGTGTTGGCAACACCCGCCGCCCGTGTTCGGTGAGACGCGCAAGAGCGAATTCCGCTCTAATAAAATCGGAATTCGCTCTATTTCTCTTTACGTGGTCGCATTTTCTGACGGCGAACCGGTGTCCACTTCGCCTGAAAATGCGCTATGCCGCCTTCTCGCTGAGGAACGGATAGTCGACATAGCCCGGCGCACCGCCGCCGTAGAATGTCTCAGGCTGCGGCGTGTTGAGCGGCGTTTTTTGGCGGAAGCGCTCCGGCAGGTCCGGATTGGCGATGAACAACTTGCCGAAAGCGACGGCATCGGCTTCACCCGCGGCGATGACCTGCACCGCGGTCTCCCGCGTGAAGCCTTCATTGGCGATGTAGCCGCCGCCAAATGCCTTCTTCAATTCCGGGCCGATGCGACCTTCGCCGGTGTGCTCACGCGCACAGATGAAAGCGAGTTTGCGCTTTCCGAGCTCGCGCGCGACATAGGTGAAGGTGGCGAGCTTGTCGGAATCGCCCATGGAATGCGTATCGCCGCGCGGCGCGAGATGCATGCCGACGCGACCCGCGCCCCAGACGGACACCACGGCATCGGCGACCTCCAGCATCAGCCGCGCACGGTTTTCGATCGAGCTGCCGTATGCATCGGTGCGCTTGTTGCTGCCGTCCTGCAGAAACTGGTCGAGCAGATAGCCGTTGGCGCCGTGAATCTCGACGCCGTCGAACCCGGCAGCCTGCGCGTTCTCCGCGCCTTTTCGATAGGCTTCGATGATGCCGGGGATTTCTTGAAGCGTCAGCGCGCGCGGCACCGGGAACGGCGCCTGCGGGCGCAGCAATCGTACCGGCCCCTCGACGGCGATCGCGCTCGGCGCCACCGGCTGGGCGCCATCGAGATAGAAGTGATGCGAGACGCGGCCGACATGCCAGAGCTGCAGCAGCATGCGCCCGCCGGCATCATGCACGGCTTTGGTCACCTGCCTCCAGCCTTCGACCTGCTTGGGCGACCAGATGCCCGGCGTATCGGGATAGCCGACGCCCATCGGCGTTACCGACGTGGCTTCAGAAACGATGAGCCCTGCCGTCGCACGCTGGGCGTAATATTCCGCCATCATCGCATTGGGCACGCGTCCCGGGCTTGCGCGACAGCGCGTCAGCGGCGCCATCACAATCCGGTTCGGGAGTGTCAGTTCGCCAAGCGTCAGGGGGTCGAACAGGCCAGGCATCAGTGATCGTCCTTGTCAGAGAGGGAAAGTACCAGCTTGAGCAAGTCGGGGAATTTCTTGTTGGTTTCGCTACGGCGCAGGCGGCTGATATGCAGCAGCCCGTGCTTTTCGGTATGAATCAATCCTGCTTCGCGCAGGATGCGGAAGTGATGGGACAGGGTTGATTTCGGCAGGTTGCCTTCGGGGGCGGCGTCGTTGCAGCACAGTCCGTTCTTCGCGCCATATAGCTTGCGCACGATGGCAAGACGAACGGGATCGGCCAGCGCCGACAGCACCGTAGGCAATGTCACCTCGTCGATCTGTGGATGAACAAAGGGCCGCATGCGCCGTCAGATGGGATGGCGGGCCGATAATTCAATAGTTCGGAATGACCGAATTAGTCGCAGCCTGCTTATGATGCCGGCAGCCGCATCGAGCGCGAAAGTGGATGCTGGTTTCGCGACAGCACGGTGTTCATCCTCCCCCATGAAATGGGGGAGGGGAACCATGCGTCGCAGGCAAGCTTGCGCAGCCTGCGCAGGCTTGGCTGCGTGCATGGTGGAGGGGGCAAGCGAGCGAGCGGTGCAATCTGCCCCCACCACCGCCGT
>CAZTTL010000161.1:0-8577 GCA_964616635.1 uncultured Rhodoplanes sp. | reverse complement strand
AGGCCTATGGCGGCGCCTAGGCCGTCATGGCGTCGAAGCACATCGGGGCTGACGTCAACTATGCCTGGCCGACGGCGCAGATCGCGGTGATGGGCGCTAAGGGTGCCGTCGAGATCATCTTCCGGGCCGACCTGAACGATCCGGGAAAGATCGCCGTGCGCACCAAGGAGTACGAGGCGAGCTTCATGTCGCCGTTCAAGGCGGCCGAGCGCGGCTATATCGATGAAGTGATCATGCCGCATTCGACCCGCCAACGGATCGCCCGTGCATTCTCAATGCTGCGCACGAAAACGTTGGAAATGCCGGCGAAGAAGCACGACAACCTGCCGCTTTGAGTGAGCTTGCGACCCGCCCCGACGGGTCGGTACCGGGCCGCGGTAGCCCAAGCCCGGGCTTGACCGCGACCCCCCGGCATGGGGCAGACTGCCTTCCTTCCGTAATGCTTGCTTTGCCGATAGCACTTGTTCGGCGGCTTCACCGAACCGCAGCAAGCTGTCCCGGAGCAGGGCATTTGTGATCCGCGTCGAGTGCAATGCTTGCGATCAAGCGCATTTGGAGGTGGTCCATGAAGTCGATGCTGTCATTCATCGTGGCCGTTGTCGCGGCTAGCTTGCCTGTCATCGCCGCGGCGCCTGCTCTGGCGCAGCGCGACACGTGCCAGCAGCTTTGGGTTGAGAGAAATTCGATCTACAAAGATGCCGGGTATTGTTTCAAGACCAGCCGGGCGATTCGTTATTTCGGTAATTCCGGCTGCCGCTATGACGACGAGGCCGACGTGCCGCTGTCGCGGGGCGAGAGAGCCCGCGTCAACCGCATCCGCGCCTTGGAGCGCGATTACGGCTGTCGTTAAGCTTTTTCTTGGCGGCCAACATCTTGCGGAGCCGTAACAATCGGTAAGAAACCGTGAGTTGGCCGCGTTGCCTGTGACAGGTATTCTCTGCCCAACACGGGGTAATAATCAGGCAAGAACGCGGCGCTATCGTCGTCAGCGGTTTGGAGGTTTGCCAGCCCGCTGGGAGTGTTTGGTCCGGCCTGCCTGAACCTTCTGTCCTGGCATTGCCGCTTTGATGCGATGCCGCAATAAAAAGGGTGGCAGTGATCATGAGGGCGGGCCGACAAACAACGCTTCGCAACTCTGCCACGCTTTCCGGGATTGGTGTCCATTCTGGCGCGCCGGCTACCATTGCGCTTTATCCGGCCGAGCCGAACACCGGCATTGTTTTCGTCCGCGTCGGTCCCGATGGCTCGCCGCAAAAGGAACTGCGCGCTGATGTGCGCTCCGTTTGTGCGACGGAGTTCGCGACGGTGCTCGGCGACTGTGATGGACCGGTTTGCGCGACCGCGGAACATGTCCTTGCCGCTTTGTTCGGCCTCGGGGTCGACAATGCGGTGATCGAGATCGATGGTCCGGAAGTCCCGATCATGGACGGGAGCGCCGAGGGCTATGTCGAGGCCATCGACCGCGCCGGCATCGTGTTTACGTCCGCCGTGCGCCGCTATCTGAAGGTCCTCAAGCCGATTGCCGTTGCCAATGGCCGCGCGCGTGGCGAGCTGCGCCCTTACAGCTTCGGCTTCCGTGTCGAGACCGAGATTGAATTTGCCCATCCGCACATCGGCCGTCAGACCATCGCCTTCGATCTCGATCCGATGACTTTCCGCCGGGATGTTTCGCGGGCGCGAACCTTCGGCTTCATGAGCGATGTGAGCAGGCTGTGGAGTGCTGGCTACGCGCTGGGCGCCAGCTTCGAGAATACGGTCGTGCTGGCCGAGGATCGCGTGCTCAATCCGGAAGGCCTGCGTTTTGGCGACGAGTTCGTACGGCATAAGGCGCTCGACGCCATCGGGGACCTCTCTCTGGTCGGCTTGCCGCTTCTCGGGGCCTATCGCTCCGTTTGTGGTGGTCATAAGCTCAACCACGCTACGATCTCCACCTTGATTGCAGACCGGTCGGCTTGGACGGTCGTCGAGGCGGGCGATGCTCAGACCGTGCGCGGTCACGCCGATCTGCCCGCAGCCTATCCGGCGCCGGTATTTGGGCCGGCGGTCAACTGACCACGTAGTTTCCCCTAAGCCATCAGCGAAATAACGGCAGACAATAAAGCTGCACGCAAATAAATCATGCTGTCTGATTGCGCCAGACGGCATCTCCGTAGCTTCCTGTATGGCATTCGCCACATTAACGGCCGATTGTCACGGTTGATAGGCTTGGTGGCCATACAGCATTCGCAAGCGACGGGGCCGCAGTCCGCATCATGCGCAGTCAGGGAGGGGCGACGGCGTTGGCGCGACGGAATCCATTCAGCTCGGCTCGACGGCGCCGCCGGTCCGGCAGCCGCTCTCGCCTGTTGGCGCTGCTTCCGCTCCTGGTTGTTCTCGGCGCATGCAGCAGTCTTCCAAACATCTTCGGGACAGGCGACGAGTTGCCGCCCGATGTTCCCGCCGACCGCCTTTATAACGAGGGCGTCTACCTGCTCAACGAAAAGAAGATGGTCAAGGAGGCGGCCAAGAAGTTCGAGGAGGTCGATCGCCAGCATCCCTACACCGACTGGGCGCGCAAGTCGCTGTTGCTCGCAGCCTACGCACATTACGAAGCGCACGAATATACCGACGCAATTGGCGCAGCCAAACGCTACGTGGCGCTGCACCCCGCAAGTTCTGACGTCGCCTACGCCCAATACCTGATCGGGGCTTCCTACTTCGATCAGATTCCGGATACCAGCCGCGATCAGAGCGGTACGGAGAAGGCGATCGCGGCGCTGGAAGAGGTGATCCGAAAGTATCCGGACTCAGAATACGCCGCCCAAGCGCGGCACAAGATCGAGATTGGCCGCGATCATCTTGCCGCCAAGGAAATGAATGTTGCCCGCTACTACCAGAAAAGGAAGGACTTCATCGGTGCCATCAATCGGTTCAAGGTGGTGGTAACGCAATACCAGACCACCCGCCATGTCGAGGAAGCGCTGATGCGTCTGACCGAGTGCTATATAGCGCTGGGGATCGTGCAAGAGGCGCAAACGGCCGCCGCGGTGCTCGGGCACAATTTCCCGGACAGCCCTTGGTACAAGGACGCCTATCGACTCGTGCGCTCGAACGGCTTTGAGCCGACCGAGAACAGCGGCTCGTGGATCAGCCGTGCTTTCAAGCGTGTCGGCTTGGGTTGACGGCGCCGCCTTTGCGGGCCTGCGGTTTTTCTTCGCAACGCATTTTGCAAGGCCGGGCTTGTCCCGGCCTTGGGCATTTCTCAAGATGCGAAGACGGAAAGCCTGATTCTCGTGCAATCCGCGACCATCCCGAAGGATACGAGCGCAGCGTGACCCGGCCGGCGCGCGGGCGCGGCAGCAGCGAAATGGACGCCCCCATGCTGATCCGGCTCGCGATCCGCGACATCGTGTTGATCGACCGGCTCGATATCGCGTTCGCCCATGGCCTCTCGGTGCTGACGGGGGAGACCGGCGCGGGAAAATCGATCCTGCTCGATGCCTTTGCGCTCGCGCTCGGTGCCCGCGGCGATGCCGGTCTGGTGCGTGCCGGGGCCGAGCAGGGCCAGGTTACGGCGGTCTTCGAACTGGAAGCCGGTCACCCGGCGGAGGCGCTGCTGGCGGCAAACGAGATCGCCCGCGAAGACCAGCTCATCCTGCGCCGCGTCCAGCTCGGCGACGGCCGCACGCGCGCTTTCATCAACGACCAGCCGGTCTCGGTCCAGGTGCTGAAGGCGCTCGGCAGCCAGCTCGTTGAAATCCACGGCCAGCATGACGAGCGCGCGCTGGTCGATCCGGCGAGCCATCGCGGTCTGCTCGACGCCTATGGTGGCCTCGATGCGGAAGCTGCCGCCGTGGCGCAGGCGTGGTCGCAACTGCGCGCGGCGCGCGAAGCGGTAGGGGCTGCGCGCGAGGACGCGGCGCGCATCGCGCGCGAGGCCGATTGGCTGCGCCATGCCGTCGACGATCTCAAGGCGCTCGCGCCCGAGCCGGGAGAAGAGACGGCACTTGCCGACCGCCGCACGGCCATGATGCAGGCGGAGAAGGTCGCGGATGATCTGCGCGAGGCGCAGGCCGCGGTTGCCGGCGCCCAGTCGCCGGCACCGCTGATTGCCGCCGCGCTGCGCCGGCTCGAACGGCGCCAGGCGCAAGCGGGCGAACTCGTTGCTCCCGCGGTAAAGGCGATGGATGCCGCACTGACGGCGCTTGAGGACGCGCGGGCGCAAATCGAGGCGGCGCTCACTTTGGCACAGTCCGATCCGCATCTCCTGGAACGAATCGAGGAGCGGCTGTTTGCGTTGCGGGCGGCCGCGCGCAAGTACAATGTCGGCGTCGACGCGCTGGCGGCTCTGGCGCAGCGCTATGCCGACGACCTCGCATTGATCGATGCCGGTGCCGCGCGGCTGGCGGCGTTGGAAAAAGAGGCTGCGGCGCACGCGGCTTATTTCGAGCGGAAGGCGGTGCACTTGTCCGAGCAGCGCCAGGCTGCGGCCGTCGCGCTCGACGCCGCGGTCAATCGCGAACTCAAGCCGCTCAAGCTCGACCAGGCGAAATTCTCTGCTGCGATCACGACCGAGCCCGCGCAACCCGGGCCGCATGGTATCGACCGCGCTGAGCTCTTCGTGCGCACCAATCCGGGAACGCAGCCGGGGCCTTTGATGAAGGTCGCTTCGGGCGGTGAGCTCGCGCGTTTTTTGCTCGCGCTCAAAGTGGTGATTGCCGACCGTGGCTCGGCGCCGACGTTGGTGTTCGACGAAGTCGATACCGCCGTCGGCGGTGCGGTCTCCGATGCCATCGGCGTGCGGCTTGCCCGTCTGGGCACGAAGGTGCAGGTGATTGCCGTGACTCACGCACCGCAGGTCGCGGCGCGCGCGCAAAACCATTACCTCATCACCAAAGAGACGCGCGACCGCGGCAAGCGGGTCGCGACCCGCGTCGCGCGGCTCGACGCCGAGCGCCGGCGCGAGGAGATCGCGCGCATGCTGGCGGGCGCCGAGATTACCGCGGAAGCCCGCGCCGCGGCCGAGCGGCTGATCGCAACGGCGATCGCCTCGACCTGATCCGACCCGAGCGGCGGCCACTCATCCTCCCCCGTTCTACGGGGGAGGATGGGTCATCGCGTCGAATCGAAGGCGCAGCCCGCCTTCAGGCCAAGGCGGCCGAAGATCGCCGCGGCGGGACAGAACCCGGTGATGGACGCCTGCGTCAGGTTGAGGCCGACGAAGGCGGTGAGCAGCAGCCAAGAGGGACTCACCAGCCAGGCCAGGACGGCGCTCAACAGCACCATCAGTCCGGCAAATCCCATCACCGCACGATCGATATTCATCCGATCAGCTCCTAAACGATAGCGGCGCTGTCCGCCGCTGATTGACACATATCTATAATCCTGTATATATGCAAATATGAATATAAAGGCAACGGAAATGCAGGCGGCGGCTTCGGAGGCGAGCGAGCTTCTGAAAGCGCTCGCGCATCCGCACCGGCTGATGATCGTGTGCCAATTGCTCGAGCGGGCGCGGTCGGTGGGTGAGTTGGCGGTGCTGCTCAATCTGCGTGACTCGACGGTCTCTCAGCATCTGGCGCTGCTGCGCAAGGACGGGTTGGTCGAGCCGCGGCGTGATGGTCAGACCATCTGGTACTCGGTGGCCAGCGCGCCGGCGCGGGCTCTCCTGGAGACGCTTTACGGCATCTACTGTCCGCAACCGCCGGTCTGCGACCAGCCGATCAAGCAGCGGGTGAGTTTGCCCAAGAGCGCTGCGAAAGGTGGCCGGCAATGATCCGACGACGATTTCTGGTGGGCGGGCTTGGTCGAAGCCTGCTCTTCCCTCGGCTCGCGATCGCGGCAGCGCTCGTTTTGCTGGCAGCGGCCGTCGCTTTTTCTGCCGATGTCTTCACCGTCAAGCCGGTCAAAGTGAGTGACGAGAAGGCGGTCTTCGCGACCGTCGAGAGCGCCAATGTGGTGCCGGCGCGGGCGCGGATTGGCGGCACTGTGGCAAACCTTTCCGTCACCTATGGCGACCATGTCGAGCGCGGCCAGACTTTGGCGACGATCGGCGACGAAAAGCTGGTCCTGCGGGCGAAGTCGGTCGAAGCGCAGATCGCCGGGCTCGAAGCTCAGCTCGTGCAGGCGACGACCGACCTTGAGCGGGCGCAAAGCCTGTTCGACAAGGGCACGATCGCGCGGGCGCGGCTCGATGAGGCCCGCACCGCCTTCAACGTGGCAACCAATACCCGGCGCTCACGCGTCGCCGAGCGCGAGGTGATCGAGCAGCAGCTCGCCGAAGGCAATGTGCTGGCGCCAACCTCCGGGCGCGTGCTGAAAGTTCCGCTCACGCCGGGCTCAGTCGTGTTGCCGGGCGAGCCGATCGCGATGATCGCGGAGCAAAACTTCGTGCTGCGCCTGCGCGTGCCGGAGCGCCATGCCCGCTTCCTCAAGGCCGGTGATCCGGTGCGGCTCGACGGTGAGGTGCTGGCCAAGGACGCGCCGGCAAACGGCACCATTCGCCTCGTCTATCCGCAGATCGAGGACGGCCGCGTTGTTGCCGATGCCGCGGTCGCGGGGCTCGGCGACTATTTCGTCGGCGAGCGGGTCCGCGTCTGGGTGTCGGGCGGTGAGCGCGAGGCCATCATTGTTCCGGCGCGCTTCGTCACGACGCGCTTCGGCGTCGATTACGTCCGGCTGTTGCGCGACGACAAGAGCGTCATCGACGTTCCGGTGCAGCGCGGGCGCCCGCATCCGCGTCCCGACATGCCTGACGGGCTTGAAATTCTCTCCGGGCTCAAGGCTGGCGACCGGCTGGTGCAACCATGAAGCTTGGCCTGTCCGGACGGCTCACTGCGGCAACGATCCGCTCGCCGCTCACGCCCTTGTTCCTGATCGCCGCGCTCGCGGTCGGCCTCATCGCGCTCCTGACCATTCCGCGGGAGGAAGAGCCGCAGATCAGCGTGCCAATGGTCGACATCCAGGTCAATGCCGACGGGCTTAAGGGGCCCGATGCCGTCGAACTCGTCACCAAGCCGCTGGAAGCAATCGTCAAGGGCATTGACGGCGTCGAGCACGTCTACAGCCAGACCCAGGACGATCGCGTCATGGTGACGGCGCGGTTCTTCGTCGGCACCAAGGCCGACGATGCGATCCTGCGCGTGCACGAAAAAATCCGTGCCAATTACGACCGCATTCCCGTCGGCATTCCCGAGCCGCTGATTATCGGGCGCGGCATCAATGATGTGGCAATCGTCGTGCTTACGCTCGCGCCCAAGCCGGAAGCAGCGGCGCGCTGGACTGACAAGGATCTCTACGAGCTTGCCGAAAAGCTGCGCGCCGAGCTGATGAAGGTCAATAATGTCGGCCTTACCTATATCTCCGGCGGCAACCCGCAGCAGATCAGGGTCGAGCCCGATCCGGAGAAACTGGCGCTGTACGGCGTCACCTTGCAGCAGCTCGTCGCCAAGGTGAAGGAAGCGAACCGCTCCTTCCTTGCCGGCAATGTGCGCGACGGCGGTCGCGCGCGTTCGGTCGCCGCCGGCCAGACGCTTTCGGGCGTGCCCGATATAGGGCTCCTGCTCGTCACGACGCGCGACAATCGCCCGGTCTATGTGCGGGACGTAGCCTCGGTGGTCATCGGGCCGAGCCCGCAGGAGCACCGGGTGTGGAGCGAGGCGCCCGGCGCGGGCGGGAAATGGACGCGCACCCCGGCCGTGAGCGTGGCTTTTGCCAAGCGTGCGGGCGCCAATGCGGTCGTCGTCGCGGAAGATTTGCTGGCGCGGCTCGAGACCGTGAAGGGCCGGCTGATCCCTGAGGACGTGACTGTCACCGTCACCCGGGACTATGGCGAGACCGCCAACGAAAAGGCGAACGAGCTGCTCTTTCACCTCGCGCTCGCCACGGTGTCGATCGTGGTGCTGATCGCGGTCGCGATCGGCTGGCGCGAGGCGGTGGTGACGCTGATCGTCATCCCGACGACGATCCTGCTCACGCTCTTCGCCGCCAATCTGATGGGTTACACCATCAACCGCGTCAGCCTGTTTGCGTTGATCTTCGCCATCGGCATTCTGGTCGACGACGCGATCGTGGTGGTGGAGAACATCGCCCGCCATTGGGCGATGAAAGACGGCCGCACGCGCATGCAGGGGGCGATCGAGGCGGTTGCCGAGGTTGGTAATCCAACCGTTGTGGCAACGCTGACGGTGGTCGCAGCGCTCTTGCCGATGCTGTTCGTCTCGGGTCTGATGGGCCCCTATATGGCGCCGATCCCGGCCAATGCCTCGGCGGCGATGCTGTTCTCCTTCTTCGTTGCGGTCGTAGTCGCGCCCTGGCTGATGCTCAGGCTCGCGCCGCGAGAGGGCAGAGAAATCGCGGCCTCGCCCTCCCCTGAAAGGGAAGGGTCGGACCATCAGTCCGGGGAGGGGTCGCGTGCCGCTGCCGACCCTCTCCCGGAACCTAACGGTGCCGGCCTCCCCCTTTCAGGGGGAGGTGAAATAGAGCCGTCGTACGAGGACGGGCAGAAGAGCGAAGCGCACCAGCATGGCGAAGGCGCGCTCGGTCGATTCTATCGCCGCTTCGCGACGCCGATCGTGCGCACGCGGCGGGCATCCTGGA
>CAZTTL010000160.1:0-8580 GCA_964616635.1 uncultured Rhodoplanes sp. | reverse complement strand
CGTTACCTCCCCCCTTGAGGGGGAGGTCGGCGAGCGTCGCAGGCAAGCTTGCGCAGCCTGCGCCGGCTTGGCTGCGTGCGAGCCGGGAGGGGGGTAACTTCAAAGAGATGAAGAGAAAAGACACGCGGAGAAAGGATACCCCTCTCCCCAACCCTCCCCCTCAAGGGGGGAGGGAGCAATTTTGGCATGGCATCGCACGCGGAGACAAAACTGACGCACGGGAAGCCCGTCTCAAAGCGCAGCATAGACATCCCCGGAATTCGCCGCATGCGGCAGCGCGCGCAGCCATGCGCTGACTTCTTCCGCAGAGCGCCAGCCATCGTGCACGAAGGCATGGGTCTCGCCGAGCGTCACATTGAAGCGGGAGAAGCCGAGCGCGACACAGCGGGCGAGCGCCGCCAGCGCCACCTCGCGCTGAATGGTCGTGAACTCGAAGGACAGCGTTGGCACCGCCCGCGTGAGCCCCAGCAAGACCTCGGCCTCAAAACCTTCCACGTCGATCTTGATGAAGGCCGGCACGCCGTGGCGCGCGACCAGCGCATCGAGCGTCGTCATTGGCACCCGCAAGCGCGAGTCCCAGCTTTGGCCCTCCCAGTTCGGCGCTCCGTCCGCGGCGGCGATAAAATCGGGTGAGAGGGTGGAGACCGTGGGATTGGCACGATTGACGATCAGCTCCGCAAAACCCTCACCGCGCCCTACCGCCACCGGCTCGACCGCCACCGCACGGTCTCGTCCGTACAAAAGCTTCAGCACCGCCAGCAACGCCGGCTGCGGTTCGGCGGCGACCACACGGGCGCCGATGCGGCGGAAGGCACCGACCCGGTCGCCGACATGAGCGCCGATGTCGAACACAAGGTCGCCCGGTTGCACGAACTGGCGATACAGTCGATCGAGGCCGGCGCGGTGATGGCGATCGCCGTGATACGTCCGCAGCGAGCGCAGCACGCCCACTACGGTCCGGAGGCCGGCGAGCATTCCGATAATCCGGGAGACGACGGTGTTGCTGCAATCGCCGACGCGGTCCCGATCGGCGGCGCGGCGCCCGCCAGCGCCGGCAGCGCTACCGCACGCAAGATCGGGGGCGGTGCGATTTCTTCCGGCAGCCGCCCAAGGCCGAGTCGCATCAGCAGCCGGCCAAAGCCAGGCCACGAAGTGATGACCGCGAACGGGACGGTGAGCGCCAAACCGCCGGCCAATACCAGCACAGAGGGCAGCGCCGCCGGATGCGTCAGTCCGACGATCGCAATCGCCGTCCAGCCGAGCAGCACTTGCGGCCATAGCCGGCGGATCGCGAGAGACAGCGGCACCGCATGTTCGTCGCGCTGCTGGCCGCCCCAGGCCGGCTCGCGATCGAGCAGCAGGCGCGCAAGGAAGATCGTATGCGCGAGCCACATCACCGGCGCGAGCAGGAGATAGAACGCCATCGTCGCAACGACACTTGCCGCAAAGCGCCACGGCCCGCCAAACGCCCGGCGCTCGCGCGGATGCAGCAGCACGTCGGTCGCGGTGGCGATTTGCGGGGCAAACCACATCACGAGCAGGCTCAGCAACAGCGCAAGGCCCGGCCCCGCCTCCACCACCGCGGCGGGCACCGGCGCGAGCGCAAGGCCGAGCACACCGAGCACGAGCAAACCGATCCAGGCCGGCGAGCCTAGAAACATCAGGATGGCAAAGGCAAGCTGGTAACGGCTCACCGGGTGCAGCCGCGGCAGGGCGATAAAGTTCCAATACTGCATATTGCCCTGGCACCAGCGCAGATCGCGCCGGATGAATTCGATCAGGGTCGGCGGATTCTCCTCCCAGCCGAGATTTTCCTCCGGCAGCACCCGCACCTCGTAGCCGGCGCGACGCATCAGCACCGCCTCGATCTGGTCGTGGCTGAGCACGTGGCCGGCGAGCGGCCCACCGTCCGGCAGCGCCGAGAGTTCGCAATGCGCGATGAACGGCTTCAGCCGCAGAATGGCGTTATGGCCCCAATAGGGGCCACAGTCGCCCTGCCACCAGGCGCTGCCGATGGTGTGGGAGCGCATGCCGAGCCGCATGCCGAACTGGAACAGGCGGGCAAAGCCGCTGGTCGAGGGCAGGCCGACGACGAGGCCTTGCAAAATCCCGAGCTTCGGATCGGACGCAATCAGCCGCACCAGGCGCAGCACCGCCGGGGCCGGCATCAAACTGTCGGCATCGAGGGTGACCGCGAAATCGTGCCGGTCGCCCCAGCGCTTGCAGAAATCGGCGATATTGCCGGCCTTGAACCCTTCATTGTCGGTGCGCCGGCGATAGGTAATGGCGATACGGTCCTGCCACGCGGCGGCGAGTTGGCCGAACCGCGCTTCCTCCGTCGCGGCAATCGCCGGATCGCTGGTGTCACTCAGCACGTAGAGGTGGAAGCGGTCGCCGACGCCGGCCTCGACCAGCCCGGAAAGCAGCGGCTCGAGATTGCGGACGATCCGCTCCGGCCCCTCGTTGCGGACACAAAGCAGGATCGCAGTCGAGGCCGTGATCGATTCATGGCCGGAAAACCGCGCTGCTGCCGGCAATACCGTAGCGACCGGGTCCTTGGCGCAGCGCATGACGATCAGGCCGATGACCGCATTCCAGAAACCGATCACCGTCCAGGGCAGCGTCACCGCAAAGAGCGCGAGCACGACAATGTCGAAAGCACTCAGCCCGCCAGGCGCCAGCATGCGCGCCATCAGGGATAACATCGCCGCGATCGTCGATATCACGAGCACGGCGAAGAGAATGCGACGACCTGTCGGTGAGACAGCCGGGAGCGCTGCGGCGGGCCTGGCCGCACTCGCCTCTGCCGTCATGGAAGACCCCTGCCCTTCTTGAGCCGCACGCGATATCCTGCGACAGACGCGATATACCCGGTGGTCGCCTTGCGCGCCAATAAAGGATTTGCAAGTGGCGCCTGATCACGGCGATAGCAAGGCCAGCGCGGCTTCGGGTGATGCAGAAACCGTGGCGCCGAAGGGCGACAGGGCTAGCCCGAGCGAAAAGGACAAGTCCCTCCGCGCCCGGAGCGGACCAGCATCGGAAGCCTTGTGGTATGTCGCTCCGGGCGTCGCCGAGATTCACGCCGAGGCGCTCCCGGCGCCCGGTGCCGACGATGTCCTGATCCGCACGCTGCACAGCGGGATCAGCCGCGGCACCGAGCGGCTGGTCTGGTCCGGCCGGGTGCCGGAGAGCGAATTCACGCGCATGCGCTGTCCGTTCATGCGCGGGACTTTCCCCTTCCCGGCAAAGTACGGCTATTGCCTGGTCGGCCGGGTCGAGGCGGGGCCAAAGGGCTTGCGCGGGCGCACCGTGTTTGCGCTGCATCCGCACCAGGACGCGGTCGTGCTTCCCGCCGAAGCAGCGATTGTCGTGCCGCGATCGGTTCCGCCGCGGCGGGCCGTGCTCGCTGCCAATATGGAAACCGCCCTCAACGCCGTGTGGGATGCCGCGGCGGGACCGGGCGATCGCATCGCCGTGGTCGGCGGCGGTGTGATCGGCCTGCTGGTCGGGTGGCTGTGCGGGATTATTCCCGGCGCCGCGGTGACGGTCGTCGACATTGACGGGCGGCGCGCCCAAACGGCTAGCCGGCTGGGGCTAGGGTTTGCTCTGCCTGCGGATATCCCGGGCGACTGCGACATTGTGTTCCATGCGAGCGCCAGCGCCGCGGGGTTGGCGACCGCGCTCCGCCTCGCGGGCGATGAGGCCGCCGTGGTCGAGCTGAGCTGGTACGGGACGGGCGAGGTCGCGGTGCCGCTTGGGGCCGCATTCCACAGCCGGCGGCTGAAGCTCATCTCGAGCCAGGTCGGACAGGTCGCGCCATCGCATCGGCCCCGTTGGACGCATCGGCGGCGGCTCGCCACCGCGCTCGATCTCCTCGCCGACCCGCGGCTCGACGGCCTGCTCAATCCGCCGCTCGCCTTTGCTGACCTGCCCGCGCGGATCGGCGAGATTCTCGCGCCGGCGAGCGGCATTCTCTGCCAGGTGATCGACTATCCCGCCGCCGCGCCCCCCAAGCCCTGAACGAGGTAAAAGCCTGTGTTCGCCGTCGAGGTTCGCCATCACATCATGGTCGCGCATTCATTTCGCGGCGCCATGTTCGGCCCGGCGCAGCGCCTGCACGGCGCGACCTTCGTCATCGATGCCGCCTTCATGGCGGAGCAGCTCGATGCCAACGGGGTCGTCGTCGATATCGGCCGCGCGCAGGAGCTGCTCAAAGCGGTGCTGGCGCCGCTCGACTATCGCAATCTCGACGAGGTGCCGGAATGCTCCGGCCGCAACACCACGACCGAGTTCCTGACCCGGCACGTCTTCGATAAGCTTGCCGAGGCCGCGCGCGCCGGCAACCTCGGCCGTGACGGGCGCGACCTAGCCGCCATCCGCGTCACCGTCTCCGAGTCGCATCTCGCCCGCGCCTGGTACGAGGCGGCGCTGTGGTGAGACGGGTTGCGTTTGCGGTGCCGGGCGATCTTGCGACGCCGACGGGCGGTTTTTCGTACGACCGCCGCATCATCGCCGAGCTGAGGGACCTTGGCTTTGCCGTCGAGGCGATCGATCTTGGCGACGGCTTTCCCGCGCCGAGCGCCACAAGACGCGCGGCCGCGCTCGCTGCCCTTGATCGCGTGCCGGTGGGCTTGCCGGTCGTTATCGACGGCCTGGCCTATGGCGCACTGCCCGAACTCGCCGAAGGTTACTGCCGCACGCGCGCGGTAATTGCTCTCGTCCATCACCCGCTGGCGCTCGAAACCGGGCTTACCGACGCCGCGGCCGCACGCTTGCGCGCGAGCGAGACCGCGGCGCTCGCCGCCGCCCATCATGTCGTCGCGACGAGCGACTTAACCACTCGTATCCTCGCCGCCGATTACGGGGTCCCGCACGAGCGCATCACCGTGGCGCCCCCGGGCACCGACCGCGTCAGCGCGCCGGCGCGACGGAACATAGACGGGCCGGTCGCGCTGCTCGCAGTCGGCTCGTTAGTGCCGCGCAAAGGCTATGACGTGCTGATCGCGGCACTGGCTAGCATTGCCGATCTCGACTGGCACCTGACCATTGCCGGCGCGCGCGATCGCGATCCGGCGACCGCCGCGCAGATCGCGGCGCAGATCGCGGCCTGCGGGCTCACACCGCGCGTAACCCTCGCCGGCGCGGTGCCGCCGGACCGCCTCGCGCAGCTTTACGCCGAGGCCGATCTGTTCGTGCTCGCCTCGCGCTTCGAGGGCTACGGCATGGCCTTTGCGGAGGCGATCAGCTATGGCCTGCCGATGATCGGAACGACCGCCGGGGCGATCCCCGAGACGATCCCCGCCGGCACCGGGACGCTGGTGCCGGCCGATGATGTGGAAGCCCTCGCCGCCGCGCTGCGCCAGCTGATCGCCGACCGCGACGAACGCACGCGACTCGCCGAGGCGGCGCAGACCGCCGCCGGCCGGCTTCCCACCTGGCAAGACTCCGCGCGGCTCATCGCTGCGGCGATCGAGGGGGTGAGGTGAGCGACTTTTCCGCCGACTGGCTGGCGCGGCGTGAGCCGCATGACCGGCGCGCCCGCAATCCGGACGTGCTCGCCGCGGTCGGCAAGTATTTCGCCGCCCAGCCCGCCGTGACCGTGGTCGATCTCGCCTGCGGCGCCGGGGCGACGTTGCGCGCGATCACCGAGGCGCTGCCCACCCGCCAGACCTGGCGCCTGGTCGATAACGACTTGAGTTTGCTCGCCCGCACGCCGCAGGCCGCGTCACCGGAGCAAACCATCCGCACCATCCCGGTCGATCTCGTCCATGACCTCGAATTAGCGCTCGACGGCCCGGTCGATCTCGTCACCACCTCGGCCTTCCTCGATCTCGTCTCACAGCCGTGGCTGGAGCGCCTGGTGACCGAGATCGCCGCGCGCAACCTGCCCTTCTATGCGGCGCTCAGCTATGACGGACGCGTCACTTTGGAGCCGGCCGATCGCGGCGATGGCGCCATCATCGCTGCCTTCAATCGCCACCAGCGCACCGACAAAGGGTTCGGCCCGGCGCTCGGGCCCACCGCGATCACCACGGCGATCGCCCTGTTCGAACGGATCGGCTACGCCATCGTGCAGGGCCGCGCCGACTGGGAGCTCGGTCCCGCCGACGCCCCGCAGGTCGAGGTCTTGGCAGGCTTTGCAGCTGCGGCGCTCGCCGTCGGCACGCCCGCGGCGGAGGTGGAGGGCTGGATCAGCCGCCGTAAGCTGGCACGGCAGCGCTCGACCCTGCGGGTCGGTCATGTCGACCTGTTCGCCTGCCCCAACATACGGCGGTGACGCGACAGGTCGCAATCGAACAACACTTCGTCGCCGAGCGGAACCGCGCGCACCTGCGGACGAATGGCGTCATCGGCATGGGCGACGGTCGACAGCATGCAGCTCGCCCGGCCGGAGCCGAGGATGATCGGCGCCACGACGATATGAATCCGGTCGAGGCATCGCGCGGCGAGAAAGCGCGACAAGGTTTCCGCTCCCCCTTCGATCAGCAGGCGGCGACATCCTGTCCGCGCGAGTGCAGCAATAATGTCAGCCGGATCGATATGCCCGCCATCGCCCATGGCGAGCACGATGCGCTCCACCCCAGCCGGAAGATCGGAGTTCGCCGCGGCGCTCGTGATCACCACCCGTCGCGCGCCGTCCTCGCCGAGCAGCCGTGCCGACCGCGGCAGCCGCCCGCGCGGATCGATCACGACACGAGCCGGGCTGGGACCGTCGACCCGCCGCACCGTGAGCTGCGGATCGTCGGCAAGCGCGGTGCCGATGCCGACCACCACCGCATCGACCAGCGCGCGCAGCCGGTGCAGATGCGCAAGACCGTCCGGTCCGTTGATGAATTCGCGGCGCCCATCATGACTGGCGATGCGTCCGTCGAGCGATTGACCGATCTGGCCGATCACGACGAGATCGTCGACCGCGCCGGTCTGCAGCGGCCCGAATAGACGATCCCATGGCGGTGGCAGCGGCCGTTGGGTGCGAAAGATCGACGGCACGCCGTTCCAACAGTCGGCGCGGCTGACGGCTGGCTCTGACCAAGTGAACGAATTCAAGTTCAAGCGCGACGCACCCGGCAAGAGGTGGATTTTTCACGGCCGCACGCATGACTTGCGTCGACGGCGACTTTATCCTGTCATGCGGCGCCCGCTCAACCCCGCGCGCGACCGCGGCGTCGCCGCCGTTTGCCGCAGGACGGTATTAAAACAAGGGTATTATAAATTTTGGTCCCACTGCGTATCACCCGAGCCCAAGCCAAGGACTGAAGGATGAGGCGACCATGGTCGACATGACGATGCCCGCGCCAGGTGAAGAGCGGGGCTATACGCTTCCGGCGCGGGTGCTTCACTGGCTTACGGCCATCATCGTGATCGGCTTGATCCCCGCCGGCATCTATATGGCGAATGCGGGCCCGGGCCCGACGAAGGACCTTTTGTACAACCTTCACCGCTCGTTCGGTTTCGTGCTGCTGCCGATCGTGCTGCTGCGGCTGACCTACCGCGTCATCGTGCCGCCGCCGGAGCTGCCGCCGGACATCCCGCCGCTTCAGCAGCTTGTCGCCCACGCAACGCACTGGGCGCTTTACGCGCTGCTGATCATTCAGCCGATTGTCGGCTGGATCGCGACCTCGGCCTATCGCGCCCCGATCTCGGTGTTCTGGCTGTTCGAGCTGCCGCCAATCTGGGCTCAAAACCGCGCCTTTTCGGAGAGCATGTTTCTGGTTCACCGCGTGCTCGGCTTGACGATCGCAGCGCTCGCGCTCGCCCATATCGGCGCCGCGCTCTATCATCATTTCGTGCGCAAGGACGGTGTGCTGATACGCATGGTGCGGGGGTGAACAGGGCAGCGGTCAGCCAAACCCTCAACCGGCCCGACGCTCGCGAGAAGGCTTACGCGTGCGATCCGCCCGCGTCGGAAGGCCGCTGACTTGCTTGCCGACTGCTTCGCGCGCCCGGCGCAGCTCGTACAGCGTTTGCAAGTCGAACCAGAATTCAGGACTTGTGCCGAACCAATGGCCCAGACGCAGCGCTGTATCAGCCGTGATGCCCCGCTGCCCGTTCAAGATCGCCGTCACCCGGTTGACCGGCACCTTGATCTGTCGTGCCAGTTCGGCGGCGGACATATTGAGCTCCTTCAGTTCTTCGGCGAGGTGTGCGCCAGGATGGATAGGAGCGCGCGCCATGGGATGATCCTCAATGATCAAGTGGTGCCCCCTACTTTCCCAAACACTCGCTCCTCAATCCGTCGAATTCGTTCTGAATCATCGGTAGTCGGAAGCTGCAATGCAGTTTCGACTGCGTGCGTAAGGATCGTCCTTTCGTCACGTAAACTGCCGCGCACGTTTGAAAGCCCGCGAAGGTTTGAAGCCGCTTTGGCAAGATCCCATTGCCGGAGTTGGACGTACCACTGCAGCGGTTTCAAACTCACAACAGAAATCGCTTCTAAACGAGCAGCCAACCTACGATACGCGTCTTCGCCTTCTGTGATCTTGCCCGGAAGCCAATCCATCCACAAGTGGTGCCAAAAGTATAGTTCTTCTCTGATTTGCCGACGAAGCGTCTCAAGCTCTACTATGGGCCTACCAATCC
>CAZTTL010000159.1:0-8611 GCA_964616635.1 uncultured Rhodoplanes sp. | reverse complement strand
AGCAGGAGAATCTCGGCCGCATTCTGTCGCAAGCCTTCGAGAAGGCCGCCGCAGCCTGACCCACCCGCATTTGCAACAGCGGGTCCCGCAAGCTGCCCGCATGCCATCAAGCATGCGCTGATCTCAGTCCAAGACCTCGGCGAGCCGGGTCATGAACGGCTCGTCGGTCATGTCGATGCACAGCGGCGTCACCGCGATCCGCTGGTCGGCGAGGGCCGACACGTCGGTGCCATGCGTCGGGCTCGGTTGCTCGCCGCGCGTGAACGCAATCCAGAAATAAGGAATACCGCGGCCGTCGTGGCGCGGATCGATCCGGATCCATTCCTGCGCGCGCCGGCCCTGGCTCGTGACCGCGACACCCTTCACGTCTTCGGGCGTGCAATCAGGGAAATTGATGTTGACCAGCACGTCGCGCGGCATGCCCGCCGTCAAAACCTTGCGGATCAGGTCGGGCCCGAAATGCAAAGCCGTCTGCCAATGCGGACGCAGCCTGGTCTCCTGGCTGTAAGCCTGGGACAGTGCAACCGACGGAATGCCGAGGATGGTGCCCTCCATGGCGCCGGCGATCGTGCCCGAATAGGTGATGTCCTCTCCGGTATTCGATCCGCGATTGACGCCGGAGATCACGAGGTCCGGTCCCCTGCCGTTGAGGATGTGGCGCACCCCCATGATCACGCAATCGGTGGGCGTGCCCTTGATGGCAAAGCGCCGCTCGGTCACCTCGCGCATGCGCAGCGGATCATTGAGCGAAAGCGAATGGGCGACGCCGGACTGGTCGAGCTCGGGCGCGATGACCCAGACATCGTCCGACAACGCCCGCGCGATCTCCGCCGCAATGTCGAGGCCCGGCGCGTGGATGCCGTCATCATTGGTCACAAGAATACGCATTCCCAAACGCTGATCACCTCGTTCCGTTGCCCGGGCTCCACGACCCGGGTTCCACTGCCCCCGGCGCCATGGCGCGGCTCCGCGCGCCCTGGATCGGAAACGTTTGCGGCGATTCTCAGCCGCGTTCGATCGTTTTCATGCCGCCCATATATGACTGCAACACGTCAGGCACGGCGATCGATCCGTCGGCCTGTTGATAGGTCTCCAGCACCGCGACAAGCGCGCGACCGACCGCGACGCCCGACCCGTTAAGGGTGTGCACATAGCGGATATGCCGGCCTTCCTTGGTGCGGTAGCGCGCTCCCATGCGTCGCGCCTGGAACTCGCCGCAGACCGAACAGGACGAGATCTCGCGGTAGAGCCGCTGCCCCGGCAGCCACACCTCGATGTCAAAGGTCTTTTGCGAGGCAAAGCCCATATCGCCGGTACACAGCGTCACCACGCGATAGTGCAGGTCGAGGCGGCGCAGCACCTCTTCGGCGCTGCTGAGCATGCGCTCGAGCTCGTCCCGGCTCTGCTCGGGCTTGGTGACCGACACCAGCTCGACCTTGGTGAACTGGTGCTGGCGGATCATGCCGCGCGTGTCCTTGCCGGCGGCGCCGGCTTCGGCGCGAAAGCAGGGCGTGCAGGCGGTGAGCCGGATCGGCAATTTGTCCTCGTCGAGAATCTGCTCGCGCACCAGATTGGTGAGCGGCACTTCGGCGGTTGGAATGAGCCAGAACCGATCCGGTCGCGGCTCATTTGCGGCATCGGCCGCAAGCAGCGCTGCGCAGGGGGACAGATCGAGCTCCTCCTTCAGCCAGCTTTTTCCTGAATCGCGCTCCATCAAATCCTTGAGCATGCGCACCACGGCACGGTTCTCACGGTCGGCGATCGTCTCTTCGCTGTAGACCGAAAACTGGTCGTCCTTGAATTTCGGCAGTTGCGCGGTGCCGAACATCACCTTTTCGCGCACCAGGATCGGTGGGCTGATCTCGGTGTAACCGTGCTCGCGCGTGTGCAGGTCGAGCATGAACTGCGCGAGCGCGCGCTCGAGTCGCGCGAGGCCGTTCTTCAGAACGACGAAGCGTGCGCCGGACAGCTTCGCCGCGGTCTCGAAATCCATCTGTGCAAGCGCTTCGCCAAGCTCGAAATGCTGCTTGGGCTCGAACGCATAAGAGCGCTTCGCGCCAAACCGATGATGCTCGACATTGTCGTTCTCATCGATGCCGTCGGGAACGTCGTCGAGCGGCAGATTGGGAATTTGCGCAAGCGCAATCTCGAGTTCGCGCGAGACGTCTTTCTCTTCCGCCTCGAGCGCCGAAATCGAGGTTTTCAGCGCCGCAACCTCGTCCTTGAGCCGGCTGGCCGCGGCCTCGTCGCCCTTGCGCTTGGCCTCGCCGATCTCCTTCGACGCGGCGTTGCGGCGCGCCTGCACCGTTTCCAACCGCCCGATGGCGGCGCGCCGGCGCCCATCGATGATGAGCAGCTCCTGTGCCTGCGGCTCGAGCCCGCGGCGTGCCAGAGCGCGATCGAAGGCGTCGCTGTTTTCACGAATCCATTTGCTGTCGTGCATGCTTCACGCCAGGGCGGAGTTCGGTCAGTGGCTCGAAACCGCTCTGGCCTCCCTGAATGGTCACAACGGGCGAATCCGCTCCGTCGGAGAATGCGCTGAAGAATCGGGACGGGCGGAGTTATAGCATCCCTGCATACGCGGTGAGGCGGTTGCGACGGCAACAACGGCCGAAGGACTTAGAGCGAATGCCGTTCAGGTGGAATCGGAATTCGCTCTATTTCTCTTTGCGTCATCGCATTTTCTGCGGCGAACCGGTGTCCACTTCGCCGGAAAATGCGCTAGGAGGCGGGCTCGGAGGCGGAGCCAGTATTGGCGGCGGCAGCGGCTCGCGCCTTGCGCTCCACCATCCGCACGGCGAAGATCGAGGCTTCGTAAAGCCCAAGCAAGGGGACCGCAAGCGACAACTGGCTCAATACATCCGGTGGTGTCAGCACGGCGGCAATCACGAAGGCGCCGACGATGAAGTAGCGCCGCTTGCTCTTGAGCTGCGCCGAGGTGACGATGCCGACGCGCCCCAGCAGCGTCAGGATCACCGGCAACTGAAACGCAATCCCGAAGGCGAGGACGAGGCTCATCATCAAGGACAGGTATTCGCCGACCTTGGGCAGCAGCGCGATCTCGGCGCTGCCATTGCCGCCGAGCTGCTGCATGCCGAGGGAAAAGCGCACGATCATCGGCATCACGACGAAATATACGACTATGGCGCCGAGCACGAAGAAGACCGGCGTCGCGACGAGATAGGGCAGGAAAGCGTGGCGCTCGTGGCGGTAGAGGCCGGGCGCAACAAACATGTAGATCTGAGCCGCGACCACCGGAAAGGAAAGGAACGCCGCGCCGAACATCGCAAGTTTGAGCTGGGTGACGAAATATTCGAGCAATGCCGTGTAGATGAACTTGGAATTCTCCGGCCCGGCCACCCAGACGAACGGCCAGACAAGGATGTTGTAGATATGCTTGGCGAAAAGAAAGCACAGGATGAAGGTCAGCATGAAGGCGATGAGCGATTTGATCAGCCGCCCGCGCAGCTCGATCAGATGGTCCATCAACGGCGCCTTGGTCGCCTCGATATCCTCATGCGTCATGGCGTCGGCCGCGGCTCGGTTGACGGCGCACTCGCATTAGCCGGCGCCACGGGCGAAGCCGGCTCAGGCTCAACGGGCGGCGTCGCCTCAGACTCAACCGGCGGCGTCGGCTCTGGCGCGGCCGGCTCAGCGGAATATTCCGTGCCCCCCGCGTCGGGCGGCAGCGCTTCCGCCGGTGTTGTGCCTGCGGCGTCATTCACGGCAGAGAGCGGCGGCTGAGCGGAAGAGGCATCCGCAAGCGCAGACTCGCCGGCATCGGCAATCGCGGTGGACTTGCTCGGCTGCTCGGCAAGCGGGTCGAAGTGGGTGATGCTGCGCGCGGTCTCGTTGATCTCGTCGACCTGCTTCTTCAGGTCGACCATCTCCGCTTCGCGCAGCGCCTCGTTGAACTGGCCCTGGAACTCAGCCGCCATCCGCCGGGCCTTGGCGGTCCACTGCCCGACCATGCGCAGGACGCCCGGTAATTCCTTCGGCCCGATCACGATCAGCGCGACCACCGCGATGAGAACAAGCTCGCTCCAGCCGATGTCAAACATGAGAACTCCGAGGCGCCGTGGCGCACCGCCCGCCCGCGCGCATCCTGGGGCGGCAGGCGGGCAGCGGCGCTCAGCCGACCTTGCGGTTCTCCGGCTGCTGCGCCACCGGCTGGCCTGGCTCATGCTCGATCGACTTGACCGGCTCCGTCTTCGCCGGCTCCGCCTTCGGCGTGTCGTCGTCGTCCGCCATCCCCTTCTTGAAGGCCTTGATGCCTTGGGCGACGTCACCCATCAGATCGGAAATTTTGCCGCGGCCAAACAGCAGCAGCACCACGCCGATCACAACAATCCAATGCCAGATACTCAAGCCACCCATGGGGAATGCCCTCCGGACCGCCGGGGCAGACAGGCCCCCGCTTTCAGCAATCATTTACTCCGAAGCTAGGCGCAGGCGGCGGGAAAAACAAGGACGCGGGCTGACTTGCCGCGACCTCGCAGGCCGGTTGGCCGACCGAGTGCGCGGGGCGGCCCGACAGCCAGTATGCCGAGGGTCGGCTTGCCGGAAAAATACCCGAAACCTTCATTCCTCGGGGTCGGGCCGCGGTGCAAGGCCGAGATCGAGATCGACCGGCTCCAGCGGCTCCTCGTCCTCGCGCAGCGCCGGATCGTCCGACGGCGCCGGCACGGCGAAGCCCGCCGGAAGCTGGCCGTCGAACAGGCCGGCGCCCTTCAGCTCGTCGAGGCCCGGCAAGTCGGAGAGCTGCTCCAGCCCGAAATGTGACAGGAACGCCTCGGTGGTGCCGAAGGTCAGCGGGCGGCCCGGCGCCTTGCGGCGCCCGCGCGGCCTGATCCAGCCGGTTTCCAGCAGCACGTCGAGCGTGCCTTTGGCGGCGGCAACCCCGCGGATGTCCTCGATCTCGGCGCGGGTGACCGGCTGGTGATAAGCGATGATCGCCAGCGTCTCGATCGCCGCGCGCGACAGTTTTTTGGGCTCGACCGCCTCATGGGTCAGTAGCCAGGCGAGGTCATTCGCGGTGCGGAACGCCCAGGCATTGCCGACCCGCACCAGATTGATGCCGCGCGGCGCATAGTCAAGCGCGAGGCGCTTGAGCATGGCGCGCACGTCGGTGTCCGGCGGCAGCCGCTTTGCCAAAACCTTCTCCTCGACCGGCGCGGCGGCGGCAAACAGCAGTGCCTCGAGCAGGCGCAGTTCCTCCGGGCGCACCGCGGCTCCCGGGGAGTTCGGCGGTTCCGTCGCGGGTTCCGTTGGCACTACGGGCTCCGACAATGCGGCGGGCTCCTCGCCCGGCACAACAAGCGCCTCGTCGGGCCCGATCGGCTCCGCAGGCTCCGCCGGGCCAGCAGCAGGCTCAACGGACGGCGGCCGCGCCCCCAACCGTTCGGCGAGCTCGGCAAGCCCGGCGCGGATGCCGTCGCGGTGAAAGCGGAACCCGGGATCGCCATGGTCGCGCGATCGCGGATTCGGCGGCGCGGTCCGCTGCCGCGGTCGCGCTGGCGCCCCCTCGGGCTTTGATCGCGCCCCTCTTTGGCTCATGTCGAAGCCCCTGTCATTCGCATTGTTACGCGCGTTCGTTCGCAGCGGCATCCGTGACTGGCGCGCCACCATCCGACCCATTCACGCGCTTACGGATATGGATCGGCGTAAAGGCCGTCGGCTGATGCATGTCGAGCACGCCCTCCCGTACCAGTTCGAGGGTCGCGGCGAGGCTCGAGGCAAACACCGTTGCCCGCATCTCCGGCTCGACGGCATAAGCGAGCAGAAACGCGTCGAGCTCGGTCCAGTCGGTGGCCTCGCCGATCAGCCGCGCCAGCAGCTCGCGGGCCTCGGTGAACGACCACACCGTGCGCCTGGCAACCCGCACATGGGCCAGCGCGTGGCGCTGGCGCTCGGTCGCATAGGCCGACAGCAGGTCATAGAGCGTCGCTGACCATTCCGGGCGCTTGATTTCGGCGATCGGCTCCGGGTCGCCGCGGCCGAACACATCGCGTCCGAGCTGCGGACGGTCCATCAGCTTCGCCGCCGCCGCGCGGATCGCCTCCAGGCGTTTCAGGCGAAGCGCCAGGGCCGTCGCCATTTCGGCCGCGCTCTGGCCTTCCTCCTCTTCGCTTTCGGGCAGCAGCAGGCGCGACTTGAGAAAGGCAAGCCACGCCGCCATCACCAGATAATCCGCGGCCAGTTCGAGGCGTAGTGCCCGTGCCGCCTCGATGAAAGCGAGATACTGGTCGGCGAGCGCCAGGATGGAGATGCGGGTGAGGTCGACCTTCTGCTGGCGGGCAAGTGTAAGCAAAAGGTCGAGCGGACCCTCGAACCCCTCAACGTCGACGATCAGCGCCGGCTCGTCCACGCCACGCTCTGCCGCCGCACTCAGCACCTCACTCGCGTCAACTGACATAGAGGCCTCACCCCGCCGCTGCGGTCGGGCCCATCATACGGGAAAAGGTGATTCGTGCCTCGGTGAGATCGACCGCGTCAGCGCCGTGCCGCGCCGCCAGAGCGCGCTCCGAACGCGCCAGAGCAGTTCCCGTGAGCTCGCAGGCGGCGCCGGCAACCTCTTCCATTTCCTTCAGATCTCCATTGCAATGGAGAGCGAGATCGCACCCTGCGGCGACCGCCTTGGTGGTGCGGTCGGCGATGCGGCCGGACAACGCACCCATCGAAACATCGTCACTCATCAACAAGCCGTCGAAGCCGATCGCGCCGCGAATGATCTCGCCGACGATCGTCGGTGACTGGGTCGAAGGCTGGTCGGGGTCAATCGCGGTGAACATCACATGCGCGGTCATGCCGATGGGCAGATGCGCGAGCCGGCGAAACGTCTCGAAATCGCTTGGCTCCAAGACCTCGCGCGGCGCCGCGACCACCGGCAGGTCGAAATGGCTATCGCAGGTGGCACGGCCATGTCCCGGCATATGCTTGAGAACCGGCAGCACGCCGCCCTCCAGCAGCCCCTCGGCGATGGCCCCGGCGATCTGCGCCACTTTGTCCGGGTTATCGCCATAGGCGCGGTCGCCGATCACCGGGTCGGCGCCGGGGGCCGGCACGTCGGCGACCGGCAGGCAGTTCACGGTGATGCCGAGCGCGCTGAGATCAGCGGCGATCAGCCGGGCGCCGAGCCGCGCCGCGGCGAGTCCGAGCACGGGGTCGCGGTCATAGAGCCAGCCGTAATGAGCGCCGGAAGGATAAGCGCGCCAGTGCGGCGGCCCGAGCCGCTGCACCCGGCCCCCCTCCTGGTCGATCAGCACCATCGCTTCGTAACCGACGGTGCCATAGAAATCATCAATCAGCGCCTTGAGTTGGCGCGGATCACTGATATTGCGTTCGAACAGGATCAGCCCCCAGGGCGAGGCCTGGCGGAGGAAGCTGCGTTCAGCGGGAGAGATGGTGGTGCCGGCGAGCCCGGTGATGAAGGCACGAATCGTCATGGCGCGATTAGGCCCGAGCCGGCGGCGCCGTCAAATTTTTCTGTGAGCCGAGGGGGTTCCGGTGCTTATCCACACAAAGGCGACGCTGGCAGCACCGGCGGCGCGTCATTCCTTCGCGAACGTAACAACGTCAGCCTCACAGCGAACTATCAGTGCAGGCGGACGCTCAGTCTCAGCGTCGAGAGCGCAGCAACAGCAGGGATTTAGACAGATGACGCTCTCGATGGCGCAGCGTTTGTCGACGCAATGGCGCGCGCGTTTTCGCGCCGTGCCGCCGCTCAAGCTTCTTGCTTTCATCGTTTTGCTGACGCCGGCGCTGCTGCAGGCGGGAACGCTGGCCTTCGGCCCGCCGCTGGCGCAGCCGGTCACCAATACCATCCATATGCTCGGCGACTGGGCCGTCTATTGCCTGATGGCGATCCTGGTGATCACCCCGCTGCGGCAAATCCTGGCATGGCCGCGCCTGATCTCGGTGCGGCGGATGGTCGGCCTCGCCGCGTTCTTCTACGCGCTCGCCCACGTGACCGCGTTTGTCGTCGACAAGAACTTCGACCTGAAGCACGTGCTGTCGGAGATCGTGCTGCGAACCTATCTCACGATCGGCGCGGGTGCTCTCGTTTTGCTGGCCATTCTCGCCGCGACCTCGACCACCGGCATGGTGCGCCGTCTCGGCGGCAAGGCTTGGCAGCGGCTGCATCGGATTGTCTATTTCGCCGCCTTCATCGCCGTGATCCACTTCTTCCTGCAGTCGAAAGAGGACGTTTGGACACCGACGCTGGTCGCCGGGATGGCGGGATGGCTGCTGCTTTACCGCCTGATCCTGTGGACCCGAGGTAGCGCGGTGGCCTCGCGGCCGATCACGGTTTTCGCGATCACGGCCGTTGCAGCTCTCGGCACGGCACTCGCGGAGTGCCTGTACCTCGTCGTGAAATTCGGCGCCCCATTCAGCGCGATGATCGCCATGCAGCTCGATATCGAGCCGCCGGGCCCGCGGCCGGCGCTGGTTTTAGCGGCGATGGGATTGACGATCGTCGTGCTGGCGATCTGGCGCCAGGGCCTGTTCGGCACCGCAACGCGCGATCGATCGTTGAGCGGATGGCAAGCCGTCCGGCGCCGCGAAGCCTTGCTCGTGGAACCGCAACGTCAGGCCTAGAGCATTTTCCGGC